>NZ_JBWKCI010000003.1:702772-734953 GCF_056436565.1 Streptomyces sp. NPDC043726
CGGTGGCCGTTCCTTCGAGCGTCGTGACAACGACCGTGGTGGTTTCCGCCGGGACGACCGCGGTGAGCGTTCCTTCGAGCGTCGTGACAACGACCGTGGCGGCTTCCGCCGGGACAACGACCGCCCTGGCTTCCGCCGGGACGACCGTCGTGACGAGCGCGGTGGCCACCGTGGCAGCGACCGTCCGTTCAACCGCGACCGCCAGGGCGACCGCCCCGGCTTCCGCTCCGGCGGCCACGAGCGCCCCTACGGCCGCCGTGACGACCACCGCGGTGGCGGCTCCTTCGGGCGCCGCGAGGACAAGCCGCGCTGGAAGCGCAACGGCTGACGCCGAGTGACCCTCTGAAGGGCCCGTACGACTCCGGTCGTACGGGCCCTTCCGCGTGCCGGGAATCCCCTACCGGAGCCTGTGTGACGGTTGTTAACATCCGTTGGCTCGCATGGCGGAGGGTGGCCGAGGGGGATTCGGACGAGGCCTGCCGCGATGCCTTTTCTGACTTCCCTGGGGAGGGAACCTTGACCCGGCGTGCCCGGATCGCTCTCGCTCTCATCGGCCTGGCCGCCCTTGGCGCTGGCTCACTGACTACCGCGGGTCCGGCCACCGCGGACACCACTCCTACGCCGATCATCACCGACGGCGTGTGGGGCATCGACTACGCGGGCGGCTTTCTGACCAGCGTGGAGAACACGCCGAGCGGCTACCAGTGGGTGGTCGGACGGCAGATCTCGGCCGACGGCTCGACGGTGGTGAGCAAGACCAGTCGCGGTCTCGCTGACGTGTTTGCCGACGGCAGCCATGCGGAGCGTGTGGCGTGCGAGGCCGGGGAGCGGGGTTGCGTGCCCTTGCGCGGCTTCGGCAACACCTGGGTCGGCTACTTCATGGAGGGCAGCACCGGCCGGCAGGTCGCGCAGATTCGCACGGGCACGAATTCGCTCAGCGGGACGGAAGAACCCGTGGTCACCGGCGGCCGTTTCGTGGACGCCACGGGCCGCTACTACATCTACAACGCGGCTTCCACCGGCAAGCAGTACGTCGATGACGTGGACTACAAACGCACGGCGGAGGTCCGGCGCACCCGCCCGATCACCGCCGCCTCGGTATGGGGCACGGCGCTGTGGAAGCCCGGCTCGGGTGACGGCGTCGTCTCCGCCTTCGACCTGGAGGCGGAGAAGACCGTCCAGACCGTCTCCACCGGCGCCCCGTGCACGGTCAAGGAGCTGCAGGTCATCGGCCGCTGGATCTACTGGAACTGCGGTCCCACGGGCGCCGCGGGCGTGTACGACCGTACGGCGAAGAAGAACATCAAGGTGCCCTCGGGCCCCGCGCTCGTCGGCGACGGCTATCTCGTCCGGCACGACCGGACGGCCGGGCAGCTGATGCTGACGGACTACCACTCCGGTACGGCCGCCGCCGCGCGGGCCGTCGCCGACCTCCCGGCCGGGACCACCGCCGACCAGCGCCGCCTGAGCTGGACGGTGGACAAGTTCGGCGGCGACATCGCCTACGTCGGACCGGACAGGTCGATCCGGATCGTGCAGAGCGGTGTGCCGGCGCAGTCGCTGGCGAAGATCGAGTCGGACGTGGCCGGTGACGCGGTGGACGTGAAGGGCACCAACGGCGTCGACTACTGGGACAGCTACTGGCAGCTGAACAAGCCCGCCCACTGGACCTTCACCGTGCAGGACGCGCGGGGCCGCACCGAACGCACGATCACGGGCAGCGGCGCGCACGTCGACGTCAGCTGGGACCTGAGGACGGACGCGGGGACGTACGCGTACAACGGCCCCAAGACCTGGAGCCTGAAGGCGACCGCGGCCGACGGCGGCGGGACCTACACGACCGGCGGTTCGCTCGGCTACAGCGGCGGCCTGCACGGCCACCACGACCAGGGCCACTCCAGCTGGGGCGAACTCGTCACCCTCAACTCCACCGGCGCCCTGACGCTGCAGTACACCCAGGGCAAGGGCACCTTCACCCACAAGGTCTCCGCCTCCGGCTGGCCCGCGGGGACGATCGCCGTGCCGTTCGGCGACATGGGCAAGGACCGCTGCGCCGAGCTGCTGGTCCGCCTGCCGAACGGCGAACTGCGCCGGTACACCGGACGTTGCGGGGAGGCGTACACCCTCTCGAACAGCCACACCTCTCTCGGCACCGGCTGGAACGCGTACGACGTCCTCACCGCGCCCGGCGACCTGACCGGCGACGGCCGCACCGACCTGCTGGCCCGCAAGGCCTCCACCGGGGACGTCCACCTCTTCGCCAACGACGGCGCGGGCAAGCTCAAGGCGGGCGTCAAGATCCGAACCTGGACGGCGTACCGGAAGATCGTCGGCGCCGGTGACCTGAACGGCGACGGGTTCGGGGACGTCCTCGCGCTGGACAAGTCCGGGACGCTGTGGCGCTACGACGGCACCGGGACCGGCCAGGTGGAGGAGCGGGTGAAGGTCTTCTCCGGCTGGGGGACCTCGTACAACGCCGTCGTCGGCGTCGGCGACATCACCGGCGACGGCAAGAACGACCTGGTCGCGCGGGACACCGCGGGCAACCTCTACCGCAACACCGGCACCGGCAAGGGGTCGTTCGCACCGCGCGTGAAGATCGCGAGCGGCTGGCAGGGCTACAAGGGCATCTTTTAGCCACCTGTGACGCATGTCACGCCCTCGGCGAGGGAATCGCTGGGGGCATGACAAACGACGCCAGAGCGAGCGGGCCCAGTGACGAAGAGCGGTTGGCCCAGCTCGGCTATACGCAGGTGCTGGCCCGGCGGATGTCGGCGTTCTCCAACTACGCCGTCTCCTTCACGATCATCTCGGTGCTGTCGGGCTGTCTGACGCTGTATCTGTTCGGCATGAACACCGGCGGGCCCGCGGTGATCACCTGGGGCTGGGTGGCCGTGGGGCTGATGACGCTGTTCGTGGGGCTCGCGATGGCCGAGATCTGTTCGGCCTATCCGACCTCCGCGGGCCTGTACTTCTGGGCCCACCGGCTGGCGCCGCCCCGGACCGCGGCCGCCTGGGCCTGGTTCACGGGCTGGTTCAACGTGCTGGGGCAGGTCGCGGTGACCGCGGGCATCGACTTCGGCGCCGCGTCCTTCCTGGGCGCGTATCTGAACCTGGAGTTCGGCTTCGAGGTGACGCCCGGCCGGACGATCCTGCTCTTCGCCGGGATCCTGGTCCTGCACGGCCTGCTGAACACCTTCGGCGTGCGGATCGTCGCGCTGCTGAACAGCGTCAGCGTGTGGTGGCACGTCCTCGGGGTCGCGGTCATCGTCGGGGCCCTGACCTTCGTACCGGACGAGCACCAGTCCACGAGCTTCGTGTTCGGCGAGTTCGTCAACAACACGGGCTGGGAGAGCAGCCTGTACGTCGTCCTGATCGGCCTGCTCATGGCCCAGTACACCTTCACCGGGTACGACGCCTCCGCGCACATGACGGAGGAGACCCACGACGCCTCGACGGCCGGCCCGAAGGGGATCGTCCGGTCCATCTGGACGTCGTGGATCGCGGGATTCGTGCTGCTGCTGGGCTTCACCTTCGCGATCCAGTCGTACGAGGGAGCCCTCGCCTCCCCGACGGGCGCGCCGCCCGCCCAGATCCTGCTCGACGCGCTGGGCGCGACCGCGGGCAAGCTGCTGCTCCTGGTGGTGATCGGGGCGCAGTTGTTCTGCGGGATGGCCTCGGTGACCGCCAACAGCCGCATGATCTACGCCTTCTCGCGCGACGGCGCCCTGCCGTTCTCGCACATCTGGCACACGGTGAGCCCGCGCACGCGGACGCCCGTGGCGGCGGTGTGGCTGGCCGCGCTGGGCGCTCTGGTGCTGGGTCTGCCGTATCTGATCAATGTCACGGCCTACGCGGCGGTGACCTCGATCGCGGTGATCGGCCTCTACATCGCCTACGTCATCCCGACCCTGCTGCGGCTGCGCAAGGGCGAGGCCTTCGAGCGGGGGCCCTGGCACCTGGGGCGCTGGTCCAAAGTGATCGGCGTGGTGGCGGTGGCGTGGGTCGGGGTCATCACGGTGCTGTTCATGCTGCCGCAGGTCTCCCCGGTCACCGCCGAGACCTTCAACTACGCCCCGGTCGCCGTCCTGGTGGTCCTCGGCTTCGCCGCGACCTGGTGGCTGGTGTCGGCGCGGCACTGGTTCCTGAACGCCGATCACGAACGCACGAAGGCCCGCGAGGCGGCGCGCGCCGGCTCCCCCGAACCGGTCGATCCGTAACCCTTCACCCGCCGGACGCGGCCGTGTGCCAATACCCGATCGGAGACAGGGCCGCGTCCGGCTATGCTCGTGGGGGCAACATCGCCTGGGCCCTTAGCTCAATTGGCAGAGCAGTGGACTTTTAATCCATTGGTTGTGGGTTCGAGTCCCACAGGGCCTACCGCCGAGCCCCGGTCCGGACCGCGTCCGGGCCGGGGCTCGTGGCGTCGCCGGGTCAGGGTGCCGCCGTCTCCAGGTCCTCCAGGGAGTCGTCGAGGCTCGCTTCGAGGTCTTCGAGGGAGTCCCCGACCTGTTCGCCGACGACCTCGCGGGCGATCTTCTCGATCTCCTTGTCGCTGAGGCCCTCGCAGGAGCCGGGGCGGTCGCCCTCCTTGCCGCTCTCCATCTGCTCGACGAGTGCCTTCTTGCAGGCGGCGGGGTCGGCGCTGTCGTCGCCGCTGCCGCAGGCGGTGAGGCCGCCGAGGGCGATGAGCGCGGCTACGACGGCTGTACGGGTCTTCATGGTCCCCCCAGGGTTCTTGATCGCTGAGGGTGCATCATGCGTGACTCCGGGGGTGAGTGGGGGTGTCGTGTCCATGCTGTGACACGGCTGAGGCACAGCCGGGGCACGGCGGGGCGCGACGGGGCAGAGCCGGGCCCACGGCTGGGCGCACGGCCGCCGGACGCGAGCCGGGGTACGTCAGAAAGCGGGGATCGCCTGGGCGAGGGCCGCCACCGCCGCCGCCAGCGGGGCCACCGGTTCGGCGACGGCCGCCAGCCGGTCCAGGGCCCGGCGGACGACTCCGGGCTCGGGGGCGCTGTCGGCCAGCTCGTCCCGCAGCCGGCGGAGTTCGGCCCGGGGCGGCTCCTGGTCGGGGAGGTGTTCGTCCAGCAGGCGTTCCACCTGGGCCAGCTGGTGGTGGATCTGGGTCCGTTGGTCCGCGGTGAGCGACTGGAAGGAGACCTGGCCCGCGATCGCCCGGGCGCCCGGGCCCACGGCCTGGTTGGCCACCTGGCTCTGGCCGCCGAACTGCTGCACGCCGAAGTTCGCGCTCTCAGGGGGCTGCTGGGTCATCTCGTCCTCCTTGTTGCGGGGCCGTGGCCGTCCTTGCTGCGGGGCTGTGGCCGTGGCCGTCCCTACTGCGGGGCTGTGGCCGTGGCCGTCCTGGCGGTGGCCTGGGCGCCCTGCCCGACGGCCTGGTTGCCCACGACGCTGACCCCGCCGGTCTGGAGCACCCCGTGGTTGAGGATCGTCTGCGTCTGGGTGCGGAAGTCGGTGGTGTCCACCCCGTGCTCGTCCAGGAAGTCCCGTACGGCGGCCAGGGCGTGCCGGTCGAGCGCGGCGAACGCCCGCTCGGCGTCGACGCGTTGGAAGTGGTCGAGGTACTCGGCGCTCATGGCGTGCTCGCGGATGCTCATGCGGGCCCCGCGGTCGAAGGCCGGGTCCGTCTGCGCGGCCGCCTGTTCCCGGCGTCTGCGGCGCGGTGCGCGCCAGTCGCGCAGGGCGTCGCCGAGCACGGCCCGGGGCGCGCCGAACAGGGCGGTGCCGCTGTCGCGCAGCGCCGAGAGCAGCAGGCCCGCCCGGTGCGCGGGGGTGAGGCGCGAGGGCAGCAGATCGACCCGGCGCAGATCGGGGCGGAGCGGGGTCAGGACGTGGCGGTCGCAGTGCAGGTGCAGGGTGCGGCCCACGACCGCGACGTGCAGCAGCTGACTGGGCACCACCGCGCCGCCCCACAGCGGCAGATGGGCGGCCAGACAGTGCCGGGGTGTGCCCTGCGGGTCCAGCGCGATCTCGCGTACGACGAGGTCGGAGAGCCGGGTCGCGGGCGCCTTCAGGAACGCGGGCAGCAGCCGCGCGTCGCCCGCGATCCGGGTGCCGCCGGCGAAGACCCGGTCCTCCACCTCCAGCGCCGCGAGGCTCGGGCCGCCGTCCAGCGGGGGCCGGGTGGCGGCCTCCCGCAGCCGGACCCGCAGTCGCTCCACCACCGCCCAGGTGTCGAAGTCGGTGAGCGGGCCGCCGGGTTGGGCGGGGAGCAGCGGCAGCGACAGGGCCCACTGGGAGTTGTGGACGCCCTGGCCGACGAAGGGGGAGAAGCCGCTGTAGACGGTCACGTTGCCGGACTGCGCCTCGGCCACGGCCCGCACCCCCGCCTTCGCCCACGCCTCGCCGGGCTTGGGGGCCGCGGCGGGGTCGAAGTTCTCGCGCCGCAGGTTCTCCCGCAGCCGCCGGTCGACGTCCAGCTCCCCCTGGGCCATGATCCAGAACCCCCACGCCCCGCCGCCGATCACCGCCAGCAGCGGCGGAATGCCCAGCGCGTACGAGCCGCACAGCCAGCTCAGCCAGCCCGGCATCGGCAGCGCGGACAGGAACAGGCCGAACAGGAACCCGGCGAGCAGCAGGGCGAGGAGCGTGGCCACGAGCCGGCGTACGGCGGCCGCCGAGTCCACCGGTTCCCGGCCGCGCACCGCCCGCCCCGGAGCCCGGGAGGCGGCGGCCAGCGCCTTGAAGGCGAGGTGGCCGTAGACCAGCCACAGCGGTCCGAAGAGGGCGATCAGCACATTGAGCGCGGCGAGCCGCTTGTCGCGGTCGCGGTGCAGCCGCCGGGCCGCCAGGCTGTGCCGGACGACCGGCACCAGGTCGACGCCGGGCGAGGGGGCGACCGCGCCGAGCTCGTCGCGCAGGACGTCCTCGACGACCCGGCGGCTGAACCCGGGGTCGGTGTAGGCGGCCGCGCACAGGTGGCGGGTGGTGTCGTCCGGGGCGGCGGAGCCCACGACACCACCGGGGGTCTGGGGGGCGGAGGGTGCCATGGTGCTGCTCCGTTCGCGGATACGGGACATGGCTGCGCGGGTACCGGTCCCGCCGTGCACGAGCGCCAGGGTCAGGCCCAGCAGCACGCCGAAGACGAGGCCGTCCACGAGGAAGTTGACGATCACCGCGTCCGTGGGCGAGCCGAAGAACAGCAGGGACTCCTCGCCGTCGGCTTTCACGGCGGCCCAGGACGCCACCGCCGCGAGGAGCGAGAGGAGCAGGCCCGCGCCGAAGGCGGCCAGCCACCGCAGACCCCGGGAGGCCGGGCTCCGGGTCAGCGGCAAGGACGCCAGCACGACACCGGCGACCAGGACGACCAGGGCGGTGTCGCCCGCGCGATACAGGGGCTCGGCGAACCCCTCCGAGCTGGGGGACAGATCCCACAGGGGGACGTACAGCGAGCGGTGGACCAGGCTTCCCAGCGGGGTGTCCGGCTGGTACTCGTTCAGCGGATCGCGCATCCAGGGGCTGCCGAGCAGCACCAGGCCTGCGCACACCAGGGCGGATCTTCGCCCCGCACGTAAGAACCGCCCCACGGCAACCCCCCAGTCACAGCCCGGCCGCAGCACTGTACGGAGTCGAACGGCTGCGCACCAGCGGTCCGGGAGACATTCCGGGGAAGCGTCAGCCGGCCGTGCGCCCCGTCAACTCGGCGAGGGGCAGGGTGTGTTGGGTCTGGAGGACCTTGGCGCGCAGATAGCGGACGTTGTGCTGGGTGGTGAAGACGCCGGTGGGGACGCGGTCGCGGACGTCGATGCCGAGCTCGCGCAACTGGGCGGCCTTGTCGGGGTTGTTGGAGAGCAGGTCGAGCTCGTCGATGCCGAGGGCGGTCAGCATCTGGGCGGCGGCCGTGTAGTCGCGCGCGTCCTCCGGCAGGCCGAGGGCGGCGTTGGCGGCGTAGGTGTCGAGGCCCTGGTCCTGGAGGGCGTACGCGTCGAGCTTGTTGTAGAGGCCGATGCCACGGCCCTCCTGGCGGAGGTAGAGCAGCACGCCGCCGCGCTCCGCGATGCGCTCGACCGCCTCGCGCAGCTGGGGGCCGCAGTCGCAGCGGGCCGAGCCGAAGACATCGCCGGTCAGGCACTCGGAGTGGAGCCGGACGAGCGGGATGGGTCCGGGGTCGCCGAGGACGACGGCCACGTGCTCCTGGCCGTCGGAGAGGCCGTGGAAGGTGACGAGGTCGGCGTCGACACCGTAGCCGTCGTGAAAACGCAGCGGTACGCGGACGCGGGAGCGCGGGGTGGCGGCGGGCTGGTCGGACATGCGGGTCTCCGGTCGTCGGAGGGCTTACTGCTTCAGATTTGAAGCAGCTCCTCGATACGGGACCCTAGCTCATGCTTGAAGTTTGAAGCAACTGGTTTGTGACGTGGACCGCGGCGCGCGTAGTGGCGTGGATCGCGGCACGCGTACGTGCATCGCGGCGCGCGCATGGCGCGAATCGCGGTGCGGCGACGCCTCATTCGCCCCCGCCGCAGCCGCCCGAGCGGCGCAGCCAGGGCATGTCCGTCGACTCCCCGCCCTGCAGCGCCCGGGTGACACCGCCGAAGATCTCCTCCAGCTGGCCGACCTGCTCCGGGGTGAGGTGATCGAAGAGGGCGGCCCGCACGGTGGCGACATGGCCGGGGGCGGTCCGTTCCAGCGCGGCCATGCCCTTGTCGGTCAGCGCGGCGACGCTGCCCCGCTTGTCCGACGGGCACCCCTCGCGCGCGACGAGCCCGTCCTTCTCCAGCCGGGTCACGGCGTACGTCAGCCTGCTGCGGGTGATCTTCACCGTCTCCGCGAGATCGGTCATCCGCAGCCGGCGCTCCGGTGACTCGGAGAGGTTGGCGAGGATCGAGTAGTACACGTGCGGCATGCCGGCGTCATGCTGGAGCTGCCGGTCGAGGGCGTCCTCCAGGAGATGGGTGGCGCCGATGTACGCGCGCCAGGCGCGCTGCTCCTCGGGGGTGAGCCAGCGGGTCGTCATGCGGCCAGTGTAGGTTTGCTTCAAACTTGAACCAAGCCCACGAGGTCCCCGTAGGAGCGCCGATGCCTCTGCCTTACGTCCTCCTCTCGGCCGCCGTCTCCCTCGACGGCTACCTGGACGACACCGGCCCCGAGCGGCTGCTGCTCTCCAGCCCCGCCGACTTCGACCGCGTCGACGAGGTGCGGGCCTCCGTCGACGCGATCCTGATCGGCGCGGGCACGATCCGGGCCGACAACCCGCGGCTGCTGGTCAACTCCCCGGAGCGGCGCGCGGCACGGGTCGCCGCGGGGCGGCCCGAGTACCCGCTGAAGGTCGCGGTCAGCGGGAGCGGCGACCTCGACCCGGCGGCGAGGTTCTGGCACACGGGCGGCGACAAGGTCGTCTATACGACGGAGAAGGGCGCCGAGCGGGCGCGCGCGGCCTCCCTCGCGGCGGACGTGGTCGGCCTGGGCGCGGACCTGGACTGGCCCCGGCTGCTCGGGGACCTGTACGCCCGGGGCGTACGGCGGCTGATGGTGGAGGGCGGCGGCCGGATCCACACCCAGCTCCTCCAGGAGGGCCTGGCGGACGAACTGCAGCTGGTCGTGGCGCCGCTGTTCGTGGGCGACGCCTCCGCGCCCCGCCTCTTCGGTCCCGGCGGGTACCAGTCCGGCCGGCTCCGCCTAGTGGACTCCCGCCGCATCGAGGACGTGGTGCTGATGCGCTACGAACCCACCGCACCCGGCGAGGGCACGCGCGCGACCGCCGCCGACCACCACTGGCTGCGGCTCGCCTGCGAACTGGCGCGGCTGTGCCCGCCGTCGCGGACGGCGTTCAGCGTGGGGGCGGTGGTGGTGGCCGCCGACGGCACGGAACTCGCGCGCGGGCACTCCCGGGAGGGGGACGACCCGGTGGTCCACGCGGAGGAGGCGGCCCTGGCGAAGATCGACCCGGCGGATCCGCGGCTGCCTTCCGCCACCGTCTACAGCAGCCTGGAGCCGTGCGCCCGGCGGGCCTCCCGCCCGGCGCCCTGTGCCCGGCTGATCCTGGACGCGGGGGTGCGCAGAGTGGTCACGGCCTGGCGGGAGCCCGACACCTTCGTCACGGACGCGGACGGGACCGGGCTGCTGGCGGCGGCCGGGGCGGACGTGGTGGTGCTGCCGGAGCACGCGGACCGGGCCATGGAACCGAACCGGCATCTGCTGACCTGAGCCCGGCGGCTACGCAGGTTGGCCCAACACGGACTGCGCCCCACCCCCGCCGGGGCCACGCTGCCCACATGAGGTCAGTTCGAAGGCGTACCGCCGGACTTGTGCTCGCCGCCCTGCTCGTCAGCGCCTGTGGGGCGGCCGGGCCCGGAGAGCGCACCATGGCCAGGGTGCTGTCGTCGGACGCCGAGTTCACCCACCCCGGCGTGCTCGTCGGCGCGGCCCAGCTGGCCGCCGTACGAGAGAACGTCACCGCCGGAAAGCAGCCGTGGCTGAAGGCGTATCTGGGGATGCGGGACAGCAAGTACGGGGCGTACAGGTACCGGGCCCGGCCGCGCGCCGAAGTGCACTGTCCCGCCGGGAAGAAGGCCGGCCGGGGGTGTGCGGAGGAGCGGCAGGACGCCATCGCCGCCTACACGCAGGCCCTGTTGTTCACCGTCACCGGCAAGCCGCGGCACGCCCTCAAGGCCAGGGAGATCATGGACGCCTGGTCGGCGACGCTGCAGCGGCACACCGGGGAGAACGCCGGGCTTCAGGCGGGCTGGGCCGGGTCCACGTGGGCCCGCGCCGCCGAGATCGTCCGGTACAGCCCCGGGGCGGGCTGGCCGCGGGACCGCGTGGCCCGCTTCGAGCGCATGCTGCGCACCGCCCACCTCCCCCAGGTCGCCGAGAAGGTCCCGGACGTCAACGGCACCCAGGACCTCGTCACCACCGACGCCGCCATCTCCATCGCCGTCTTCCTCGACGACCACGCGGCCTTCGACCACGCCCTCGCCCGCTACCGCGACCGCGTGCCCGCCTACTACTACTTGGAGAAGGACGGCCGCCTCCCGCTCACCCCGGCCGGGTCCGGCATGAACACCCCGCAGCGGCTGGCGGCGTACTGGTTCGAGCAGACGACGTACCGGACGGGCCTCACCCAGGAGACCTGCCGCGGCTTCGCGCACGTCGGCCACTCCCTCGCCGCCACCGCCCACATCGCCGAGACCGCCTGGCACCAGGGCGTCGATCTGTACGGAGAGGCCGAGGACCGGCTGACGGCCGCGATGGAACTGCACGCCCGCCATCAGCTGGGGGAGCCGGCGCCGGGGTGGCTGTGCGGGGGCAGGGTCGAACGGACCCTCGGACCCGGTCTCGAGGTCGCCCTCAACCATCTGGAGGGCCGGCGCGGCGGCTCCGTCCCGGCCGCCCGCAGACTGGCCGAGAAGACCCGCCCGGCCGGTACCGACAACCTCTTCGTGGCCTGGGAGACCCTGACCCACGCGGGGAATCCCGCCGCCTGAACAAACGTGTGTGCTCGGCGTCCCGCGGATGACGTACACTGGTTTCACCGACGCGGGGTGGAGCAGCTCGGTAGCTCGCTGGGCTCATAACCCAGAGGTCGCAGGTTCAAATCCTGTCCCCGCTACTGAAGGCCGAGGGCCGGAACTCATTGAATGAGTTCCGGCCCTCAGTCGTGTCCGCGTGTATGTCCTGGCCGTCTGTGGTCCGTGCCACGTGTGTTCCAGGTCTCACCCCCTCTTCCCGGTCTCATCCACTCGGCCCACCCCGATCGCCCCCCGCCCCCGCTCCGGGAAACCTGGAGGGACGGCGGACGTGGCAGGAGGCGGCGGTGCGGACTTCAGGGGTGGCGGACGCACGGCGCGTCCCGCCCGCGCGCACCTTCGTACGGCTGCTCCCGGCGCTGCTCATCGCGGGTGGGGTCCTGTACGACTTCGTCACCCCCCGCGGTTACACCGCGATCCCCTTCTTCACCGCCGCCCCGCTGGTCGCCGCGCCGTTCTTCGGGCTCCTCGGCACCGTCGTCACCGGGATCGCGGCCCTGATAGCCGCCTACGCGGTCCATGTCCGCTTCGGCTTCGGCCTCGACGGGGACACGGTCACCGAGGTGCTCACCGTGGTCACGGTCGCGGTCCTGGCCGTCGTACTCAATCTCGTCGTGCGCGAGGGCCATCAGCGGCTCGCCTCGCAGCGGGAGATCGCCGAGGCCACTCAGCGAGCCGTCCTGCCCCTGCCCATGGAGCGGCTCGGCGGGTACGAGATCGCCGCCCGCTACGAGGCGGCGCAGGCCGACGCGTTCATCGGCGGCGACCTGTACGCGGTGCAGGACAGCGCGTACGGCGTCCGGCTCGTCGTCGGTGACGTGCGCGGCAAGGGCATGGGGGCGGTCGCGGCCGTCGCCGTCGTCATCGGGGCGTTCCGGGAGGCGGCCGAGCAGGAGCCGACCCTGGAGGCGGTCGCGCAGCGGCTGGAGCGGGCGCTGGACCGGGAGGGCTCCCGGCGCGACGGGATCGACGCCGTCGAGGGGTTCACCACCGCCGTACTCGCCGAACTCCCGCACGGCGACGGGGTCGTACGGGTCGTCAACCGCGGCCATCCGCCCCCGCTGCTGCTGTATCCCGACGGGACCGTGCGCCCGCTGCCCGCGCGGGATCCGGCGCTGCCGCTGGGCATGAGCGAGCTGGGCAACTGGCCGGACCGCGCCGACGAGGTCCCCTTCCCGCCCGGCACCACCCTGCTGCTGCACACCGACGGACTGTCCGAGGCCCGGGACGCGCACGGCGCCTTCTACGACCCCGAGCGACGGCTGGCCGGCCGCGTCTTCGCCGATCCCGGCACCCTGATCCGGGCCCTCGCCGAGGAGGTGCGCCGGCACTGCGGGGGAGGGATGGCGGACGACATGGCCCTGCTCGCCGTACGAAGACCCTGACCGTCACCCCGGGTGATCGGATGGACGCCCTCCGCATAACAACTGACACACCGTCAGTACTGGTGTGACGCCTGAGACTTGGTCAACTCGCCCGATTTAGCCCCGTCGTGACCCGAAAGTCCAGGCCGGAATCGTTAATGATCAAGAGGAACAGCTTGGAATCAACGCCCTGGGTCTATTAACGTTCGATAACGCAGCGCGGTCGTCCCAGCCGTCACAAGAGTCGGCTCCGTGCGCACGCGCCGAATCCCGCGAGGGAACCGGGGAACCACCAACTTGGGGTGAATCGCGCGTATTTCGCCGGGCATGGAACGGCGGATATACGCGCGTAGGAGACCTTCCTGCTCCGAACCCGTCAGCTAACCCGGTAGGCGAGAAGGAAGGAAAGGAGCACGCCCACGTGGCGTCAAACCGGCCTGCCCCTGAGGCCCCGTTCGTGCCGAGCCAGCGTGACACCGAGGCTTTCGGCTACGGCAGCCCCCGCACCGACGAGGGCCCTTGGGAGGAGTGGAACCCCACCGCGGAGTCCATTCGCCCGGTACGCGGCCGGCACCGCGTCGCCAAGCAGCGCGGCGGACTCGCCCGCAGCTCCACGGTTCTCGGCGTCGGCGTCATAGCCGCCGTCGGCGCGGGCGGCATGGCCAGCGCGCAGTCCGGCAAGCCGCCGGTCGCGATCACCATGCCCGACCTGCCGCTGATCAACGACTCCGCGGACGAGGCTCCCGAGGCCGACACCACCCCGCTCAGCAACATCGGGGTCACCACCACCGGCACCGAGCAGGGCGCCGACGCCGGTGAGGCGCTGCGCGCCCGCATCATGGCCCAGGCCGAGCAGCAGCAGGACCAGGTCGACACCAAGGCCGCCGAGGCCGCCGCCGCCGCTGCCGAGAAGGCCGCCGCGGAAGCCGCCGCCAAGGCGGAGAAGGAGGCCGAGGCCAAGGCCAAGGCCGCCAAGGAGAAGGCGGAGGAGGAGGCCCGCGAGAAGGCCGAGGCCGAGCGGCTGGCCCAGCTCGCCAAGCAGTTCGCGCTGCCGACTTCCTCGTACACCCTCACCTCCACCTTCGGCCAGGCCGGTTCGCTGTGGTCCTCCGGCTACCACACCGGCCTCGACTTCGCCGCTCCCACAGGTACCCTCCTCAAGGCCGTCCACACCGGCACCATCACCTCGGCGGGCTGGGACGGCTCCTACGGCTACAAGACCGTGCTCACCCTCGAGGACGGCACCGAGATCTGGTACGCGCACCAGTCCTCGATCAGCGTCAGCGTCGGCCAGAAGGTCAACACCGGCGACATCATCGGGCGCGTGGGCGCGACCGGCAACGTGACCGGCGCCCACCTGCACATGGAGGTCCACACCGCGGGGTCCTCCTCCGGCATCGACCCGCTGGCCTGGCTGCGCAGCAAGGGCCTCAACCCCTGACCACCCAGCCCTCAGTGTGATCCCCGGCGGTCCTGACGGCACTTCCCCCCGACGTCAGGGCTGCCGGTTACGCATGTCTACGTGCGGTACGGGTTGTACGCCGGGTACGCGGGACAGGGCTGGTAGGCCGGCTGCGCCGGGTTTCCGTACCCGCCGTGCACCGGCCACGGCGGCGGCACCACCGGCACCGGCGGCGCGGTGACCCGGGCCGCGTGGTCCAGGGCGGGGCGCGCGACCTCCCGGCGCCGCCACAGCTCCCGCAGCAACTCCGCTTCCCGTACGACGAAGTCGGAGCCCGCGCGGCCCCGGCGGCCCCGGTGCCGCAGGAACGCCAGGGAGGTCGCGTACGCCTCGTACTGGGCCACCTCCCGCGCCGCCCGCTTTCCGGCGTGGCGGCGGGCGTGCTGCCGGGCCAGGCGCCGGGCGCGCATCGAGCTCAGCGCGAAGGGCTCGCCGGGGGTGAGCCAGCCGGCGACCGCGTAGACGGGCAGCTCCTCGCGCACGGTGCGCAGCTCGCGCTGGCGGGTCCAGATCACCAGCCACGTCAGCAGCCCGAACGCGGGCACCATGATCGCCGCGTACACCGCGAAGAAGCCGTACGGGCCGAACACCGACGAGCCGTTCCACATCGCGTGCATGCCCATCGCGAGCAGCAGCCCGGACAGCGGCAGCAGCACGCGCCGCCAGCGCTGACGGTCGCCGGAGAGCGCGGCGATACCGAAGCCGATGCCGGTGAGGACGGTGAAGAGGGGGTGCGCGAAGGGAGACATGACGATGCGCACGAAGAAGGTCGCTGCGGTCACGGACGCGATGCCGCTGTCGCCGGTGAGCTGGTCGGTGCCGAACGCGGTGCCCAGGTAGAGGATGTTCTCGGTGAACGCGAAACCGGTGGCGGTGATCCCGGCTATCACCACCCCGTCGACGAGCCCGGTGAAGTCCCGCCGCCGGAAGAGGAAGACGAGCAGGACGGCGGCCGCTTTCGCGGACTCCTCCACGATCGGCGCTATGACGGTGGCCCCGAGGGTGTCCGCGCTGGACGGGTCCGCGGTGGCCGTGGCTATCCATCTGGTCGCGAAGCTGTTGGCGACGATCGCTATGAGTGCGGCGGCGCAGGCGCCCCAGGCGAAGGCGAAGAGCAGATTCCGCCAGGGGCCCGGCTCGACCCGGTCCAGCCAGCGGAAGGCGGCTATGAGCAGCGGCACCGGCAGGACGGCGAGCCCGAGACCGACCAGGAACCCCTGGGTGCCGGTCTGCTCCCGCACGAGGGCGAGGATCACGAGACCGGAGAGGGCGAGCAGGGTGATCAGCGCGCCGTAACGCACCCACTTCCGCTGCCACCAGTGCGCGTGCCGCAGTGCGCCGCCGGGTGGACCGGGGGGGTGCGTCGGGGACGGGGGACAGGTGGCCACGGCATTGACCCTAACGAGGGAGGGGCGCAGCCCGCAGAGGGAGAGCGGTGGGCTCAGGCGCCGGTGGGGGGTTCGTCCGAGTGGGGTACGCGCTGGGCCGCGCGCAGGTCTACGCGCTGCTGTACGCGACGGAAGAGCAGGTCGTTCACGACATGTCCCTTGTCCAGTCCCTGGCCCTCGAAACGGGTCAGCGGCCGGAACTCGGGACGCGGCGCAAAACCGCCGTCGGCCTGCGTGTTCTCGAAGTCCGGATGGGCCGTCAGTACCTCGAGCATCTGTTCGGCGTACGGCTCCCAGTCGGTCGCGCAGTGCAGCAGCCCGCCGGGCCTGAGCCGGGTCGCGGCGAGGCTGAGGAACTCCGGCTGGATCAGCCGCCGCTTGTGGTGCCGCTTCTTGGGCCAGGGGTCCGGGAAGTAGACGCGGAGCCCGTCGAGGGCGTCCGGGGCGAGCATCTCGCGGAGCAGGATGATGGCGTCGCCGTTGCCGACGCGGATGTTGGACAGGCCGTGGTGGTCGGCGAGGTTGAGCAGGTTGCCCTGGCCGGGCGTGTGCACGTCGACGGCGAGCACATTGGTGTCGGGATCCGCGGCGGCCATCTGCGCGGTGGCCTCGCCCATCCCGAACCCGATCTCCAGCACGACCGGTCGGTCGTTGCCGAACATCTCCGGCAGGTCGATGACCCGCTGCCCGTCGATGTCGAGCCCCCACTTGGGCCACAGCCGCTGCAGCGCGTCCGCCTGCCCCGCGGTCACCCGGCTCCGCCGCGGCTGAAAACTCCGGATCCGCCGCTCGAAGTGCGACCCGGCCGGATCGGCCTGCGGCCCGTCCGGGAACCGCGGCTGCCCCTTGGCCCGGGTATGCCGGACAGACACGCCGGGCGTGTGGCCGGGGACGGGCTGGGGGGCTTCGGGGGTGGAGAGGGAGTCAGACACAGTGCTTCGATTCTACGGGTGGCGGTATTTCAGCCCGTCCGGCGTGTGAGGACGAGACCCGTTCAGGGCCGAAAGGGGGGTCTGAGGGCGCAGCCCTCAGGGTTGGGACGGGTAGGGGCGGCGGGGGCGAAAAGCTCAGGCCCGAGCCAGCTCGGCCAACGCCCGCCGAGCCACCTCTCTCCCGATCGGCAGCGATGCCGTGGCCGCCGGGGACGGCGCGTTCAGCACATGCACGGCCCGCGCACCCTCCCGGATCAGGAAGTCGTCCACCAGCGTCCCGTCCCGCAGCACCGCCTGCGCCCGCACTCCCGCCGCCGCGGGCACCAGGTCCTCCGAGGTGACCGCCGGCAACAGCCTCCGCACCGCCGACACGAACGCGGTCTTCGACACCGACCGCCGCAGCTCCCCCGCCCCGTACCGCCAGTGCCGTCGCCCTATCGCCCACGCCCCCGGCCAGCCCAGCGTCGCCCCCAGCTCCCGCGGCCGTACGACCCCCCAGCCGTACCCCTCCCGAGCCAGCGCCGGCACCGCGTTGGGCCCGATGTGCACCTCTCCGTCGATCCCCCGGGTCAGATGCACGCCGAGGAAGGGAAACGCCGGATCCGGCACCGGATACACCAGCCCCCGCACCAGCGAAGGCCGCGCGAGCGTGTAGTACTCCCCCCGGAACGGCACGATCCGCATCCCCGGCTCGTCCCCGGTGAGCCGGGCGATCTCGTCGCAGTACAGCCCGGCACAGTTCACCAGCACCCGGGCCCGGACGACGTCCCCCGAGGACGTCCGCACGGCGACCCCCAGCTCGGGCCGCCGGTCCACCCGTACGACCTGGGCGCCGTACCGGATCTCCGCCCCGGACGCCTCCGCCAGCCGCCGCGCGACCCCCACGAAGTCACAGATCCCGGTGGTCCCGACCTGTATCGCCGCCAGGCCCCGCACCTCGGGCTCGTACTCGGCGATCTGCGCGGCGCCCAGCTCCCGCACCGGAATGCCGTTCTCCCGCCCGCGCTGGACCAGTGCGTGCAGCCGGGGCAGCTCCGCCCGCTCGGTCGCGACGATCAGCTTGCCGGTGACCGCGTGGTCGATGTCGTACTCGGCGCAGAACTTGATCATCTCCGCGGCACCGCGCACCGCGTACCGCGCCTTCAGTGAGCCGGGCCGGTAGTAGATCCCGCTGTGGATCACCCCGCTGTTGCGGCCGGTCTGGTGCCGGGCGGGTCCGGACTCCTTCTCCAGCACGGTGACGCGGGTGCCCGGCGCGGCGCGCGTGATCGCGTACGCCGTGGACAGCCCGACGATCCCGGCGCCGATCACGAGCACATCGCAGTCGTGGACGATCCCCGGCCGCACCCGCACCACCTCCCGTCTCCGATAGTGCACTGCGCCACTGACAATGCCTTCAAACCCGGGGGAAGAGGAGGGGGCCTACGCCGGAGCCATCAGCAGCGGGCGGGCCCGCTCGCGCAGCTCCACCACCCGCGGCTCGTCGCCGTACGGCTCGAGCCGGTGCAGCAGATCCTTCACGTACTCGGTGGTACGCGCCGAGGAGATCCGCCCCGCCACCTCCACCGCCCGCACGCCCTGCTCGCATGCCGCGTCGAGGTTGCCGGACTCCAGCTCGGCGACCGCGGAGACGACGAGCCGCAGCCCGTGCGAGCGCACGAACTCCTCCGTCGGCTTCGACAGCGCCTGCTCCGTGAACCGGCGCACCTGACGCGGCGCCTTCAGATCGCGGTAGCACTCGGCCGCGTCCGCGCAGAAGCGGTCGTAGGAGTAGAAGCCGAGCCAGGACGGGTCCTGGTCGCCGTCCCGCGAGCGCTCCAGCCAGCCCTCCGCCGCCTTGAGCGCGGCGCCGGCGGCCTGCGCGTCCCCTGCGCGCGCGTGCGCGCGCGCCTCGACGAGCCGGAAGAAGCTCATGGTGCGGGCCGTGGCCAGACCGCGGTTGCGCTCCAGGGCCGCCTGCGCGAGGTCGACGCCCTCGTCGCCGAAGCCCCGGTAGGTCGCCTGCAAGGACATCGAGGCCAGGACGTACCCGCCCAGGGGTACGTCCGCCGCCGCGCGGGCGAGCCGCAGCGCCTGGATGTAGTACCGCTGCGCGGCCTCCTGCTGCCCGGTGTCGAAGGCCATCCACCCCGCGAGGCGCGTCAGTTCGGCGCTCGCCCCGAACAGCGCCCGGCCCACCTCGTCGGAGTACGAGCCGAGCAGCAGCGGCGCCGCCTCCACCCGCAAGCATTCGGGCACCATGGACGAACGCCAGTCGCCGCCTCCGTACTTGGAGTCCCAGCGCCTGGCGTCCTCGGCGGCCTCCCGCAGTTTCTGCACGTCGCTGTGGCCGACTTTGGCCGGTGCGCCGGAGCCCTCGGCGGGGTTCACCTCGCGCGCGACCGAACTGTCGGCCGGGGTTATCAGCCATCGCGAGGCGGGCGTTGCGTATGCGCTCACTGCGAACGATCCCGCGAGCGACTGCCAGATGCCGCCGGAGCCGGCACGCCGGCCTGCGAGGTCGAGGCGGTAGAGGTCCGTCGCCGACCGCACCGCCTGTCCGACGTCCCGGGGGAAGGCGAGACCCACCTCGGGTGCGGGATCCGCGTCCGCCAGGCCGATCTCGTGGAGCGGCACCGGGCGGCCGAGCTTCTGGCCGATGGCGGCGGCGATGAGGTGCGGCGCCGCGCCCTGCGGCACCATTCCCTTCGACACCCAGCGCGCCACCGACGTCTTGTCGTAGCGAAGAGTCAACCCGCGTTGAGCGCCAAGGTCGTTGACGCGGCGCGCGAGTCCTGCGTTGCTGATTCCCGCGAGGGCGAGAACGGCGCCGAGCTTTTCGTTCGGCCCGCGTTGCTCCCTGGACATGCGCCACCCCTCGACACAGACGGCTGCCGCGCTGGCATAACCACGCGGCATTCGTAAACCCAGCGTAGTTCGCCGCATCCCAAGCGTTAAGGGGCATTCTTCCGGATGGCGGGATTGTGGTCCGTACTGAAGTGCGGTTCAGGTACGGACGGTTGCGATGTGCTCCCGCTGTGTGGCCGTGCGCCCGTCCGTGCGCTCTTCTCCGGCCATCGGGGGAGCGATTCCATGGATCGTGCGTGGGTCGGCCCGCTGTACTGGATCCAGTGGGCTGGGGGACACCGCCGCCTCCATCCCCGCGGGCGGCGGAACGGTCCGGGGGGCGAGTCCCGCCTCCCGGACTGCGCACACGCCAAGTAGTGCGCAGGGCCTGTACGGAGCGTGGCCAAACCCGTCGTCGTCACGCCGAATTGGCTGAAAATCGACCCCGCCTTTTCCGGGTGATCACCGCTCCCACCACGGAACTTGACGGCGCGAAGGGCGTTTTCGGGGCGTGAACCGGGGGCGCATTCGAGTCGCCCCGGCCGGGCGATCGCCTTGGCCCGTACGGGCGTTGACGCCGCCCGCCCGCCGCGCGGGGGCGCCAATAGGGGCGCATTCAAGGATCTCAAGCGGTGTCGCCGCGTCTCCGGCGCGCGTCCTTCATGGCAGCATGGTGAACCGGTTCGTACGGTGCACTGGTGGTCCACAGCCTGTGGAGGCGTCGATGCGGTGGTTGGTGGGATGGAGCAGCACCGCCGCGGGAGCCGCCGAGATCGGTTCCGCGGGGGCCACCGGGCCCGACGGGGAGACCGTGCACCCGGTCGGCTCCCAACTCCTGTGGGGCGACCCCGATCCGCTGTGGGCGGTCGGCGACTGGCGCCCCGACGAGGTGCGCGTGGTGCAGGCCGACGCCCAGACCCGGATCGCCGTGCTCGGCATCTGCGGGGCGAGCGACGAGCAGCTGCGGGTCGGCCTCTTCGCCGCGCGCGGCGGGGCACTGCGGCATCTGACGGCCTGGCCGGGCAGCTACACGGCCGTCGTCCAGGTCGGCCGCCGCGTCATGGTGTGCGGCGATCTGGCGGGCGCCCGGCCGGTGTTCTACACCGCCTGGGCCGGCGGAACGGCCTACGCGACCGCCGCGCTGCCCCTCGCCGACCTCATCGAGGCCAACCTCGACTTCGGGCATCTGGCGGCCCTGCTCGCCGCCCCGGACGTCCCCGCGGCGCTGGACGACTCCACCCCCTATGACGGTGTACGGCGCATTCCGCCGGGGCACGCGCTGATCCTGCGCGCCGGGGCGCGCGAGATCGCCGGGTACGAGCAGGTCGCCTCCCTCGCGGTGGCGGCACCCGCGGCCGACCCGGACAGCGCGGTAGGCGGTGTGCGCGACGCGCTGGTGGAGGCGGTACGGGCCCGGCTCTCCGCACCCCGGCACGTGCCCGGCGCCGACATCGACCCCGGGCCCGTCCCGGGCATGGGTCCCGCCGAACGCCGTGCCGCGCGCGGGATGCCCGTTCCCGGCATCGGCGCCGACCTCTCCGGCGGCCCGGCCTCCGGCACCCTCGCCCTGCTCGCGGCGGGCCTGCCCGGCATGCCGGGCACGGTGCTGGGACACGGCACGGGCGCGGGGGAGCGGCTGCTGGCGGTCACCTTCAACGACCTCGCCGTGGGCGGGCGGGAGGCCGAGCTGGAGCGGGCGGGCACCCTCGCGTCCAACCCGCGCCTGCACCACGTGGTGGTGACCGGCGGCGAGGAGACACTGCCGTACGCCGATCTGGACGGCCCGCTCACCGACGAACCCGGGTCGTCCCTGGTGACGGCCGCCCGGCACCGGGCACGGCTCGCCGCGGGCAGCGCGGACCACTTCACGGGCTACGGCGCCCGCCAGGTCCTGGACGCCCATCCGGCCCGGCTGACGGACCTGTTGATGGACCGCAAGCGCCGGCACCTGGTGCGTCCCGTCGCCGCGCTCGCCAAGGCGGACGGCTCGGTGATGGTCCCCGCGCGGGTGTACGGCGCGGCCCGCAAGCTGGCGCGCACGCCCTATCGCACCGGGCTCGAGGCGCTCGCCGAGCGCCTGCTGCAGCGGCGGTTCGACGAGCCCGGAGGTGCCGTAGGGGCGTCGCTGGCGGCGCTCACCTGGGCCAGACCGGGCCCGGCGGCCCGCTGGCTGACCGGAGAGGCGCTCGCTGAAGTATCGGTTCGCCTGCAAGGGGCCACCAGCCGCTCCGGGGTCGGCCCGGGACAGCGCCCCGGCGACTACCGCGCGCGTGCCGCCCTCGCGCGCCACGCGGCGGACGTGCGGGTGCTGGAGCAGGCCGCCGAGATCCGCTTCCAGCGCCTGCACGCGCCGTTCCTCGACAACCAGGTGGTCCGCGCCTGCCGCGCCCTCCCCGAGGCCCTGCGCGTCCAGCCCGGCGCGCGTGCGGCGATCCTGCGCACCGTCCTGGAGGGCGCCGGGGTGGCCGACCTGCCCTCCGGCTGGGGCGCGCCCTCCCACGCCCCCGCCGCGGCGGCCGCCCGCACGGGACTGCGGGTCGCGGCCACCGACCTGATCTCCCTGTTCGGTTCGCCGCTGCTCGCCGAGGCCGGCCTGGTCGAGGCCCGCGTGGTCCGCAAGGCGCTGCGCTCCGCCGCCGAGGGCGAACCGCTGCCCCTGGACGGCCTCGCGGACCTGGTCTCCCTGGAACTGTGGCTACGACGGCTGCTCGCCCGCCGGGGCACCTGCTGGACCGGAACCCCGGCACGCGCGCGTGCGGTGCCCGCCGGAATCACCCCTCAGCGCAACGCCCTCGGCGCGGGAGCCACGGCCCGGCGCGCCTAGGGCCGCTCCGCCCCTTCCCGCCTGCCCGGCGACGCCTGGCACGCGCGGGCACCGCGTTGCCGAACCGCCTACGTGACGCGCCACGCACTCGCTCGCCGCGCTGCCGAACCGCCTACGTGACTCCGCGGCACGCGCGGGCGCCGTGTTGCCGCACCGCCTACGTGGCGCGCCACGCACTCGCTCGCCGCGCTGCCGAACCTGCCGCGTGATTCCGCGGCACGCGCGGGCGTTCGTCGCGTTGCCGAACCGCCCACGCGACTCCGCCACGCGCGCGGGCGCTCCGGCGCCTTGCGCTCGCACGCCCCAGACGCGGGGCCCGCCCTTCGGGTGGACGGCGGGAAGGGGCAGACCGCCCCTACGTGCGGCGCGCGTCAGGCGCAGCGGAACTTCGACTCCGCCCAGTCCGCGAGAAGCAGCTTGTCGAACGCGCTGTGCGGTTCCACGACCAGCCGGACGGTCTCGCGCCCGGCGAGGTTCACCGACAGGGGGACCGCGGGGTCACCGCCCTTGACGTACCCGGACTGCCACAGCCGGACCCCGTCCGCGTACACGGAGAACCGCATCTTCCCCAGGCCCAGGTTCATGTCGTCGACGCCGACCATGGCCTGGTACGTCGAGCACTCCCGGTTCAGGTCGATGGTGACCGAGGAGTCGCCGTGCACGGTGACGCCGTGCGCGTACCGGGTGCCGCCGATCGACACGCCCTGCCGCTGCCAGACCCAGTTGCTCTCCCCGATCCGCATCTCCGGCTCGGTGCCGTCGCCGTTGACGTCGTAGCGCAGCTCGCTCCACTGGTACTCGGCCGGCGGGGGCGGAGGAGCCGGGGTCGGCGTCGGAGTGGGGGTGGGTGTCGAGGGCGGGGTCGGCTTCGGGGTGGGCGTGGGGGTCGGGGTCGGCTCCGGCTTCGGCGTGGGGGCCGGGCTCGGTGTGGGGGTGGGGGTGGGCGTCGGGGCAGGATCGGCGGCGAAGACGGGCGGTGCCGGGGCGGGCGTCCTCTTCGGGGGCTCGGGGGTGGGGGCCTCCTCGACGACCGGCGCGGGCGAGGTGACCGGTGGTTTGGCGTCCGGCTTCGGCGCCGGGTCGTCGTCGGCGACCAGTGCCAGGGCCACCGCCGCGGCGGCCACGGCGACCACACCGGCCGCGATTCCGGCCTTCACCGGGGCGCCGAGCCCTTCGGAGGCCGCCGCGCCGCCTCCGGCGCCCGCACCGCCCGAGGAGGAGCCGCCCGCCGCGACGGCGGCCCCCGCGGCACCGGCGGCGCCCGCTCCGGTGCCGCCCGCGATGAGCGCGGCGACCTTGGCGTACCCGGCGGCGCCGAACCAGCCGATGACCGCGACCGGGACGACCGCCGGGATACCGCCGGCGACTTCCTTGATCTGGCCCGCGGCCAGGCGGCACTTGGCGCACTCCTCCAGGTGCTTGCGCAGGCCCCGTTCGGCACGGGTGCGCAGGCTGCCGCGGGCGTAGGCGCCGAGCCGGTCGGCGTAGCGGGCGCACTCCTCGTCGCTGACGAGGGCGGCGCTGACGTGGGCCTGGAGGTAGGCCTGCTTGAGGCCCTCGCGGGCGCGACTGGCGAGCACCCGCGTGCCGTTGGCGTCGAGCCCGAAGAGCGTGGCGACCTCGCTCGGGGACTCGTCCTCGACCTCGGTGTGCCACAGCACGGCCTGCCAGCGCTCCGGCAGCGACCGGAATGCCTGCATGGCCATCGACTGCTCGGCCTCGTGCATCGCGCGCACATCGGCGCCGAGGTCGAGAGTGTCGTCGTCCGACACCTCCGAAACCCGTGCCGCCTGAGCGGCGAACAACGCGAAGTCGTCGACCAGATGCTCCCGCTTAGCGGACTTCGTCCAGGTCGCGGCCACGCGCCGGACGGAGGTGAGCAGATACGCGCGTACGGCGTGCTCGGGGCCCGAACCGCCGCGTACGGCCTGGAGCATGCGGGCGAAGACCTCGGCGGTGAGGTCGTCGGCGGTGTGCGCGTCGCGGCAGCAGGTGCGGGCGTACCGGCGGACCGCGTCGGAGTGCCTGCGGTACAGCTCCTCGTAGGCCGTGTCGTCGCCCGCCCGCATCCGCCCGATCAGATCGGCGTCGGACGGCGTCCGATCCCTCGGCGGCGGCAGGACGCTGTCCTCGCGCCAGTCGCGCTGCGCGGGGACGCTGCCCTCCACGGGCTCCCCGCCCTGTGCCGGGATGCTGGCCACCGGAAACTCGCCGCCCTGCGGCAGGTCCGCGCGTCCGCCCTGGCTCGGTACGTGCGGCGTGGCCGGGCCGTCGCCCTCCGCGTCACCGTCGTCGAGTGACCCGTCCCGCCCGTCAACGCTCATCGCGGAAAGCCCCCGCCGCCAGCCCAACCAGTCCCGAACACCGGGTCAGTGTGCCCTATCGACTTTTCGTCAGCGGCCGGCGATGCGGGCCTTCCACTCGTCCGAGGGGACTTCCTGTTCAGCAGTACTGGCCCTCACCCTTACGGGGAAGGCTCAAATGACGTTTCCGGAAAAGCAGTTGGGGCAATCGCCCGGAATTCCCGGAATGTTCCCCGGGTGTTTCCGAGGCGGGGGCGCACCTGGCGCCCACGCCCCGGCATCACCTTTTCGAGTCACCCGGCGCATTGCCCCGCCGCCGGTCACGAGGGCCGCGAACGCAGCCCCTCCAGGAGGATGTCCAGCAGCCGTGCCGAGGCCGCCGCCTGCTGCGCCGCGTCCGGCAGCGAGGGCGCCGCCGTCGCGATCACCAGCAGCACGTCCGCCACTGACACGTCGGCGCGCAGCTCACCCGCCGCGCGTGCCCGGTCGACGAGCTGCCCCACGACCTCGAGCAGCGCCGAAGCGCCCGCGTCGTCCGCGCCGGCACCGGAGCCCGCCGGAGTCTCCCCCGGCACCAGCCGCAGCTCGCCGGAGCCCGGCTGCGTCCGCTGCTGCGGCACCCGCGCCTCGTCGAACCCGGCGCCGTCCGGGCGCTCCTCCGCGACCCCGACGCGCAGCACCTGCGGCGGCAGCAGCCGCCCGGCGCCGGACGCCACGGAGGTGCGCAGGAAGCGCGAGAGGGCCGACCACGGCTCGTCCTCCTGCCCGAGCGCCGCCCGGGCCTGGTCGGTCAGCCGGGAGGTCTCCTCCTCGGCTATCCGGCGCACCAGGACGTCCTTGCTCGGGAAGCGGCGGTACACCGTCCCGACACCGACCCGCGCGCGCCGCGCCACGTCCTCCATCGGCGCGCCGTAGCCCAGCTCGCCGAAGACCTCGCGCGCCGCGCGCAGGACGTGCTCCAGATTGCGCTGTGCGTCTACCCGCAGCGGAGTCGTGCGGGAACTGTCCCCGCGTCCGTTCCCCGCCGCGTTCATGGTTCCGCCCATCGTTCCGCCCATCGCTCCGCCACTCGTTGTGATGGCGGACGTGGACGACCAATGAGAGTCCTGAACATGCATAAGCGTTCCCCCGGTAATGACGTCTCCCCCCGGAGACTCTCCCCGCCATAGATAGCCGGAGCGCGGTGGAACTGCCCGGACTCGAGCCCGCCCGTCGCGAACCCGTTGAGCCCGACGAGCGCATCCCCCTACACCCCGTCGACACACGAACATAGTTGAGAGGGAGTCAATTCAGAAGGGGCACGTTCCGCACGGAGCGCCCCCCGATCGGCGTACGGGTCGTATACGTCCCGATTGCACACCCTCCGACCCCCCGGCGCACACCCGTTGACCTGCGAGCCTTCCCCGCACTCCGGTAATTCGGCCAACCCGGTGGCCCGAAGGCGCGCGGTCACACAAATCGCCGAGGCTGTGGACAAACTCAAGCGCTGGGTGCGTCATGGGATGGTGAAGGAACGTGCGCGCATTCTCGTTGTCGGCGGCGGCTACGTCGGGATGTACACGGCCCTGCGACTCCAGCGGAAGTTGAAACCGGAAATCAAACGCGGAGAAGTCGAGGTCACCGTCGTCACACCGGACCCGTACATGACCTATCAGCCGTTTCTTCCCGAGGCGGCGGCCGGTTCGATCTCCCCGCGCCACGTCGTCGTACCGCTGCGCCGCCTCCTCGACCGCTGCCGGGTCGTCATCGGCGAGGTCCGGTCCATCGACCACACCAAGCGCACCGCGACCCTCACCACCCTCGCCACCGCGGAGGAGGGCACCGGCAGCGAGCGCCTCTCCTACGACGAACTCGTCCTCGCCCCCGGCTCGGTCTCCCGCACGCTCCCCGTCCCCGGACTCGCCGAGCACGGCATCGGGTTCAAGACGGTCGAAGAGGCCATCGGACTGCGCAACCACGTCATCGAGCAGATGGACATCGCCTCCTCCACCCGCGACCCCGCGATCCGCGACGCGGCCCTCACATTCGTCTTCGTCGGCGGCGGCTACGCCGGAGTCGAGGCGCTCGCCGAACTCGAGGACATGGCCCGCTACGCCGCCCGCCACTACCACAACGTCCGCCCCGAGGACATGAAATGGATCCTCGTCGAGGCCTCCGACCGCATCCTCCCCGAGGTCGGCGAGGAGCTGGGCCGCTACACGGTCACCGAACTGCGCCGCCGCAACATCGACGTACGCCTGAACACCCGGCTGGAATCCTGCGCCGACCGGGTCGCCGTGCTCAGTGACGGCGCCCGCTTCCCGACCCGTACGGTCGTGTGGACGGCCGGCGTCAAACCCCACCCCCTCGTCGCCGCGACCGATCTGCCGCTCACCGAGCGGGGCCGGCTGAAATGCACCGCCGAGCTGACCATCGACGGCGCCCCGCACGCGTGGGCGGCCGGAGACGCGGCCGCCGTCCCCGACGTCACGGCCGGCGAGCCCGGCAGGGAGACCGCCCCCAACGCCCAGCACGCGGTGCGCCAGGCCAGGGTCCTGGGCGACAACATCGCGCGCTCCCTGCGCGGGGAGCCGCTTCAGACGTACTCCCACAAGTACGCGGGCTCGGTCGCCTCACTCGGACTGCACAAAGGCGTCGCCCACGTCTACGGGCGCAAGCTGAAGGGCTACCCAGCCTGGTTCATGCACCGCGTCTACCACCTGAGCCGGGTGCCCACCTTCAATCGCAAGGCGCGCGTCCTGGCCGAATGGACGCTGTCGGGGCTCTTCAAGAGGGAGATCGTGTCGCTCGGTTCGCTCGAACATCCCCGAGCGGAGTTCGAACTCGCGGCCGGTGGAAAGCCTCCTGTCGACACGGACGACGACCCGAAGGGGTCGTCCTGACCGGACCCAGGAACTCCACCGACCGGGCGGGCGTCTGACGAATGTCGGCCCGGTCCGCCACACTGCCACACTGACCCCCGACGCTGGACGCCCTCGGACGGGCGACTCTCCGCCCCGGCCGGGTCCGGAGCTGGCCGAAGACGACGACACGAGGCAAGGATTCGTGAACTTCACGCGCTGGAGCGCCCGGCTCCCCGGAACGCAGCGCCGCGCCGCAGCGCGGACCGACCACACGGTCACCCCCGAGCGGCGCGGGGACAGCGGCGGCTCCGTCCCCGCGGCCAGAGCCGAGCAGCTCACCGACGCACCCCTGCCCGCCCTGGACGAACTGCCCGTACGCGAAGTCCTCGACCGCGTACCGGCCCTCGTCGCCCTGGTCCACGGCACCGACCACCGCCTCGCCTACGTCAACGACGCCTACGCCGGCGCCTTCGGCGTCCGCCCGCTCGGCGAACCGGCCCGCGAAGCCCTGCCGGAACTGGACGAACTGGGCCTGCTCCCGCTGTTCGACCAGGTCCTGCGCAGCGGCAAGCCCCGTACGGTCAAGTCCCGCAAGGCCCCCGACGGCCGCTCCTACACCTTCACCTGCACCCCGGTCGCCGAAGGCGAGGGCGGCGGCAGTGGTGGCGGCGGCGTCCTCGTATTCGCCACCGACGTCACCGACCACGCCGAGGCCGCCGAGCGGCTGCGCGCCAGCGAGCGCCGCCAGCGCGAAACCGCGGTGACGCTCCAGCGCTCCCTGCTCCCCCAGGAACTCGAACAGCCGGACGACCTGCGCATCGCGGCCACCTACCAGCCGGGCGGCACGGAGGCCGCGGTCGGCGGCGACTGGTACGACGTCATCACCCTCGGCGGCGGCCGTACGGCACTGGTGATCGGCGACGTGATGGGCCGGGGCGTGCGGGCGGCGGCCGTGATGGGCCAGCTCCGCACGGCGGTCCGCGCGTACGCCCGGCTGGACCTCCCGCCGCACGAGGTGCTGCAGCTCCTGGACGGCCTCGCCACCGAGATCGACGCCAACCAGATCGCGACCTGCGTCTACGCCGTCCACGACCCGAACGAGGGGCGGCTGGTGTACGCCTCCGCCGGGCACCTGCCCATCCTCGTCCGCGACGAGAGCGGCACGGTCCTGCGCGCCGACGAGCCGACCGGGCCGCCGCTCGGCACCGGCGGCTGGATGCACGCCTCCGGCTCGATCCCGCTGAGCCCCGGCTCGACGGCGGTCCTCTACACGGACGGCCTGGTGGAGCGCCGGAACGAGGACCTGGATGAGGGCATCGCGGCCCTGGAGCGCGCCCTGGCCGGCGCGACGGGCAGCCCGCAGGTCGTCTGCGACCGCCTGGTCCGCTCGGCGGGCGTCACGGCGGACCACGACGACGACGTGGCGGTCCTGGTCCTCCAGCACCCCGCGCGCACGGGCCCGGACGGCGAACTGTTCCGCAACGCGGCGCTGGAACTCCTGGGCGGAGTGGAAGCGGCGCCACGCGCGCGTGCCTTCGCCTCCGGTGTCCTGACGAGCTGGCGCTTCCCCGCGGACCTGCACGACCTGGGCGTCCTCGCGGCGAGCGAGCTGGTGGCCAACAGCCTCCAGCATGGCACCCCGCCCATGCGCCTGCGTCTGCGCCGCACGGACCGCCGCCTCATCGTCGAGGTCACCGACGGCGACGACCACCTGCCCCGTCGCCGCCGCGCCGACCCGGCCGACGAGTCGGGCCGGGGCATCGCCATCGTCGCGACCATCGCCTCGTCCTGGGGCGCCCGCAAGACACCGGGCGGCGGCAAGGCGGTGTGGTGCGAGTTCGCGCTGCCGCGCGCTCAGGCGTGAGCGGGGGCGGTCTCCGGCGACGGAGTGCCGCCCGCCACCACCCGGCTCCTCGCCAGCGCCGGGTGGTCCTGCTCGAGCGTCAACCGGCGGCCCAGACGTAGCGCCAGGTACGTGATGCCCAGCGAGAACAGCAGAAACGTCACGATGTACGGCGCGTGCAGCGCGGCACCCATCGGGCCGCCGACCGCCGGGCCGACCGCCAGCGCGAGCTGCTTCACCAGGGCGAAGGCCGAGTTGTACTGACCCGCCATCCCCGTGGGAGCGAGGTCCGCCACCAGCGGGGCGACCGTCGGCGACAGCATCGCCTCGCCCAGCCCGAACAGCGCGTACGTCGACACGAAGGCCGCCGTCGCCATCTCCTGGCTGCCGTGCCCGAGCCCGGCGTACCCCGCCGCGAGCCATGCCACGGCCCAGATCAGCCCGACCGCCGCGATCACCCGGGACCGGCGCCGCCGCTCCACGAACTTCAGCACGGCGAACTGTGC
Organism: Streptomyces sp. NPDC043726; assembly: GCF_056436565.1. Lineage (NCBI taxonomy): Bacteria > Bacillati > Actinomycetota > Actinomycetes > Kitasatosporales > Streptomycetaceae > Streptomyces > Streptomyces sp. NPDC043726. Next base: position 732,550 of record NZ_JBWKCI010000003.1, read on the forward strand.
CACGACGATCATCGCGGTGTTGGCCGCGAGAGCGGTTCCGAGGGCGGACGTGGAGATCCCGGCCGCCTCGACCCCGTAAGCGCTCAGGCCCGACTCGAACTGGCCGTAGCAGGCGAAGAACAGCACGAAGCCCAGCACACACAGCTGCACCATGGCCCGGTTCTGCAGCAGCTGCTTCCAGCTCCCCTTCGCCGACCGCCCGGGCGCGTCCCCGATGCGCGGCGAGTGCGGCGTCCGCACGGTCGCCATCACCACGACCAGCAGCAGGAACATCGCCGCCTCGATCGCGAACAGCAGCGTGAAGGAGGAGACCCGGGTCGTGTCGACCAGGTGGCCTCCGATGAGGCCACCCACACCCAGACCGAGGTTCTGCAGGAAGAACTGCGTCGCGAACGCCCGCGACCGCGTCTCCGCCGTCGAGCAGTCCACGATCATCGTCGCCAGCGCCGGCTGCATCACGGCCTGCCCGGCCCCCAGCGCGGCCGACGACAGCAGTACGGCTGTGGCGTTCCCGGCGAGGCCGAGGCTCAGCGCGCCGAGCGCGGCGGTGACCAGGGCGGCGAGCAGCACCGGAAGCGGGCCGCGCCGGACGATGGCCCGCCCGGCGAACGGCAGCACGACGAGCGCGGCCACGGCGAACACGGCGAGCACGAGACCCGCCGTCACCGCACCCAGCCCACGCACCTGCGCCACATAGACGTACAGGTACGGGACGGTGAAACCGAGCCCGAACGCGCTGAGTGCGTTGCCCACGTGGATCCGGCGCATCGCTGCGCCCATCGCCCTGGTCACGTTCACCTCTCTCAAGTGGTCCGGCCTGAAGTGGTGAGGCCTCAAGTAGTTAGCTCCGAAGACTTCAAAGCTAAAGTTCGAAGCTAAAGAGTACACATGGAAGGACTTCAACGCCAACTACCGCCGTGCGATACTGCGACGCATGGGCGATACCTCCGGCGTCAACGGCGAGCCGACACTCGAAGAGCAGATCGCCGCCTACCAGCGCGAGTTCCAGGACCTCGACCCCCAGGTCGAGAAGATCGTCTCGGCGCTCTCCCGGCTGAACCGCCGGATGAACGTCGCCTACGGCCGCCAGACCGCCACCCTCGGCATCAGCAACACCGAGTGGGAGGTCCTCAAGGCCCTCGTACTATCCGGCGCCCCTTACCGGCTGGGCCCCAGCGACCTCGCCAAGCGCCTCGGCCTCACCCCGGCCGCCATGACCCACCGGATCGACCGCATGGTCACCGAGGGCCTGGTCACCCGGGAGCGCGACGAGTCCAACCGGGTCCGCGTCATCGTGGAGCTCACGACCGAGGGCCGCGAGAAGTGGATGGAGGCGATGCGCCTCGCCTCGGGCTTCGAGGAGGACCTGCTCCAGGACCTCTCCGCCGAGGAGCGCACCGCCCTGGGCGAAGTCCTCACCCGGCTCCTGCGCAGGGTGGAGCACGCCCAGCCCGACGCGGGCGGCCGGCTCACCGACCTCGATTAAAGATTTTGACAGGCGTCGCTTGACACCCCCCTGTCCGATCCGTAGAGTTCTTCGGGTTGCCGCCGAGCCGTAACGGTTCTCCGGCAGCACCTCCGCCGCAGCAGCGGCAACACAAACCACCAGCACGATCTCCCAGCGGGGTTGAATTCGGCGTGCCTGAATTCAATTCGAATGGGGTTCGGCAGCCCGATTAGGAACTGCCGAGCGGATCCGCTAAGGTTTGAAACGTCGGAACGGCCCAACGGCCGCGAGGACAAGCCCGGTTGACTGGGCGTCAGACGCCGAAAGGATCTGATAGAGTCAACATCGCCGGAAAGGGAAACGCGAAAGCGAGAACCTGGAAAGCACCGAGGAAATCGGATCGGAAAGATCTGATAGAGTCGGAAACGCAAGAACGAAGGGAAGCCCGGAGGAAAGCCCGAGAGGGTGAGTACAAAGGAAGCGACCGTTCCTTGAGAACTCAACAGCGTGCCAAAAATCAACGCCAGATATGTTGATACCCCGTCTCTCCCGCTCGGGAGGACGAGGTTCCTTTGAAAAAACACAGCGAGGACGCTGTGAACGGTCGGATCATTCCTCCGACTGTTCCGCTCTCGTGGTGTCGTCCCGATTACGGGAAAACATTCACGGAGAGTTTGATCCTGGCTCAGGACGAACGCTGGCGGCGTGCTTAACACATGCAAGTCGAACGATGAACCACTTCGGTGGGGATTAGTGGCGAACGGGTGAGTAACACGTGGGCAATCTGCCCTTCACTCTGGGACAAGCCCTGGAAACGGGGTCTAATACCGGATATCACTCCTGCAGGCATCTGTGGGGGTCGAAAGCTCCGGCGGTGAAGGATGAGCCCGCGGCCTATCAGCTTGTTGGTGAGGTAATGGCTCACCAAGGCGACGACGGGTAGCCGGCCTGAGAGGG
>NZ_JBWKCI010000004.1:0-342523 GCF_056436565.1 Streptomyces sp. NPDC043726
TCGTTCTTGCGTTTCCGACTCTATCAGATCTTTCCGATCCGATTTCCTCGGTGCTTTCCAGGTTCTCGCTTTCGCGTTTCCCTTTCCGGCGGTTCCGACTTTATCAGAAGTTTCGAGCCGGTCTGGCCGGCCATGCTTTCCGATTCATCGGGGGTGCTTCTCAGTAATCGATTTGCTCGACACTTCAAGAAGCCGACAGATTGTCACTGTCACCGACCGGACCAGGTCCAGTCCAGGCAACTGTTCGAATCTACCTCCCCGCGCGATCCGTGTCAACGGCTCTCTCGGGGCGAAGAGGAGACTAGCAGCTCATCAGGTGTGTCCGCACATCAGGCGGCCGCCGGAAGAGTGGCGCCGCGGTCGGCCTCCTCCACATCCCCCGTCTCGCCGGCCCGCGCCGCACGGCCGCCGACTGCATAGACGTAGGCCAGGAATGCCAGCTCCGCGACGACGCCGATGGTGATGCGGGCCCATGTGGGCAGGCCCGACGGGGTGACGAAGCCTTCGATGGCGCCCGAGACGAAGAGGACCACGGCGAGGCCTATCGCCATGCCCACGGCGGCTCGGCCCTCCTCGGCGAGGGCGGTGCGGCGCGTGCGAGGGCCGGGGTCGATGACGGTCCAGCCGAGGCGCAGACCCGTGCCCGCAGCGACGAACACCGCTGTCAGTTCGAGGAGGCCGTGCGGCAGGATCAGGCCCAAGAAGGTGTCGAGACGGCCCGCGGAGGACATCAGGCCGATTCCGACACCGAGGTTGAGCATGTTCTGGAAGAGGATCCAGAGGACCGGGAGCCCGAGGAAGACACCCAGGACCAGGCAGAGCGCGGCGGCCTGGGCGTTGTTCGTCCACACCTGGGCGGCGAACGACGTCGCGGGGTGGCTGGAGTAGTAGGTCTCGTACTGGCCACCGGGGCGGGTGAGCTCGCGCAGTTCGCTGGGGGCCGCGATCGAGGCCTGCACTTCGGGGGTGGCGCCGATCCACCAGCCCAGGAGGGCGGCCACGAGGGTCGACAGCAGGGCCGTGGGTACCCACCAGTGGCGCGCCTTGTAGACGGCCGCCGGGAAGCCATGGGTGAAGAAGCGGGTCGCGTCGCGCCAGGAGGCGCGACGGGTGCCTGTCACGGCGCTACGCGCGCGTGCCACGAGTTGGCTGAGCCGACCGGTCAGTTGTGGATCCGGGGCACTCGACTGGATCAGGGAGAGGTGGGTGGCGGTGCGCTGGTAGAGAGCGACGAGTTCGTCCGCCTCCGCGCCGGTCAGGCGGCGCTGGCGCTGGAGCAGGGCGTCGAGGCGGTCCCACTCGGCGCGGTGCGCGGTGACGAAGACGTCGAGGTCCATCTGTGTGCTTGCTCCTCGGCTGTTCGTCGGCGGCCCGTCGTGGATGTCAGCTTGTCGTACTGGCGCGCGATGCGCTCTCAGCTTGGCAGACTGGCCGTTCCAGGGGGCAGGTCAGGGAAGGACGGGCAGGCGTGAGTGAGCTGGTGACGGGCGAGGCGGTGGCGCTTGAGCTGCGCCCCGCAAAGTTGCCCAGCAGGGCCCTCGCCGTGTTGCTCGATCTGGTCGTCGCCGTCGCCGTCTACATCGCCGTGACGATCGGTCTGGTCGCGGCCACCGCGTCCTTGGACGAGGCCGCGCAGGTCGCGCTGTCGATCGCCTCCTTCGTTCTGGTGCTCGTGGGTGCGCCGATCGCGGTCGAGACGCTCAGCCACGGACGTTCCCTCGGGAAGCTGGCCTGCGGGCTACGGGTGGTGCGGGACGACGGCGGGCCGATCCGGTTCCGGCATGCGCTGGTACGGGGTGCGATCGGTGTCATCGAGATTCTGCTGACCTTCGGGGTCGTCGCCTGCGTCGCGTCGCTGGTCTCTGCTCGGGGTCGGCGACTCGGGGACGTGTTCGCGGGCACGCTCGTGGTGCGGGAGCGGGTGCCGCAGGCTCAGGGTGGCTTCGTACCGCCGCCTCCGCCGTGGCTGGCCGGACGGTTCTCGGAGCTGGACCTCTCGGCGGTTCCCGATGGTCTGTGGCTCGCCGTACGTCAGTACCTGACGCGGATGCAGCAGCTGGATCCCCAGGTCAGCTGGACCATGGCGGAACGGCTCGCGTCCGATCTGGCGGCCCGTACGGCTACGCCGGCGCTGCAGGGTGTGCCGCCGGCTGCGTATTTGGCGGCCATGTTGCAGGAACGGCAGGCCCGCGAGGCCCGGCGCGCCTTCGCGAACGGGGCGGCGGCGCCGACGGGCCCGACTCCGCGTCCGATCGGTCCGACGCCGACCGGTCCGACACCGACGGGTCCGACACCGACCGGTCCGTCGGCTGGGACGGCGGCGGCCGGCGGCCGGCCTCAGCCCGCACCCGCGCCCGGTCCCTACCCGGCTCCGACGTCAGGCGTCCACGGCTCCCCGACCGACCGGCCCGCCGTCGAAACCCCACCCGCGCCGAGCAACCAGCCTCACACCGCCGCGACTCAGCAGCCGGCTCCCGATGAGGAGCCCGCCGCCAATCGGCCGGGCACCGGGTTCGTGCCGCCTGCATGACCTTGGCCTGACGTCCCGGACCAGCCAGGCCGCCAGCCCTCGCTCAAGCGAACGACGACGGCGGCGACTCGAGGTCTTCCAACTCGATCCCCGGTGCTGAGAGCACCACGTCCCCGGCGATGTGGACGGCGTGCTGTTCGCCCGTGTCCAGGGCTGTGACCTGGTACTCGTCCACGGTCAGAGGGCCGTTGTCAGTGGCGTGTGCTTCTCTTTTCAGCAAGGCCCAGGACTGGTCGACGGTGCGCGGGGCGAGCACTGGGTCCGTGAAGGCGACGAGGCGTACGCGAGTGGCGGAGCCGGAAGGGGTGAGGCGCAGGAGACGGGTGGTGGCGACGAGGAACGCGGGGGACGTGCCGGTGAAGGCGTGGGCGCGCACATTGCCTTCCGTGGCGTGAGCCCCGGTCGGGTCCGTACGGACCCAGGTGACGCCGTCGAGCGCGGCACCGCGCACCTGCCAGCCGCCGGCGTGCAGTTCGAGGCGGATGGGGCGGCCGAGTTCGTCGAAGGTGAGGTCGACGGAGCCGCTGTGATCGCCCGAGGGGGTGGTCAGCTGGGATACGTAGCGCCAGCCGGAGGGGCCGGGCGCGCAGTGGAAGTGCTCTTCTGCGAGGGGGGTGTGATCGTGCGGATCGTGGAGCGAATAGCGGCCGCGGGGCATGGGGGTCCTGAGTCGTGACGGGCTGGTCCGGCCGCTGAGGGCCAGACGGGCAGGCCCCCGGCACGGGGGTGCGGGGGCCTGCCCTGAGGACCTGCTGCTGGTGAGCGCGTCAGTGCACGGACGCGCTCGTCACAGGCGACGGCTCGAGCGCTGTGTCAGTAGCGTTCGAGAGCCGTGTCAGTAGCGGTAGTGGTCCGGCTTGAAGGGACCGTCGACCTCGACGCCGATGTAGGCGGCCTGCTCGGGGCGGAGCTTGGTGAGCTTCACGCCGAGCGCGTCCAGGTGGAGGCGGGCGACCTTCTCGTCGAGGTGCTTGGGGAGCACGTAGACGTCGGTCGGGTACTCGTCGGGCTTGGTGAACAGCTCGATCTGGGCCAGGGTCTGGTCCGCGAAGGAGTTGGACATCACGAACGACGGGTGGCCGGTGGCGTTGCCCAGGTTCAGCAGGCGGCCCTCGGACAGGACGATGATCACCTTGCCGTCGGGGAAGGTCCAGGTGTGGACCTGCGGCTTGACCTCGTCCTTGACGATGCCCGGGACCTTGGCGAGGCCGGCCATGTCGATCTCGTTGTCGAAGTGACCGATGTTGCCGACGATCGCCTGGTGCTTCATCTTGGCCATGTCCGCGGCCATGATGATGTCCTTGTTGCCGGTCGTGGTGATGAAGATGTCGGCCTTGTCGATGACCTCGTCGAGGGTCGTGACCTGGTAGCCGTCCATCGCCGCCTGCAGGGCGCAGATCGGGTCGATCTCGGTGACGATCACGCGGGCGCCCTGTCCGCGCAGGGACTCCGCGCAGCCCTTGCCCACGTCGCCGTAGCCGCAGACGACCACGGTCTTGCCGCCGATGAGGACGTCGGTGGCGCGGTTGATGCCGTCGACCAGGGAGTGGCGGCAGCCGTACTTGTTGTCGAACTTCGACTTGGTGACGGCGTCGTTGACGTTGATCGCCGGGAACAGGAGGGTGCCGTCGCGGTGCATCTCGTACAGGCGGTGGACGCCGGTCGTGGTCTCCTCGGTCACGCCGCGGATCTCCGAGGCGAGCTGGGTCCACTTCTGCGAGCCGTCGGTGATGGTGCGGTGCAGGAGTTCGAGGATGACGCGGTGCTCGTCGGACTCGGCGGTGTCGACGGAGGGGACCTTGCCGTCCTTCTCGTACTCGACGCCCTTGTGGACGAGGAGGGTGGCGTCGCCGCCGTCGTCCAGGATCATGTTCGGGCCGCCGGTGGGGGTGTTCGGCCAGGTCAGCGCCTGCTCCGTGCACCACCAGTACTCCTCCAGGGTCTCGCCCTTCCAGGCGAAGACCGGGACGCCCTGGGGGTTGTCGGGCGTGCCGTTCGGGCCGACGGCGATGGCGGCGGCCGCGTGGTCCTGGGTGGAGAAGATGTTGCAGGACGCCCAGCGGACCTCGGCGCCGAGGGCGACCAGGGTCTCGATGAGGACGGCGGTCTGCACGGTCATGTGCAGGGAGCCGGTGACGCGCGCGCCGGCGAGGGGCTGGGCCTCGGCGTACTCCTTGCGGATCGCCATGAGGCCGGGCATCTCGTGCTCGGCGAGGGTGATCTCCTTGCGGCCGAATTCGGCCAGGGAGAGGTCGGCGACCTTGAAGTCCTGTCGGTTCTCGACAGTCGTCATTGCGAGCTGCTCCTCGGGGTTGGGGCGAGGTGGGTAGGGCTGGTCTGCGCGGCGGCGGACACAGGGGTGCCCGAAGAGGACACAGGCATGCCCGCGTGCGCGCAGCGCAGTCCGTCGGAGGCCCTCTCTCCCTCGGCCGGCCCGTGTCGGGACCGACCGACCGCCATCAGCAGCGACGTCTGGCTCTGTCCCAAGCTACACCGGACGACCCGGCGGCCCCAGTCCGCACCGGGAAGATCACGTCACCGAGGGCGGCTTCGGAAGCCCGGTGGACCGGGTGGGCGGGGGTTCGCGGGACCGGTGGAGGAGCGGTGACAGGACACCTACGAACGGCGGGACGGGAGGCCACAGATCGGGATGTGCCGGGACTTTCGGGCCTTTGAGCGGGGCCGGAGATGTTGCAGGATGCGGGGTGATCGGCAGGGCCGAGGGATCGGGACTGCTGATCGATCTTGCGGGGCGCCCGGGACGGCGTTCCGAGAGGACAGAGGCGTTAGGAGAACGACGTGACTAGTCCGGCCGGCCCTCCCCCCACGGGCGGCGGCAGTGCGCAGCGGCGGTTGAAGCTGCTCGCGGTGACCGCCTGCCCGACCGGCATCGCCCACACGTACATGGCGGCGGAGAAGCTCACGCAGGCCGCGGCGAGCCGTGGCATCGAGATGAAGGTGGAGACCCAGGGATCGATCGGGACCGAAAACGTCCTCGATGACAACGATGTCAACACCGCGGACGGCATCATCGTCGCCGCGGACAAGGACGTGGACCTGAGCCGTTTCGTCGGCAAGCGGGTCCTCACCGTCGGGGTCGCGGAGGGCATCCGCCATCCCGAGCGGCTGATCGAGCGGGTGCGCTCGGCGCCCGTGCACACGGCGGGAACCGCGCCCGCGCCCAAGGAAGGCGGCGCCGGCAAGGAGCGGAGCGTCGGGTACAAGGCGCTGATGAACGGGGTCAGTTACATGATCCCGTTCGTCGTGGTCGGCGGGCTGCTGATCGCGATCTCGCTCTCGCTCGGCGGGCACACCGACCCGTCGGGCGGTCTGGTCATCCCGGAGGACTCCTTCTGGATGGACGTGAACAACATCGGCGTCATCGGCTTCACGCTGATGGTGCCGATCCTGTCCGGGTACATCGCGTACGCCATCGGGGACCGTCCGGCGCTCGTCCCCGGCATGATCGGCGGCTGGATGGCGAACACGGGGTCGCTGTACGACTCCAAGGCGGGCGCCGGGTTCATCGGGGCGATCGTGACCGGGTTCCTGGCCGGGTATCTGGTGCTGTGGATCAAGAAGGTCAGGGTCCCGAAGTTCGCCCAGCCGATCATGCCGATCATCGTGATCCCGATCGTGGCGACGACGGCGCTCGGCCTGTTCTTCATCTACGTCATCGGCCGGCCGATCTCCTGGGTGTTCGAGCACCTGACCGACTGGCTGGGCGGGATGACCGGGACGAGCGCGATCCTGCTCGGCGCGATTCTCGGGCTCATGATCGCCTTCGACATGGGCGGGCCGGTCAACAAGACGGCGTTCCTGTTCGGCGCGGGGCTCATCGCGACCGGCAACCAGGCGGTCATGGGCATGTGCGCGGCGGCGATCCCGGTCATGCCGCTGGGCCAGGGCGTGGCCACGCTGCTCCGGAAGCGGCTGTACACCGAGCAGGAGCGGGAGACCGGTCTGGCCTCGCTGTTCATGGGCTGCTTCGGCATATCCGAGGGCGCGATCCCGTTCGCGGCGGCGCGGCCCGCGCAGGTCATCCCGGCCAACATGCTCGGCGGCGCGGTGGCCGGCGCGGTCGCGGGTCTCGCCGGGGTCGAGGACGCGGTGCCGCACGGCGGGCCGATCGTGGCGGTGCTGGGCGCGGTGAGCGGCGTGCCGATGTTCTTCGTGGCGGTGGCGATCGGCACCGCGGTGACCGCGCTGACGACGGTCGCGCTGGTCGACCTCGGTGAGCGGAGGCGGCGGGGCGAGCCGGTAGTCGGCGCGCCTGCCGTCGTACCCGAGCTCGCGCTGGTCGGCGCCGCAACGGCGGCCACGAAGGGCGGGGCGGTGCCGATGGCGCGTACGCCCGAAGAGGCCGCGCGCGAGGAGTCCGGGCCCGAGGAGTCCGTACCCGAAGAAACCGCGCCCCGGGGGTCCGTACCCGAAGATGCCGTACCCGAAGCGGCCGCGCCCGAAGCGGCCGCGCCCGAAGCGGCCGCGCCCGAAGCGGCCGCGCCCGAAGCGGCCGCGCCCGAAGAGGCGGCTGAAAAGGAGGCGGCCGAAGTCCTCTCCGGCTATCTCACCCCGGCCACCGTCAAGGTCCGGCTCGACGCCGATGAAAAGGGCGCCGCCATCCGGGAGATGGCCGAACTGTTGGCTCGTACCGGCAAGGTCGCGGACGTGGACGAGTTGGTCGCGACGGCGCTGCGGCGGGAGGCGCAGGGGACGACCGGGCTCGGCGAGGAGATCGCGATTCCGCATGCCAAGACGGACGCGGTGGCCGTGCCGGTCGTCGGGTTCGCGCGGTCCGCCGAGGGCGTCGAGTGGGACTCGCTGGACGGTACGAGGGCGAGGCTGGTCTTCATGATCGCCGTACCGGAGGCTGCCGCGGGCGATGAACACCTGCGGATTCTGGCGCTGTTGTCGCGAAAGCTGATGGACCCGGGGTTCCGGGAGCGGCTGACGGCGGCCGCGGACGAATCCGCGGTGCTCCGGGTGCTCAGCGAGATCGAGTAGCCGGGCGTCGGTCCCACGCGGGTGCCGCGCGGGCTTCCAGCAGCGGCCGTACGGGTCCGTGCACCGCGGGCCCGTACGGCCGTTCGCGTCGGGCCGATACTCTCTGCCGCCGCGGGAGTTCCGCGTGGGGAGGGAGTGGCATGGACGCGAGCACGGCGCGCAGGCTGACGGTGACGGCGTGGGTGATGGGACTGTTGGGACTGGCGATGGTGGCCGGATCCCTGGTGTGGCTGCGGACGGGATATGTGCTGTCCACCGTCAGCAGCGACAGCATGTCGCCCACGTACGGCGTCGGGGACCGGATCGTCGCCGAGCGCGTCGGCGGGGACGAGGTGCGGCCGGGCGATGTGGTGCTGTACTCGGCGCCCGAGCGGTACGGGTCCGGGGTGAACGTCATGCAGCGCGTCATCGGCGTGGGCGGCGACCGCGTCGTCTGCTGCGAGAACCAGGACACGCCCCGGGAGACGCTCACCGTCGACGGCGAGCCGCTGCGCGAGCCGTACGTCAAGGACGGCATCGCGGACGGGCTGCGTCGGCCGTACGAGGTGAACGTGCCCGAGGGTCGGCTCTTCCTGCTCGGCGACTACCGGCAGAATTCGCGCGATTCGCGGATGTTCCCCGAGGACCACGAGGGGACGGTCGCGCTGGATGCCGTACGGGGTCGGGTGATCGACAGCTACGCGGGGCCCCTGCTGCTGGGTGCCGCCGCCCTGATCGGGCTGGTGCTGGCCCTGATCGGGCTGATTCTCGCGATCGGGGTGCGGATCAGGCGGCGGCGTCCCGCGGTGGACACGGTGTTGTGGCCCGACCATCTGTGACGCGTCCGTCGTACGACGAAGGGGTCCGCCGAGTCACCTCGGCGGACCCCTTGTGCGTGACGGGCGTCAGTGGCCGGTGCTCTCCGGGGCCGGGCCTCCGGGCGTCGCCTCGCGGTCGGCGCCGCGGGCCGCCTCGGCCTCGCTGTAGACGTCCGGCTCCAGGTAGATGACACGGGCGATCGGGACGGCGTCGCGGATACGGGCCTCGGCGGCGTCGATGGCGGCGGCGATCTCGGTGGCCGTGTCGTCGTGCCGGACGGCGATCTTGGCGGCGACGAGCAGCTCCTCGGGGCCGAGGTGCAGCGTGCGCATGTGGATGATGCGGGTGACGGTGTCGCCGTCGACGATCGCGGCCTCGATCTTCTGGGTCTCCTCGGCGCCCGCGGCCTCGCCGAGCAGCAGCGACTTGGTCTCGATGGCCAGGACGACCGCGATCAGGATGAGGAGCACACCGATGCAGAGGGTGCCGATGCCGTCCCAGACGCCGTCGCCGGTGGCGAGGGCGAGGCTCACGCCGACCAGCGCCAGGATCAGACCGACCAGCGCGCCGAGGTCCTCCAGGAGGACGACGGGCAGCTCGGGGGCCTTGGCGTGGCGGACGAACTCCTTCCAGGACTTCTTGCCGCGCAGGGCGTTGGACTCCTTGATGGCCGTCCGGAAGGAGAAGGTCTCGGCGATGATCGCGAAGACGAGGACGCCCACCGGCCAGTACCAGTGCTCGATCTCGTGCGGGTGCTTGATCTTCTCGTAGCCCTCGTAGAGGGCGAACATGCCGCCGACGGAGAAGAGGATGATCGAGACGAGGAAGGCGTAGATGTAGCGCTCGCGGCCGTAGCCGAAGGGGTGTTGCGGGGTCGCCTCGCGCTTGGCCTTCTTGCCGCCGACGAGCAGCAGGCCCTGGTTGCCGGAGTCGGCCAGCGAGTGCACCGACTCCGCGAGCATCGAGGACGAGCCACTGAACAGGAACGCCACGAACTTCGCTACCGCGATTGCGAGGTTGGCGGCGAGTGCCGCCACGATCGCCTTGGTGCCGCCTGACGCGCTCATGTGTTCGCGTTGTCCCTTCGTACGCCGTCCCGGGCGCGGCCCCTTCTGGCTTTGCCCGTCCTTTGCCGGTGCGCCATTGTTGCAGCCTCGCCGGGGTGCGGTGCGTCAGGTGTCCACAGTGCCGGTCATACGATCACAGTGGCGCGGAAGAGCGTGCCCGTGCCGGACACTTCCGCCTTCTCCCCCGCCGCCGCGAAGACCGACTGACCGGGGCTCAGTTCGTGCTCGCCGACCCGGACGGAGCCCGCGGTGCAGAGCAGGATCTGCGGGGTGGCGCGGGTGAGGTCGTGGCGGGCGGTGCCCTCGGGCAGGACGTACCGCGACAGCCGGAACTCGTCGATCGGGGTCTCGTACACCTCCTCGCCGTCCGGGGCGGCCTCCGGGCGCAGGACGCCGGGGTCGGCGGGCTCGAAGCGGACGATGCGCAGGAGTTCGGGGACGTCGACGTGCTTGGGGGTCAGTCCGCAGCGCAGCACGTTGTCGGAGTTGGCCATGATCTCGACGCCGAGGCCGTTCAGGTAGGCGTGCGGGATGCCCGCACCGAGGAACAGGGCCTCGCCGGGCTGGAGTCGGACGTGGTTGAGGAGCATCGCGGCGATGACACCGGGGTCGCCCGGGTAGTGGTGGGCGAGATCGGCGTACGGCGCCCAGGCGCCGCCCAGGCGGTCGCAGGCGGCCGCGGTCTCGGTGACCGTGCGGGCCATCTCGTCCGGGTCGGCGGTGAGGATCGCGGTGAGGACCTCGCGCAGGGCAGCGTCCTCGGGATGCGCGTGCAGCAGATCGACGTACGGCTTGAGGGAGTCGACGCCGAGCCCGTCGAGCAGATCGGCGGCCTGCACCGGGTCGCGGAAGCCGCACAGGCCGTCGAACTCGGTGAGGGCGCAGATCAGTTCGGGCTTGTGGTTGGCGTCCTTGTAGTTGCGGTGCCCGGCGTCGACGGGGACGCCTCGGCGCTCTTCCTCGTCGTATCCCTCCTTGGCCTGAGCCAGATTCGGGTGGACCTGGAGGGAGAGCGGGGCGCCGGCCGCGAGGAGCTTCAGCAGGAAGGGCAGGCGCGGGCCGAACTTGGCCACGCACGCGTGCCCGAGTTCCCGCTCCGGGTCGGCGCCGATGATGTCGACGAGGGTGCCCCGGCCGGTGCGCGACGGAGCGCCCGGGTGGGCGCCCATCCACATCTCCGCCTGCGGTTCGCCGGTCGGTTCGACCCCCAGCAGCTGCGGGATCGCGGTGGTGGAACCCCAGGCGTAGGGGCGGATGGTGTTGTCGAGGCGGTCCATGCGGTTCTCTCTGCGTACGACGCGGGTTTCGCTCCGCGTACGACGGTCAGGGCGTCCTGAGCAAGATCAGGCGCCCGAAGCGAGCGCCAGGTAAACGGCGGCGAAATCCGTGATGGCGATCATCTCCGCGAGGTTCTCCAGCTCGCCGCCGGGCTCCGGTTCCAGTTCGCTGATCGGCGTGTCGTGGCTGAGGGCCAGTTCACGGGCGGCGGGGGCGGCGCTCAGCCCGCCGCTGGGGCGGTCCCGGAGCAGCACCACGCGTGCGTGGATCACGGGGGCCTCCTCCACGCGGTCGCGGAAGAAGTCGTCCGGGTCGGCGCTGGCGGCCAGCGGACCGGCGAGCAGGGTGCTGTGCGTGGCGAGCGCCTCGGGGAGTTCGGCGACGACGGCCGGGCGGCCGGCGAGTTCGGCGAGGGCTGCGGCGAAGCGACGGCCCGCGGGGCCGGCCGAGGTGCCCTCGGTCCAGATCACCGGGAGGGCGTCGGCGAGTTCGGCGGCCAGGGTCTTGGCAGGGTTGCTGTACGTCGCGATGGCGGGCCCGCAGCGCTCGGCGATGTGGTCGAGTCGGTCGGCGACCTTCTCCAGGGCGTCGGCCGGGGCGGTCAGCAGCCCGATCCGGTCCAGCAGCGCGAGCAGCGGGGTGAGCAGGGCCCACAGGACGCCGGGGGCGGAGGCGGCGAGGGGGGTGTCCTCCTCGTACGGCGCTGTCGCCATCGGTACGAACAGGCCGTGGGCGGTCTCGAGCGCCTCGGCGAGCGGGGTGCGCGGCGGGGCCACGGCCACGACGGTGCAGCCGCGGCGGTAGGCCTGCTCGGCGAGCAGGGACAGGCCCGGTTCGGTGCCGTCGGGGGTGGCGATGAGCAGCAGGTCCACGGAGCCGGCCCAGCCGGGCAGCTCCCAGCGCAGGGCGCCGGCGGCGGGGGCGACGCCCGCGGGGGCCAGCCGGGTGACGGGGCTGCCGGCGCCGGCGAGGGTCCCGAGGAGGTCGGCGACGCAGATGGCGGCGGCGCCGGGGCCGGCGATGAGGACGGCGCGGGGGCGGCCGTCGGGTTTGAGGTCCGTCACGCCGGCCTCGACGGCGTGCCGGGCGGCGGTGCGGACCCGGGCGCCTGCCTCGGCGGCGCCGCGGAGCAGCCCGCGACGGTCGGCCTCCGAGAGGGCCTCGGGGGTGTCGAGCAGCGATTCGTCGAGCACGGTCGGCAGCCTCCGATCGCCGGGGGGTTGGCGGGTTACGCGGGGCGGCGGGCCTCGTCGACCAGGAGGACCGGGATGCCGTCGCGGACGGGGTAGGCCAGGCCGCAGTCCTGGCCGGTGCAGATCAGCTCGGCGTCCTGCTCCTTGAGGGGGGCGTGGCAGGCCGGACAGGCGAGGATCTCCAGGAGACCGGCTTCGAGCGGCATGGGGGTCCCTTCGGGGCGGTGGGTGTCGCGGATGTGCCTGGTCAGGGTACCGCTGGTGAGGGCCGGACGCCGGGGGTTGGGGCGGGTCGGGTCCCGGGGGTGGGGGCGGGTCCGGTTCCGGGGGTTGGGGCGGGATGCCCGGGGGTTGGCGCGGGTCGGGTCCCAGGGGTTAGGGCGGGTCCGGTTCCGGGGGTGGGGGCGGGTCCGGTTCCGGGGGTTGGGGCGGGTCCGGTTCCGGGGGTTGGGGCGGGAAGCCCGGGGGTTGGGGCGGATCGGGTCCCAGCGGTTAGAGCGGGTCCGGTTCCGGGGGTTGGGGCGGGAAGCCCGGGGGTTGGGGCGGATCGGGTCCCAGCGGTTAGAGCGGGTCCGGTTCCGGGGGTTGGGGCGGGAAGCCCGGGGGTTGGCGCGGGTCGGGTCCCAGCGGTTAGGGCGGGTCGGGTTCCGGGGGTTGGGGCGGGTCCGGTTCCGGGGGTTGGGACGGGAAGCCCGGGGGTGAGGCACGCGTGAGCGTGGGGACGGCTCGCCCGCGACGATCACGGCAGCATCCACCCGAGCACCGGCGAGCTCTGCCCCACCACGATCAGGCACATCACCATCAACAGGCCGATGCTCCACGGCAACACCTTGCGCAGCAGGTCACCCTCCTTGCCCGCCAGCCCCACGGCCGCGCAGGCGATGGTGAGGTTCTGCGGCGAGATCATCTTGCCGAGGACCCCGCCGGAACTGTTCGCCGCCGCCAGCAGCTCGGGCGACAGGCCCGACTCGCGGGCCGCGGTCACCTGGAGGGCTCCGAAGAGCGCGTTGGCCGAGGTGTCGGAACCGGTGACGGCGACACCGAACCAGCCGAGGACGGGTGAGAGGAAGGCGAGCCCCGCCCCGGCCGCCGCGACGAAGTGGCCGATGGTGGCGGCCTGCCCCGAGAGGTTCATGACGTAGGCGAGCGCCAGGACGCTCGTCACGGTCAGCATCGCGAACCGCAGTTCGTACACGGTCGCCGCCCACTCCCGGACCGCCACGCGCGCGTGCACGCCCAGCACGAACGCCGTGCACACCCCGGCGAGCAGCACGAGCGTGCCGCCGGTGGACGCGACGGGCCAGGTGAACACGTTCCCGCCGACGGCCTCCCCGTCCGGACCGACGACGTCCAGGAAGGGCCAGTCGTACGTCTGCGTCGCCTCGGCCAGCCAGTCCTTGACGGCCGGGATCTGCGCGACGGAGAAGACCGCGACGATCAGGGCGTACGGCGAGTAGGCCCGTACGACCTCCCCGCGCGGGTCGGCCTCGTCGAGCTCCTCGCTGCGCGCCCCGGTCAGCACGGCCGCGCGCACCGGCTCCTCGGCGGGCCTGCGCGCCCGCGGTACGGCGACCAGGGCGCCCGCGCCGGCCAAGGCGGCGCCGATGTCGGCGAGTTGGGCGGAGACGTAGTTCGAGGCGGCGAACTGGGCCACGGCGAAGGCGATGCCGCACACCAGGGCGGGCACCCAGGTCTCGCGCAGTCCGCGCCGCCCGTCGACCAGCCAGACCAGCACCAGCGGCACCACGAGGGCGAGCAGCGGCGTCTGACGGCCCACCACGGCGGCGACGTCGTCCAGCGGCAGTCCGGTGACCTGGGCGAGCGTCACGACCGGTGTGCCCATGGCGCCGAAGGCGACCGGCGCGGTGTTGGCGACCAGCGCGACCACGGCGGCGCGCACGGGCTCGAAGCCCAGTGCGACGAGCATGACCGAGCAGATCGCGACGGGCGCCCCGAATCCGGCGAGGGCCTCCAGCAGGGCGCCGAAGCAGAAGGCGACGACCAGCGCCTGGATGCGGGGGTCGTCGGAGAGCCGCCCGAAGGAGCGGCGCAGGATGTCGAAGTGCCGGGTGCGGACGGTCATCCGGTACACCCACAGGGCGTTGACGACGATCCACAGGATGGGGAACAGCCCGAAGACAGCGCCCTGGGCGGCGCTGGAGACCGTCTGGCCGAGCGGCATGCCGTACGCGAGCCAGGCGACCAGCGCGGCCGCCAGCAGGCCCGTCAGGCCCGCCAGATGGGCCTTCACGCGGACGCCGCCGAGCAGCACCAGGACGATCACTAGGGGCAGGGCCGCCACGAGCGCGGACAGGCCGAGCGAGCCGGCGACGGGTTCCAGTTCCTGGACGTACACGGGCGCCTCCCGGGAGCCACGGATTCCGTCATGCGGAAAGCGATTTCTCACCTCGGCTGAAACGGAATGGTCGTGTCCGCGACAACGCCACGTCAATGGTCGTGCGTCATTCAATGGAACGCGCAGGCAAAGAGTTGCCGGAAAGAGTGACGCGCGGTCAGTTGTCCGGAGAGCGCAGGACCCTGAGGTGACCGCGGCGCGCGACCTCCATCGAGTCCGCGGAGCGGGCCCCGCCACCGGCCTCCGCGGCACGTTCCTGCGGGCGGGCCGCCTCGCGCACGGCGTTGGCAAGCGCTTCCAGGTCGTCGCCGCTGGGGCGGGCCGGGGCGGAGCCGTCGAGGAGGCGGACGACCTCCCACCCGCGCGGGGCGGTCAGGCGCTCGGAGTGCTCGGCGCACAGGTCGTAGCAGTGGGGTTCGGCGTAGGTCGCGAGCGGGCCGAGGACCGCGGTCGAGTCGGCGTAGACGTACGTCAGCGTCGCGACGGCGGGGCGGCCGCAAGCGGTGCGCGAACAGCGACGTACAGGGCTCACGACGTTGGACGGTACCGCACTCTTGAGCGGGCCGCGACGACTCTCCATCAGGTCACTCCACCGTGTCGTGGCGCGAAACGCCCCACACGCCCCATCTGACGCACCTCCCTGACCTGCGGCGACGGCGATTTTCGGCCGGTCGCGCAGAAGGGGGTCCGGTCATCACTTGGTACAAACCACGTCATTTGCCTGGAGATCGCCGGTCCGGGAGAGATACGGAATCGAGCCCAACCTTGGCTGGAATGGTCATCCGGCGACATGGCGTGCCGGGTGGGCGGGCGGTGGCCGCGAAGGGTGCGGCGCGGGGCACCCGGCCCCGGCGAGGACTACGCTTCACCAGTGATGGACAACCCCGTACCGCCCCGTGCCGCCGGCCCCGGGCCCCGCCGTCGTGATCGCCACGGTCGGGGCATGCGTGGGCCGATCGCGCCCCCGCAGGTGCCCCTGGCGGCGAGCCGTGCCGAGGCCTTCGCGGACCTGGTGCAGGACTCCGTGGAGCGTCTGGAGCGGCGGTGGCCGCAGCTCGCCGAGATCGACTTCCTGGTGCTGGAGGTGCCGCCCCTGAACGGGCGCGGGCAGGCCTGGAACGACGAGGCGGTGCCCCTGGGCGGCACGATCGCGGCGCGCGAGGGGCGCCCCGCGCGCGTGGTCATCTACCGGCGGCCGGTGGAGATCCGCACCAAGGGACGCGACGAGCGGGCGGCACTCGTGCACGAGGTCGTCGTCGAACAGGTCGCCGAGATCCTCGGGCTCACCCCGGAGACGGTCGATCCGCGGTACGGCGAGGACTGACCCCGCTGCCCGGACGTACGCGGAACCGCCGGGCGGCTGGGACCCGAACCACCCGGGAGCGAGGACACGTCAGCGCAGGTCCAGCGGCTCCAGTACGGGAGGAACCGGGCCGCCCGGGGTCTCGCCGAGCAGGGTGTCGATGTAGTCGGCGGTCTCCTCCCAGCCGGTGACGGCGACGCACGGGACGCCCATCTCCCGGACCGGGTAGTCGTTGCCGCCCTCGTCGAGGCGGTCGCCGATGAAGAGGACGTCCTCCAGCCGCAGATCGAGGTGCTCGAGCAGCCGCTGCATGCCGTACGCCTTGTCGATGCCCTTCTTCGTCACGTCGATGGACGTGGAGCCGCCGCTGCGGACCTCCAGGCCGGGCAGTCGCTCGGCCGCGTACGCCCGCAGCGCCGCGCGGCGCGAGCCGTCGGGGTCCCAGGCGGCCTTGGCCTGGTGGGGGGCCTGCTGGCCGAGGGCCGAGAAGGTGACCTGGCTGCCCCGGTCCTCGATCACCTCACCCCAGGTGTCGTCCTCCCAGAGCCCCAGGGACTTGGCGCCTTCCGTCAGCACCTCGATGACGAGGGACTTCTCGTCCTCCGAGAGGTTCTCGCAGTAGATGTCCTGCCAGCCGTCCGACTCCCACCGGAGGTAGCGCGTACCGCACGTGGGCATGAGGTGGAGGCGTTCGGCGAGCTCGGGGGTGAGCGGCAGTTCCTCCAGGACCTGGGTCTGGAACTGCTCGTACCGGCCGCCCGAGATGATGCAGACCTGCTTCTGGGACAGCAGGCGGATCAGGCACTGGGACATCCGGGGAGTGATCTTCGCCTTGGAGAGGGCGAGAGTGTCGTCCAGGTCGAACACCACGATGCGAGTCGACGGTTCCAAAGCGCATTCCTCTTCTTCATGATCGCCATCGGCCGGGCGGAGTCGTCTCCGGTGGCCGAGCCTGATTCTGCCGACCTCCGCGGCCGGCCGGACCAGGAACCCCCCAACCGCCTGATCTGAGCGCAACCTCCTCATCCTCGGAAAATTTGAACAACGCGTCAAGATTCGTCGGACGGGGCTCGGCGCGCCGGCCACGGGCCCTCAGTTGAGGACCGACAGATCCTGTTCCGCCTGCGGTACCTCCACCGTGCCCCGGTCGTCCGGCAGGGGCTGGATCGTGAAGGCGGGAACCTCTCCCTGGGGTGCGGACAGGGTGCGGGAGCCGTAGACCGGGCCGCCCGAGACCGTCTCGACCGTGAGCGCGTAGGTGCCCTTCAGGCCCGACGGCACCGGCAGGGCGACGGCCTGGGTCGTGCCCTTCTTGATCGTGTACGTCTTCGTCGACGCCGTTCCCGCCTCGGTGCCCGCGGACGCCGTGACCTTCACCTGGGCCGTCGCGGTCGGCGCCGTGAGCGCGAGGGTCGTGCCCTTCGCCGTGTTCTCCGCCGAGGTCGCGCGCGTGCCCACCGCGCGCGTGGCCGGGATGAACGCGGTCTCCTGGTCGGCGCCCTTGCCGCGGGTCACCCTGAGCGCGGCCACCACCGGGACCGAGCGGTCGGTGGGGGTCAGGACCACCGAGCCCGGCTCGCCGCGCGTGACATCGCCGAGGTCGACCGCGGCGGTCATGCCCGCCTTCACGTGCAGCGTCTCGTTGCCGGCCGGGGTGATCAGGCCGGACGGGGAGGCGAGCTGGACCTTCAGGTCGGCGTCGGAGTCGCCGGGGGTGAAGGCGACCAGGCGGACCGCCGTGGCGTCCTTGGGGATGCCGGGCAGGACGAGGCTGGCCGTGGGGTCCTCGGACGCCGCCAACCAGTCGCCGCCGAGCTTGTCGTCCAGGGCCTGCACCGCGGCACCGACCCGCCCGCTGCGGACGCTGACGTGCACGGTGAGGTTGGTCTCCCGCTTGCCGTCGACGAGCGTCGACAGCAGGACCGGCTCGGTGGAGTGCGGGTCGACCTGGACGCCGTCCGGGATCGACGTCTCCAGGGCGCCGTCCTTGCCGTACAGCTCGATGTCGACGACGGCCGCGGAGTCGTCCGGGTTGGTCAGGTGCACGTAGTCCGTGCGGTCGGCCGCCGTGCTGGCGCCCGGGAACCAGAACTCGGTGTCCGGCGCGGTGCAGTTGACGCCCTGGAGGCCGCGTCCGGTGCCGGCGGAGACGTCCGTGGTCTGCTGCACGGTCCAGCCGGGCGCGAACTTCCCCTCGGCGGTGCCGACGAGGGCGGGCGAGTCGGCCCCGGAGGCGTCCCCGGTGACCGGCTTGCCGGGCTCCTTCGGCTCCAGGACGGACTTGCCGTCACCCTTGGCGTCGCCTGTCCCGTCGTCCTTGGCGTCGCCCGTCCCGTCGCCCTTCTCGTCCGTCGACGTCCCGTCCGCGGCCCGCAGTTCCGCCGTTCCGTCGCTCCCCGTGCCCTTGGTGACCGGGGTGAAGGACGTGTACGTCGTCTCGGCGAGGTCCGAGGTGCTGGGCGTGGGGCAGAGCAGGCTGGTGCGCTCCACGGGCAGCACGGCGGCCGCCTCGGCGCTGTCCTTGCCGGACGCCTCGGGCGCGCTCAGCGCGGCGAACCCGGTGACGGCGGCGAGCGCGGTCACTCCGGCGAGCAGGGAGAGGGTGGTGCGGTTCACTGCTGGCTCCCGTCAGGACGCTCGTGCGGCTGCGCCGGGTCGTAACCGGGGTCGTACCCCTGCTGCTGATACCCCTGGTCGTAGGCGGTCTGGTCGTACGTGCCCTGCTGGGCCTGTCCGCCGTACGCGTACGGGTCGTACTGGCCCGCCTGGTACGGATCCGCCTGGTAGGCCTGGTCGTAGCCGCCCGCCGGGTACGCCTGACCGCTCTGGTACTGGTCGCCGTAGCCGCCGTACTCGGGGGCGCCCGCGTAGCTCGGGGTGTCGTAGTCGCCGTAGGGCTGCTGCTGCGGGACGGGGGCGGCGGGCGCCCCTTGCGGAGGTGCCGGGAACTCCTCGGGCCCGTCCTGTTCCTCGGCCTCCGCCTGGGCGCGCAGGCGGCGGGCGCGGCGGCCCTCGCCGGCCACGGCCTGCGCCGGGACGGAGGGCTCCTCGGGGAGGTCGTCGTCGATGTCTCGGCGGCGGCCGGGCAGGGCGAGGACGACGAGGACGACGGCGAGGGAGCCCTGGGCCCACAGCCAGGCGGTGTGGCCGAACGGGTCCTCGAAGGTGACGTCCAGCTGCCCGCCCGAGGCGGGCAGTTCGAAGCCCTGGGCCCAGCCGTCGACGGTGGTGCGGGTGAGCGGCTTGCCGTCCAGGGTGGCCGTCCAGCCCTCGTCGGCGGTGTCGGCCAGGCGCAGGATCCGGCCGTCGGCCCCCGCCTTGATCTCGGTGTGGATCTCGACGGGACCGGCGGCGACGGGCTGCGGGGCCGCCGACCCGGCGACGATCATGGCCCGCGCGACGTCGTCGCCGACCCGCCACAGCGCGGTCCCGCTCTTCTTGCTGAGCCGCTTCAGGCCGGGGGTGGCGTCCAGCACGCGCGCGACCTCGCGCGGGGAGCCCTGCTGGACGAGGACGTAGGCCACGGCGTACTTGCCGAGCTGGTCGGCCTGGTCGGCGCCGGAACCGGCGACCAGGTTGGCGACGGCCTTGTCGAGCCCGGTGTTCTCACCAGCGGCGGCGGCGAGTTCGGCGTCGCCGAGACGGGCGCCGGAGCCGCGGACCAGGGTGTAGCTGACGTGGGCCGCGGAGTCGCTGTCGAGGACCAGGGTGCGGCCCTGGTCGCGGTTGCCGCTCTCCTCGGCGACGAACGCCGGCACCTGGACCGGCTCGCGCCGCTCCACGGGTCCGTCGGCGCCGTCGATCATCCAGCCGGCGGCGGCGAGCAGCGGGCCCACGGCGCAGGCCAGGGCGATCAGCGCGGCCACCGGCTGGCGCCAGCCGAAGCTCTGCTCGGCCACCCGCGAGCGCGCCCCGTCGGCACCGAGCAGGGCGGCGGCCAGCAGGGCGAGGCCGTAGACGAGGGTGGCGGGTCCGGCCCAGGTGGAGTTGTTGGACAGGACCGCGAAGACGAGGCCCACCAGGGCGACCGCCCAGGCGGTCCGGACGCCGAACTGGCGCTCCGAGCGCAGCAGGGCGGCCAGCGCGGCGAGGACCACGCCGATCAGCATCAGTCCGCTGACCGTGCCGGGGCCGCCGGGGCTGGCGCCGAGCAGGTCGAGGGCGGAGGCGGCCGAGGAGCCGTACTCCAGACCGGCCTCCTGGAAGAAGCCGAACGGCAGCAGGGTCAGCGACCAGGGCGCGAGGACCAGCAGCGGGGTGCCGAGCTGGGCCAGGAAGCGCGGGCCGTAGGCGGTGATCTCGGTGCGGCGCACGGCCAGCAGGGCGACGCCCAGCAGCAGCGCGACCGGCCACACGATCGGGGTGAACGCGGTGGTGACCGTCAGCAGCAGGGCGTACGCCCAGGTGGCCCGCCAACTGCCGCGCGCGCCGGAGGTGTTCGCGAGGCCGCCGGCGGCGACGCCGGCCCGCGCGACGAGCGGCAGCAGGACGGCGAGGACGGCGGTGCCGATCCGTCCGCCGGCCAGGGCGCCGGTCGCGGCGGGCAGGAAGGCGTAGACGACGGCCGCCCACGCGCGCAGCAGGCGCGACTCGACGAGCGGACGGGAGGCGAAGTAGGCGCTGATCCCGGCGAGCGGCACCGAGCAGACGAGCAGGACGGTCACCGCGAGTCCGGTCGAGCCGAACAGGACGGAGGCCAGCATCGCCACGAGGGCCAGGTACGGGGGCGCGGACGCGGTGCCGCCGGCGCCGACCGGATGCCAGGAGTCCAGGTAGTGCGACCACAGGTCGGCGGAGTCGGCCGGGGCGGGCAGCAGGGCGCCGCCCGCGAGGGCCCCGGCGCCGAGCAGGGCACGGCAGGCGGCGAGCGAGACGAGCAGCAGCACCAGGAAGAGCACCGGTCCCGGCTTGCGGGCGACGCGCTTGAGGCGGGCGAACTGCTCGATCTCCAGGAAGTCGGCGTCGTCGCCGCCGGGTCCGGACTCGATGCCGCCGCCGTGCCGTCCGGCGCCCGCGGTGGTCTCGGTGTCGGAGCTGCCGAAGAGGCTGCCCGCGGCCTGCTCCACGGTG
Source organism: Streptomyces sp. NPDC043726 (assembly GCF_056436565.1). Lineage (NCBI taxonomy): Bacteria > Bacillati > Actinomycetota > Actinomycetes > Kitasatosporales > Streptomycetaceae > Streptomyces > Streptomyces sp. NPDC043726. The sequence goes on from NZ_JBWKCI010000004.1 coordinate 20,600, forward strand.
GCCCGCACGGTCGCGCCGGGCGGCGGGAACAGCGGCCGCAGCTCACCCTTGTCGACGACCGGGCGGCCACGGGTGCGCCGTCCGGCGATGATCCGCTCGGGCCGCAGCAGTACGCCCAGCAGACCGCGGATCTCGTCGACGGCCTGTCCCGGCACCTTGCCGACGAGGTAGGCGACGGTCCTGAGCAGGGTGCCGAGCACCAGGCGCAGCAGCACCCAGGGCAGCACGGCCGAGCGCGTGTTGACGAGCAGGGTGTAGACGGCGCCGGCCTTGTCGACCTTGTGCGGGGAGGCCGTGGTGCGGCCCGCGCAGTCGACGGTACGGCGCTCGCGGGAGGCCGCCTCGGCATGGCGTACGACCGCCTCGGGGGCGACGAGGACGCGGTGGCCGGCGGCCTGGGCGCGCCAGCAGAGGTCGACGTCGTCGCGCATCAGGGGCAGCCGCCGGTCGAAGCCGCCGAGCTGTTCGAAGACGTCGCGGCGGATCAGCATGCCTGCGGTGGACACCGAGAGCACGGACCGGACGTGGTCGTGCTGGCCCTGGTCCTGCTCGCGGCGGTCCAGGCCGGTCCAGCGGCGGCCGGAGTGGGCGATGGAGACGCCGACCTCCAGCAGCTGCCTGCGGTCGTACCAGCCGCGCAGCTTGGGGCCGACGACGGCGACGTCGTCCCGGCCCAGCTCGAGTTCGTTCTCCACGACGCGCAGCAGCTGGGCCAGGGCGTCGGGCTCGGGGGCGCAGTCGTCGTGCAGGAGCCACAGCCACTGCACCGGCTCGCCGTGCGGGAGCTCGGGCAGGTCGTAGGCGTCGTCGCGCCACGTGCGCGTGACGGGGTCCCAGCCGCTCGGCCGCTTCAGGTACGGCAGCTCCTCGGGGGTGAGGAGGGGAGCGGTGCGGGCCGCTTCCTCGACGGCCTGGCCGAAGCCGGTGCGCCGGGCGAGGTGCAGCACCCGGTCGGCGCCGAGGGTCTCGGTGACCAGTTGCGCGGAGTCGTCGGCGCTGCCGGTGTCGGCGGCCATGACGGCCTGCACGGGGCGCTCCTGGCCGAGCAGCCCGGCGAGCGCGTCGGGCAGCCAGCGGGCACCGTCGTGGGAGACGAGGACCGCGGTCACCACATGACGCGGGAACTCTGGTGTGGCAGCGGCGTCTTGACGCGCTGTCGGGTGGCTGTGCACGGACATCGAGGTACGGGCCCCGGTTCGGTGGACTGCGGTGGACGCCTGTGCCTCCTCGGGTGCGAGGGGACAGCGGGGCGTCTCGGACGAGCGACCACACTATCGGCTGGGCACGACGGCGGCCCGCCGCCTGTGGATTACCCACCTGCGACGGGCCGCCGGTTGCGTGCGAAGGGGCCGTTCGGTCAGACGGCGGCCTTCTTCAGACGTCGTCGTTCGCGTTCGGACAGGCCGCCCCAGATGCCGAAGCGTTCGTCGTTGGCGAGGGCGTACTCGAGGCACTCGGAGCGGACCTCACAGGCGAGGCAGACCTTCTTGGCCTCGCGGGTGGAACCGCCCTTCTCGGGAAAGAAGGACTCGGGGTCGGTCTGGGCGCACAGCGCGCGCTCCTGCCAGCCGAGTTCCTCGTCCGCGTCGTCGACCAGCAGTTGCTGCACCAGCTCGGTCATGTGCGCCCCTCGTCTGTCTTTCGCGTCCCCGTGATGTAGCCGTTACCGATTTCGGCTGAACGACACGAGTGAAATTACAAGTGTGCTGCTCCGGGCGAGTCAAGCCGAGATCTGCTATTGGGCCCCTTATTCACTCTGCGGAACCAAGGCCTAGCGGAAAGTGTTCAAATCGGCATAAACCTTGACACGCGGACGAGACCCGGGAGGGCCTCCGGGGCCGTACAGACCTAGTACGGAAAAAGACGCCCAGGAGTTCGATCTCGTTCCGGCGCGCGCTCGGTGGTGCCCCATGTGTCCCGGGTACGTCCTGCACAAACCTTTCACCAGCCAGATGAACCGGATGAGGTGAACCACGTCCCACAATCCGGGCGTCGAGTTGACAGTGGAGGTGTGAACCGCTGTCCTTGTGGGCATGCTCGCGAACTTGGCACTCACCTCGACCCGCACCGCCGGGTCCCTCGGTGCTGCCCACGCTCGCTGTAGCTGTTGTTGCTGTCCCAGCTGTTGAGCCACCCCTGCTCCAGCTGTCGGCCGAGCCCCGACGTCCCCCGCGGCCCGGCGTTCCGTTCCCTCTGACCTTCTCCGCCTGAGTCTCACTGAGGAACCACCGCACCCATGAACAGCGACAGCGACCTCCAGATCGCCGGCGACATCCTCGAAGTCCCGCACCTCCTCCAGCCTCCGCGCGAGCACCCGGCCACCGTCGCCGAGTTCGTCGGCCTGGCCCGCGCCATCGCCGCCGACCGCTCCCAGTGGGAGCACCTCGTCCGGTACGACGCCACCTCCCGCTGGTACCACCGGCTGCGCACCGGCCCCGGCTACGAGGTGTGGCTGCTGTCCTGGGTGCCCGGACAGGGCAGCGGACCGCACGACCACGGCCCCTCCTCCGGTGTGCTGACCGTCCTGGAAGGCACGCTGACCGAGCGCACGGAGCGCGGCACGCGCGCGTTGACGCCCGGGGCGGAGCAGGTGTTCGCGCCGGGGTACGCGCACGAGGTGGCCAACGACGCGCTGGAGCCGGCGGTCAGCCTGCACGTCTACTACCCGGGCCTCACCGAGATGCCGATGCTCCCCCAGTCTCACCTTCGTTCGACCGGGGCGACCCCCATGGCCGCCCGCTGCGAGGCGCGTCCCGTGACCGCCTGACGCGTTGTCGGACCCGCCTGCCATGCTTGCTTCCATGCGCATTGTGGTTCTGGCAGGCGGCATCGGCGGTGCCCGGTTCCTGCGCGGTCTGAAGCAGGCCGCGCCGGACGCGGACATCACCGTCATCGGCAACACCGGCGACGACATCCACCTCTTCGGGCTGAAGGTCTGCCCGGACCTCGACACGGTGATGTACACCCTCGGCGGCGGCATCAACGAGGAGCAGGGCTGGGGGCGGGCCGAGGAGACCTTCCGCGTCAAGGAGGAGCTCGCGGCGTACGGCGTGGGCCCCGAGTGGTTCGGGCTCGGCGACCGGGACTTCGCCACGCACATCGTGCGGACGCAGATGATCGGCGCCGGATTCCCGCTGAGCGCGGTGACCGAGGCGCTGTGCGACCGGTGGCGGCCGGGCGTCCGGCTGATCCCGATGACCGACGACCGCGTGGAGACCCATGTCGCCGTCGAGATCGACGGCGAGCGCCGGGCCGTCCACTTCCAGGAGTACTGGGTGCGGTTGCGGGCCTCCGTCCCCGCCGAGGCCGTCGTGCCGGTGGGCGCCGAGCAGTCCAAGCCCGCGCCGGGCGTGCTGGAGGCCATCGCCGAGGCGGACGTCGTGCTGTTCCCGCCGTCCAACCCGGTCGTCTCCGTCGGCACGATCCTCGCCGTGCCCGGCATCCGCGAGGCCATCGCCGAGGCCGGAGTGCCCGTGGTGGGCCTCTCCCCCATCGTCGGGGACGCTCCGGTGCGCGGGATGGCCGACAAGGTGCTCGCGGCGGTGGGCGTGGAGTCGACGGCCGCGGCCGTCGCCGAGCACTACGGCTCGGGGCTGCTCGACGGCTGGCTCGTCGACACCGTGGACGCGGCCTGCGTGGAGCGGATCGAGGCGGCCGGCATCCGCTGCCGGGCCGTACCGCTGATGATGACCGACCTCGACGCGACCGCGCGGATGGCCGCCGACGCGCTGGCGCTGGCCGAGGAGGTGCGGGGGGCGTGAGCGAACTGCCGTCCGAGGGCTTCCGGGTCTGGGCCGTGCCCGGGCTCCCCGAGGTCGCCGCGGGCGACGACCTCGCCAAGCTGATCGCCGCCGCGGAGCCCGCGCTGGCCGACGGTGACGTGCTGCTCGTCACCTCCAAGATCGTGTCCAAGGCCGAGGGCCGGGTCGTCGAGGCGGCCGACCGGGAGGCCGCGATCGACGCCGAGACCGTACGGGTCGTGGCCCGGCGCGGGACGCTGCGGATCGTCGAGAACCGGCAGGGCCTGGTCATGGCCGCGGCCGGTGTGGACGCCTCCAACACCCCGTCCGGGACGGTGCTGTTGCTGCCCGAGGACCCGGACGCCTCCGCGCGCGGCATCCGGGACGGGCTGCGCGACGCCCTCGGCGTCAACGTCGGGGTGATCGTCACCGACACCTTCGGGCGACCCTGGCGCTCGGGGCTCACGGACATGGCGATCGGCGCCGCCGGAGTGCGGGTGCTCGACGATCTGCGCGGCGGCACGGACGCGTACGGCAATACGCTCGGCGCGACCGTCGTGGCGACCGCGGACGAACTGGCCGCGGCGGGCGATCTCGTCAAGGGCAAGGCCGCCGGGCTCCCCGTCGCCGTGGTGCGCGGGCTGCCGCACGTCGTGGCCGACGAGCACGGGGAGGGGGCGCGCGCCATGGTGCGCGGCCGGAACGACGACATGTTCCGGCTGGGGACCTCGGAGGCGGTGCGGCTGGCGGTCACCCAGCGCCGTACGGTCCGGGCCTTCACCGACGACCCCGTCGACCCCGGCGCGGTCCGGCGGGCGGTGGCCGCGGCGGTGACCGCGCCCGCGCCGCATCACACGACGCCATGGCGGTTCGTGCTGCTGGAGTCCGCCGAGTCGCGGCTGCGGCTGCTCGACGCGATGCGGGACGCCTGGATCACTGATCTGCGGCGGGACGGCAAGAGCGAGGAGTCGATCGCCAAGCGGGTGCGGCGCGGGGACGTCCTGCGCAACGCGCCGTATCTGGTGGTGCCGTGCCTCGTCATGGACGGATCGCACACGTACGGCGATCCGCGGCGGGACGCGGCCGAGCGGGAGATGTTCGTGGTGGCCACCGGGGCCGGGGTGCAGAACTTCCTGGTGGCACTGGCCGGCGAGCGGCTGGGGTCGGCGTGGGTGTCGTCGACGATGTTCTGCCGGGACGTGGTGCGCGAGGTGCTGGGGCTGCCGGAGTCGTGGGACCCGATGGGCGCGGTGGCGGTCGGGCGGCCCGCGGAGGAGCCGAGGCCCCGGCCGGACCGGGACGCGGGGGCGTTCATCGAGGTGCGCTGAGCCCCACCGGCCGCGTCGCCCTCGGTTCCTCGGCGGTTTCGCCCGACCTCGTGAGGCCGGTCCCGGGCTTCTCGTAGGGTGGGCCTCTCTTCCCCGGATCCCTAGGACCTCATTCGTGGCTGGACGTTTCTCTCCCCGGCCCACGCGGACGACCGTGCGCGGTGGGCATGTCGGTGTGCCCGCCGGGGTGCCCCGGCAGGCTCCGGTGGTGGGGCGGGTGCGGACGTGGGTGCCGGAGGGGCCGCTCGACCTGGGGCTCGTGCTCGGGCCGTTGCGGCGCGGGCCCGGGGATCCGACGTTCCGGGCGACGCCGGACGGGTCGGTGTGGCGGGCGTCCCGGACGCCGGGTGGCCCCGGCACGCTGCGGATCGCGCTGACGGGTTCGGCGGTGCGGGCCGAGGCCTGGGGGCCCGGCGCCGAGTGGCTGCTGGAGCGGGTGCCGCAGTTCCTCGGGGCCGCGGACGACCCCTCGGCGTTCGTGCCCCGGCACCGGGTGGTGGCCGAGGCCCGGCATCGGCGGCCGGGGCTGCGGCTGACGCGGACCGGGCTGGTGATGGAGTCGTTGATCCCGTCGATCCTGGAGCAGAAGGTCACGACCGATGAGGCGTACCGGGCGTGGCGGTTGCTGGTACGGAAGTTCGGGGAGCCGGCGCCGGGTCCCGCGCCCGCGCGGATGTCCGTGATGCCGGACGCGCGGACGTGGGCGTCGATCCCGTCCTGGGAGTGGCACCGGGCGGGGGTCGACAACAAGCGGGCGTCGACGATTTTGCGGTGCGTGCGGGTCGCCGCGCGCATGGAGGAGGCCTCGGCGATGGCGCCGGAGGCCGCGCAGGCGCGGCTGGAAGTGGTCGCGGGGGTGGGTCCGTGGACCTCCGCGGAAGTGGTGCAGCGCAGTCACGGGGCGGCGGACGCCGTGACCGTGGGGGATCTGCATCTGCCGGGCATCGTGGGGTTCGCGCTCGCCGGGGACCGGGACGCGGACGACGCGCTGATGCTGAAGCTGCTGGAGCCGTACGCGGGGCAGCGGCACCGGGCGGCACGGCTGATCCTGCTGAGCGGGCGGGTGCCGGCGCGGCGGGCGCCGAAGATGCCCCGGTGGGACATCGGGCGGCTGTGACGGGGAAACCGCCGGACGGGCTGGGGGGACGGCCCGACCGGCGCTCGAGGACCTGACGGCAGGATGCTTACTGGTCCGGGGAGAAGCGGAGAGCCCTCGGGGGGATCTGGGCGTCGCACCAGACCCGGGCGCCGTCGGTCAGCTCGTTGTCGGGGCCCACTATCGCGCCGTCCCCGATGACCGTGCCCGTCAGGATCGAGCGTTCGCCCACCACGGCCCTGTTGCCGATCAGGGAGTCGGTGACGACCGCGCCCGGTTCGATCACCGCGCCCGGGAGGATCGTGCTGCCGAAGACGCGGGCGCCCTCCGCCACGAACGCTCCCTCGCCGACCACCGTGCCGCCGGCCAGCTTCGCGTCCGGCGCGACCCTGGCCGTCGGAAGGATGAGCCGGTCCCCGCAGCGGCCCGGCACCGCCGGGGAGGGGGCGCGGCCCAGGACCAGGTCCGCCGATCCCCGTACGAAGGCCGCCGGGGTGCCCAGGTCGAGCCAGTACGTCGAGTCCACCATGCCCTGGAGGTGCGCCCCCGCGGAGAGGAGGTCGGGGAAGGTCTCCCGCTCCACCGACACCGGGCGACCGGTGGGGATCGTGTCGATGACCGAGCGGCGGAAGACGTACGCGCCCGCGTTGATCTGGTCGGTGACGATCTCCTCGGGGGTCTGCGGCTTCTCCAGGAACGCCGTGACGCGGCCCGTCTCGTCCGTGGGGACCAGGCCGTACGCCCTCGGGTCGGTGACCTGCGTCAGATGCAGGGAGATGTCGGCCGCCGTGCGCCGGTGGGTGTCCACCAGGGCCCTGATGTCCAGGCCCGTCAGGATGTCGCCGTTGAAGATGAGGACCGGGTCGTCGGGGGCGGAGTGCAGGCGGGAGGCGACGTTGCGGATGGCGCCGCCGGTGCCGAGGGGCTCCTCCTCGGTGACGTACTCGATGTGCAGGCCCAGTGAGGAGCCGTCGCCGAAGTACGGCTCGAAGACCTCGGCCAGGTACGACGTGGCGAGGACGATGTGGTCCACCCCGGCCGCTCTCGCTCTCGCGAGCTGGTGGGTGAGGAAGGGGACCCCGGCCGCCCGGACCATGGGCTTGGGCGTGTGCACGGTGAGCGGACGCAGCCGTGTGCCCTTGCCGCCGACCAGGAGGATCGCTTCTGTCACCTGTTGTCTCCGCTTCCTGCCGGGACCGGCCGAACTGTCTTTCGGCCGGTCAGTGTATGCAGACCGTGGTGTGCGGACCGTGTGTGGTGCCCTCGACGGCAGTGCGGCGTTCAAGTTGTTCCGCCTTGTCCCCCGATGGCGGTGAATGTGCTCCGACGACCGGCTACGGCGTCAGCGCCCCTGGAGCTTGGCAGCTGTCGTACGGGTGCTGCCGAGCTTTCGGTACATCTGCCAGCCCGGGCACTCTGTGGCGAAGCCGTCGCGGTGGCCCGAGATCACATTCAGTCGTACGTTCCTACCTTTTGCGTAGAGATTGCCACCTCCGGACTTCAGGTATGTCTTTCCGCGCGGATTGGCGCCGAAGAGACCGAGTTTCCAGGCCGTGAGCCGGGCCACGGCCTTCACGGCGGCAGCGGACGGCTTGGTCGAGGCGTGGCTGCCGAGGAGGGCGATCCCCATGCTGTGGGTGTTGAAACCGAGGGTGTGGGCGCCGAGGACGGGCTTGGCCACGCCACCGGCCCGGCCCTCGTAGATGTTTCCGCACTTGTCGACGACGAAGTTGTAGCCGATGTCCCGCCAGCCCATGCTCATCACGTGGTAGCGGTAGATACCGCGAATGACGGAGGGCGCCTGCGAACACTTGTATCCGTTGCCGGACGCCGTGTGGTGGACGAAGGCCGCCTTCACCTTCTTCGTGTAGACGAACTTCTTCTCCCGCCACGACTCGTTCGCGCCCCAGCCGCCGCGGGTGACGATGCGGGGGCGGGGACCGATGTACGGCTTCGCCCTCTGTTCCGCCGTCAGTTCCGTGCCGCGGAGGGCGAACAGTTCTTCGCGGGTCTGGTCGGCGGTGAGGGCCGGGATCTCCGGCGCGCCCATGGGGGCCAGTTCGGCGTTGGCGGCGGAGGCGGCGGCCGTCTCGGCGGTGAGGGTGGTGGCGGGGGTGTCCAGGACGTCCTGCGGGGCGTCCTGAGGGGCGGCGGCCCGGGTGGGGGGCCGGGGCGCGTCTTCGCCCGGGTCGACCAGCTCCAGGCGCAGGCCGGTGGGGAGCGGCGGTGTGTACGGGTCCTGCTGCTCCGCGCTGACGCGCACCTCCACCCCGTCCGAATCGCCCACCCACAGAGGGGCCGTGGCGCCGCGCACCCGGGACGAGGCGCGTTCGGCCGTGTCCGGGTCGGCCGCGTGTTCGGCGTTGTGGGTCTCCAGGTCCTGCCAGGCGGACCAGGTGCCGGTCGCCGTCGCGCGGGTACGGACCTGGACCAGGCCGTGCAGTTCGACGTCGGGGTCGTCCCAGACGACGCCGACCAGGGAGAAGCGTCGTACGTCTCGCGGGGGCAGGCCCTGTTCCGGGACGGCGGGGGTGGCGGTGGCCCTGGTCGTACCCCCGAGCGGGGCCAGGGGGAGGGACTCGGTGTGGCCGGGGGCCGGTCTCTCGCCTGCTGTCGTGGCCGCCTCCGCCGTCGGCGCGGGTCTCGTGGTCGCCGCGGCGGCGGAGGGTGGCAGCGGAAGGGCGAGAACGGCCGCGCAAGTGACACCGATCGAGGAAGTAAGGAATCCACGCATGCCCCTGATGTTGGACATAGTCATACAAATCTGTCTATCGGGGATTTGACGGTGCGTCGGGTGGCGTTCGCCCGAACCGGTGGTGGGCGCGGGGGGCGGGCGAGGGGTGCGGGGGGCTCGGCGCGCGTACGCTGACTCGGGTGAATGCCACCGATCGCACCCCTGCCGACCTGCTGCGTTCCGCGCTCGCCGCGGATCCCGGGCGTCCCCTGGTGACCTTTTACGACGACGCCACCGGGGAACGGGTCGAATTGTCCGTGGCCACCTTCGCCAATTGGGTGGCCAAGACCGCGAATCTGCTCCAGGGCGACCTGGGCGCCGGCCCCGGCGACCGGGTGGCACTGCTGCTGCCCGCGCACTGGCAGACGGCGGTGTGGCTGCTGGCCTGTTCCTCCGTGGGGGCGGTGGCGGACGTGGCCGGGGACGCGGCGGCGGCCGATGTCGTGGTGAGCGGACCGGACACGCTGGACGCGGCGCGGGCGTGCGGCGGGGAGCGGGTCGCTCTCGCGCTACGGCCGCTGGGGGGCCGTTTCCCGCAGACGCCGGCCGGGTTCGTGGACTACGCCGTGGAGGTGCCGGGGCAGGGGGACCGGTTCGTGCCGTTCTCTCCCGTGGACCCCGAGGAGGCCGCGCTGATCGTGGCCGGACGGGAGTTCACGGGTGCGGAAGTCGTGGAGCGGGCGCGCGACGAGGCGACGGGACTGGGACTGACCGGGCCCGGGTCCCGGATCCTGTCCGGCCTCGGCTACGACACCTGGGAGGGGCTGAACGCCGGCCTGTTCGGCGCACTCGCCACCGGCGGTTCCGTGGTGCTGTGCCGGAACCTCGACGCCCTGGGCGAGGAGGAACTGGCCAAGCGGATCGAGAGCGAACGGGTCACGGCCGTCGCACGGTGACGTGACCCGCCAGGACCGCCCGGGAGAGGCGCGGCCTCTCGCGCCCCCTCCCCCATTCGGCCCAGCAACACCCCGCACCCCGGGCCCCGCCCCCGCATGGTCGTAGAGGAGACCAAGGCAGACATCGGCCCGTACGCCATGAGGGGTGGACGTCGACGTGACCGAGAGTGTTGGTGGGGCCAGGGCCAGTGGGGTGGGGCTCATACGTCGGCGTCGGCGGCGGTGGATCCGGGGGGCCGGGGCGGGCGTGGGGGTGCTGCTGGCCGGGGGGCTCGGGGTGGGCGCGGTGCTGTACGCGAAGCTGGACGGGAACATCACGCCCGACCAGGCCGCCGCCGCCGAACTCGCCCGGTACGAGAGCGAGCGGCCCACCTCGCTCGTCAAGGACGCGCAGAACATCCTCGTCATCGGTTCCGACTCCCGGGCCGGCCGCGACAACCGGCGCTACGGGCGGGACTCCGGCACCGAGCGCTCCGACACCACGATCCTGCTGCATCTGTCCGGCGGGCGGCGCAGTGCCACCGCCGTCTCGCTGCCCCGGGACCTCATGGTGGACGTGCCCGCCTGCCTCCAGGGCGACGGGAAACGCTCCGAACCCATGTTCGCCATGTTCAACTACGCCTTCGAGATGGGCGGTTCGGCGTGCACCATCCGAACCGTCGAGAAGCTCACCGGCGTGCGGATCGACCACCACATGGTCGTCGACTTCCGCGGGTTCAAGAAGATGGTGGACGCCGTGGGCGGCGTCCAGGTCTGCCTCGCGGAGCCCATCCACGACAAGGCCGCCAAGCTCCGGCTGCCCGCCGGACGCGTCACGCTCAATGGGGAGCAGGCCCTGGGGTACGTCCGCGCCCGCAAGTCGCTCGGCAACGGCAGCGACACCGACCGGATGGACCGCCAGCAACGCTTTCTCGGGGCGCTCGTCAACAAGGTGCAGAGCAATGACGTACTGCTGAATCCGGTGCGGCTGTATCCCGTTCTCGACGCCGCCACCTCGTCACTCACCACGGACCCGGAACTGGCCAGTCTGCGTGGTTTGTACGAACTTGTGCGGGGCGTGCGCGATATCCCCACCGAACGTGTGCAGTTCCTTACCGTCCCCCGGGAGTCGTACGTCTACAACTCCAATCGCGACCAGCTCGTGGAGCCGGAAGCTGAAAGGCTGTTCGAGCGGCTGCGGAACGACACGCCCGTCGAAGTCAGTCAAAAGGGTCCTACGGAAGCATCCGGCGGTCCCGGTCGCGACCCCGCCTCCCCCGCCCCCACCTTCAGCGGGAACACCGCGGCCCAGAACGCCTGCGGGTAAAGCGCTCACCAAACCGGCGAACCCCCCTTCAGGGAAATGCTCCGTATTGACCGGTTGTAGGGGCGTGGAATTTGTCACGGGCGTCGCTCGACGCTGAACTGGGCGGATAGTGTGAGCGACCCGGTGCACCCGGCCACGAGGTCGCGCACTGTGTGAACCGATCCGGGCGCCTTGGAGGGGGAAGGCGCCGCGTGGCCCCGACGGAGGATTCGGACAACCGTGGACGCGCAAGGCCGTGGGCGGGCGGAGAACATCGACCCCGCAGACCAGTGGGTGCTCAATCCGACCACCGGCGAATACGAACTGCGACTGACCCCTTCCGCAGCGCGGTCGGCCGTTCCAAGCCCTCGCAGAGCCTCCAGGGCCGCCAGATCCGCAGGAGCCAAAACCGCCGGATCCGCCGCCCGGACCGCGACACCCGTACGCGACCCGCGTCCCGGACGTGAGGTCCCGCCGCCCCGACGGCGGCGCGGGGCGCCCGAGGAGCCCCTGCCCGGGCGCCGCGGACGGCGGCCGGGGAAGAAGCAGTCCAAGGTCAAGAAGGTCCTGTTGTGGACCGGCGGAACCATGGCCTTCCTGCTCGTCGCCACCGCCGGGGCCGGGTACCTCTACCTGGAGCACCTCAACGACAACATCGACTCCGTCTCGGACGACGGCGCGAGCACCGGTGGCTTCAAGAAGGACCAGGCCATCAACATCCTGCTGATCGGCACCGACAAGCGCACCGGCTCCGGCAACGAGGGCTACGGCGACAGCGGCAGCGTCGGCCACGCCGACACCACGATCCTGCTGCACGTCTCCAAGGACCGCTCGAACGCCACCGCGCTGAGCATTCCGCGCGACCTCGTCGTCGACATCCCGGACTGTCCGACGACGCAGGAGGACGGCTCCCAGAAGGTCATCGCCGGCTCCACGGGCGTCCGTTTCAACACCAGCCTCGGCCAGGACGGCCGTACGCCCAGCTGCACCATGCGGACCGTGACCGAGCTGACCGGGATCACCCCGGACAACTTCATGGTCGCCGACTTCAACGCGGTCAAGACGCTGACCAGCGCGGTCGGTGGCGTCGAGGTGTGCCTGGCCAAGGACATCGACGACCCGGACTCGCATCTGAAGCTGTCCAAGGGCACTCACACCATCGAGGGCGAGCAGGCGCTGGCCTTCGTGCGCACCCGGCACTCGGTCGGCTTCGGCGGCGACCTGAGCCGGATCGGGATCCAGCAGCAGTTCCTCGGCTCGCTGATGCGCAAGCTGAAGTCCAACGACACGCTCACCAGCCCGACGAAGATGGTGAAGCTGGCGGAGGCCGGCACCGAGGCGCTCACCGTCGACTCCCAGCTCGACAGCATCGGCAAGCTGAAGGACCTGGGTCTGGAGCTGGGCAAGCTCAACACCAAGAACCTGACGTTCACCACGGTTCCGGTGATCGACAACCCGGCCGAGACGGTGAAGGCGACGGTCGTCGTCAACGAGTCGACGGCTCCCGAGGTCTTCGACATGATCAAGAACGATGTGTCGTTCACCGAGGTCAAGGCGCAGAAGAAGAAGGAAGCTGCCGCCGTCGCCGCCCGGCTGAAGGGCACCAAGGCGGACCCCTCCGAGGTGCGGGTGCAGGTCCTGAACGGCGGCGCCGAGACCGGCAGCGCCCAGGAGGTGCTGACCTGGCTGCAGACCGAGGAAGGCGTCACCAAGTCGGAGAACGCGGGCAACGCCGACGCCGTACAGGCGAAGACGACGCTGGAGTACGCGCCCGAACAGGCCGATCAGGCGCGGCGGTTGGCGGACCTGATGGGGCTGGCGGGCTCCGCGATGAAGCCCGGGGAGAGCGTCACCAACTCCCAGGGGCTGCCCACGATGACGCTCACCCTCGGCAAGGACTTCAAGGGCGCCGGCGTCCCGATCACCGGGTCGTCGTCGGGGAAGGCCCCGGAGGGCGTGGACAAGTCCACGGCGGATCAGGTCGAGTGCGCCAAGTGACCTGACGTGACCGGTCAGTTCAAGGAGAGCGACCGGTTCGACCAGGGAATTGGCCCGAATTGACCGCTTGTAGGGACACCGGAATCGGTTGTACGCACGTGGAATTTCTCACCGACGTCGCTCGGCGTCGAAGTGTGCGGATAGTGTGAGCGATCCGGTGCATCGGGCCGTGTGGCAATTCCCGCGCGGCGCCTTCCCGACGGAGGATTCGGACAACCGTGGACGCAGGCCGTGGGCGGTCGGAGAACATCGACCCCGCAGACCAATGGGTGCTCAATCCGAACACCGGTGAATACGAATTGCGACTGGGCCCTTCCGCACCGCAATCGCCGCACCCCGGCCGGACTCCCGTCCCCGGCCCGCGCCGACGGACCCCGCAGCGCCCCGACGCCTCCACCGCGAGCCCCGCGGCCCCCGGCCGTGAGGTGCCGCCGCCGCGTCGGCGCCGGCCCGCGCCCGAGGAACCGGGGCGCCGCGGGCGGGGACCCGGTAAGCCGAAGGCGTCCAAGGCGAAGAAGGCCGTGCTGTGGACCGGCGGCGCGATGGCGTTCGTTCTCGTCGCCGCCGCCACCGGCGGCTACCTCTACCTCAAGCACCTGGAAGGCAACGTCGACACGATCGACGTCGGTGACGCGGGCGCGAGCAGCTTCCGGAAGGACGAGGCCTTCAACATCCTGATCGTCGGCACCGACAAGCGCACCGGCGCGGGCAACGAGGGCTACGGCGACAAGGGAAGCAGCGGGCACGCGGACACCACGATCCTGCTGCACGTCGCCAAGGACCGGTCGAACGCCACCGCGCTGAGCATTCCGCGGGACCTCATCGTCGACATCCCGGACTGCGAGACGACGCTGGAGGACGGGTCCAAGGAGACGATCTCCGGGCTGCAGGGCGTCCGCTTCAACCGCAGCCTCGGGGAGAGCGGCCGGGACCCCGGCTGCACGATGCGCACGGTCAAGGAGTTCAGCGGTATCCAGGTCGACCACTTCATGATGGCCGACTTCAACGCCGTGAAGACGCTGACCACGGCCGTGGACGGGGTCACGGTGTGCCTGGACCGCGCCATCGACGACGACAAGTCCAAGCTCAAGCTGCCCAAGGGCGAGTCGACCGTGGAGGGCGAGGAGGCGCTGGCCTTCCTGCGCACCCGCAAGAGCTTCGGCAACAGCGGTGACCTGGACCGGATCAAGGCGCAACAGGCCTTCCTGGGCTCGCTGATGCGCAAGATGTCCTCCAGCGACACCCTCACCAGCCCCACCAAGCTGCTGAAGCTGGCCGAGGCGGCCACCGAGGCGCTCACCGTGGACAAGGCCATAGGCAAGGTGGGCACGCTCAAGGATCTGGCGCTGGAGTTGAAGAAGGTGCCGACGAAGAACATCACCTTCGCCACCGTCCCGGTCAAGGACAACCCGGCCGAGGTGGTGAAGGCGACCGTCGTGGTCAACGAGGCGACGGCGCCCCAGGTCTTCGACATGATCAAGAACGATGTGTCGTTCACCGAGGTCAAGGCCCAGCAGAAGAAGGAGGCCGCCGCCGTCGCCGCCCGGCTGAAGGGCACCAAGGCGGACGCCTCCGAGGTGCGGGTGCGCGTCCTCAACGGCGGGGCCGAGTCCGGCAGCGCCCAGGACCAGCTCCTCTACCTCCAGACGCAAGAGGGCGTCACCAAGTCCGAGAACGCGGGCAACGCCGACGCCGTACAGGCGAAGACGACCCTGGAGTACGCTCCTGACCAGGCCGATCAGGCCCGCCGGCTGGCGGACATCATGGGTCTGTCCGGTTCGGCGCTCAAGCCCGGCGAGAGCGAGCTCAACGCCCAGGGCCTGCCGACGATGACCCTGATCCTGGGCAAGGACTTCAAAGGGGCGGGCGTCAAGCTCAACGCCGCCTCGGCGAAGACGCCGGACGTGGAGAAGTCGACGGCGGACAAGGTGCAGTGCTCCGGTTGACCCGGGTACTCGGCGACTGAGGTGACCTGAAGGGCCTGTCGAGCGTCTGACATGACGTACGACAGGCCCGTGCCGTGGGGGGCGATCAGGGTGATCAGGGTGGGGAGGGACAGGGAGTGACGCAGAGCAGTGTGCGTGAGGCCGCTCCGGAAGCCGCGGGGGGCGGCGCGGGGGCGGCCGACGGCGGGGAGGCACAGGCCGGCCGCCGCGGAAGCACGCCCGGGCGGGGGCGGCGGATCATGAAGTGGTCCGCGGCCGTGCTCGCGGTGCTGATAGTCGGTACGGCGGGTGCGGGGTACGCCTACTACCAGCACCTGAACGGCAACATCAAGCACGACGACCTGAACCTGGGGGACAACAAGGTCGCCGGGCCGACCCCGAACGCCGCCGGGCAGACCCCGCTGAACATCCTCCTCATCGGCTCCGACGCCCGGGACACCGAGGAGAACCAGAAGCTCGGCGGCGCCAAGGAGACCTTCGGGTCGGCGCCGCTGGCGGACGTGCAGATGCTGCTGCACCTGTCGGCGGACCGCTCCAACATGTCGGTCGTCAGCATGCCGCGCGACACCCTCGTCCAGATCCCCAAGTGCACCGACCCGGACGACAACGAGGTGTACCCGGCGAGCGACGGCCGGACGCTGACCAACCAGAGCCTCGGCCACGGCGGCCCGGGCTGCACGGTGGCCACCTGGCAGGAGCTCACCGGCATCCACATCGACCACTTCATCATGGTCGACTTCGCCGGCGTGGTGTCGATGGCGGACGCCATCGGCGGCGTCCCGGTGTGCGTGGACGCCAACATCCACTCACGCGACAGCCAGGGCCACGGCTCGGGCCTGAAGCTGGAGAAGGGCACGCACCCGATCAAGGGCGAGCAGGCCCTGCAGTGGCTGCGCACCCGGTACGGCTTCGAGGACGGCAGCGACCTCGCCCGCGCCAAGGCGCAGCACATGTACATGACCTCGATGGTGCGCGAGCTGCGCGAGAACGCCACCCTCAGCAACCCGATGAAGCTGCGCCGGCTCGCCGAGGAGGCCACCGACGCGCTCACGGTCGACCCGGGCCTGGACGACGTCAAGAAGCTCTACGACCTCAGCAACGAGCTGCGGAAGGTGGAGCCGGAGCGCATCACCATGACCACGATGCCGAACCGGTACGTGGGCGCGCGGGTGGAACCCACCGAGGACGCCGAGCAGTTGTTCCGGCTGGTGCGTGAGGACATCGCGCTGGACGGCAAGGACGAGAAGAAGCCGAAGACCGAGGAGAAGGTCTCCGACGACCCGGCGGCGCCCGACGCGGAGATCGGCGTCCAGGTCCAGAACGGCACCCGCACCGACGCCCTCGGCCCGGCGAGCGGACGGGCGAACACGGTCGCGGGGCTGCTGAACGAGGAGGGCTTCACGCGGGCCGCCGCGGACGGCTCGGTGGTGCTGAGCGAGGACCGGACGGTCGTCCGCTACCCGAGCGCCGAGCTGGAGGGCGACGCCCAGCGGGTCGCCAAGTCGCTGGGGATCCCGCTGAGTTCGGTGAAGCGCTCCACGGCCGTCTCCGGGGTGACGCTGGTCGTCGGCGCGGACTGGCGCGAGGGTACGGCGTACGAGGCGCCGAAGCAGGACGACAAGCTGCCCGACTCCGACGACAACCTCAACGGCGCCGACGACACGGCCTGCATGCACGTGAACCCGGGCTTCACCTTCTAGGCCGGGTTCCGCTCGCCCGTCGGACAGCGCGCGTTACCGCGAACGGGGGACACCGGTGCGCGCCCCCGGGGCGGTGCGCCGGGCGGCAGATCGTATGGGCCTACGGTGCTCAAGATCCCACGTACGGCCCTCGCGGAGGTGTCCCCCATGCCCACGCCGCCCCGCTCCCCCGCCAGACCCCGGCGGCGCCGCCCGCAGCCCCCCGTACGGCGGAAGAAGCCGCGCTGGGCCATGCGGGCGGTGACGACCCTCTCCGTGGTGGTGCTGGCGTCCGCCGGGATCGGGCACGCGGTGATGTCCAGCCTGGAGGCGGACATCGCGCGGGTGGACCCCTTCAAGGACATGAAGAACCGGCCGCGCGCCGGGCACGGGATGAACGTGCTGCTCGTCGGCACCGACGGGCGGGACCAGATCTCACAGACCGAGCGGCGCAAGTACCGGCTGGGCGGGGCGCCTTGCCACTGCACGGACACGATCATGATCGTGCACATCTCGGAGGACCGGGAGCGGGCGAGTGTGGTGAGCCTGCCGCGGGACTCGTACGCGATGACACCGCCGCACGTGGACGGTACGACCGGGGAGCGGCACCACGGGCATCCGCTGAAGCTGAACGCGGCGTACGCGGAGGGCGGGCCGCAGCTGACCGTGCGGACGGTCGAGTCCATGACCCGGGTGAAGATCGACCACTACCTGGAGGTCGACTTCACCAGCTTCATGAAGACGGTGGACGTGCTGGGCGGGGTCAAGGTGTGCACGGCGAGCCCGCTGAAGGACTCGTACACCGGCCTCGACCTCCCGGCGGGCACGCACGACCTGAAGGGCGGCGAGGCGCTCCAGTACGTCCGCGCCCGGCACGCCGACGGCTCCTCGGACCTCGGGCGCATGCAGCGCCAGCAGCGCTTCCTGGCGGCGCTCGTCGAGCGGGCGACCTCGTCCGGGATCCTGCTGAACCCGATGAAGTTCCGGGACGTGACACGGGCCGTGCTGGGGTCGGTGCGGGCGGACAAGGGCTTCGGCACGGACGAACTGCTGGACCTCGGCCGGGCGATGCGGAACTTCTCCCCCTCGTCGTCGGAGTTCACGACGGTGCCGATCGGGCGGATGGGATACGTCGTGGAGGGCGTCGGTTCCACGCTGCGCTGGGACCCGGAGAAGTCCGGCCGCCTGTTCGCGGCCCTGCGCGCGGACCGGCCGCTCGCGGCGCACAAGCCCCGCAGCGAGGCCCTGGAGGTGGACGTCGCCCCGCAGCAGATCCGGGTCCAGGTGGAGAACGGGACGGCGACGGCGGGCCTGGGCAAGCGGGTGGACTCGGCGCTGGCCTCGACGGGCTTCCGGACGACGCGGGCGCCGGTGAACGGGACGGACCGCGCGGTGAAGCGGACGGTCGTGGCGTACGACCCGCGCTGGGACCGGTCCGCGAAGTCACTGGCCACGGCTCTGCCGGGCAGTGAACTGCGGGCGGTGAAGGGGCTGGGGCCGACGCTGAAGGTGATCGCGGGGGCCGACTTCGAGCGGGTGCGGAAGGTCCGGGCGGACAGCCCGGCGCAGGGGGAGTCCGGGGTGGTGCGGGGCGACGAGGTGGTGTGCAAGTAGCAGCACCGCACATGCTCCGGGGCGAAGGAGGTGGGTCGGTGCCACACCCTTCGCCCCGGGGCTGTGAGGTGTCCGCCTAGTCCTCGATGCCCTCCGCCGCCCGCTTCTGCCGGAGTTCCATGATGGCCCTGCGGCGGGCCAGGCGGTGGGTGCGGCGGATCTGGGCCTCCTGGTAGCGGCGCTTGTCACGCTCCGTCTCCGGGAGGACCGGGGGCACCCGGCGGGGCTTGCCGTCGGCGTCGACCGCGGCGAAGACCAGGTAGGCCGAGCCGACCTGGGTGGCCGGGGTGGACTCGTTCCAGCGTTCCGCGAGGACCCGGACGCCCACCTCCATGGAGGTCCGGCCGGTCCAGTTGACCTGGGCCTTCACATGGACCAGGTCGCCCACCCGGACCGGCTCGAGGAACGCCATCTCGTCCATGGACGCCGTCACGGCGGGGCCCCCGCTGTGGCGGCCGGCCACGGCGCCCGCCGCGTCGTCGACGAGCTTCATGATCACACCTCCGTGCACGGTCCCCAGCAGGTTGGTGTCACTGTGGGTCATGATGTGGCTCAAGGTGGTGCGGGACGCGGACGTCGGCTTGCCCGGGATGTCCGGGGTGTCCGCTTCCGCGGTGGAGACCTGGTGTGTCATGTCCTCCACCTTATGCCGAGGGACAATCCGTCGACTTTTGTGTTGGCTTCGCAACAGCCGTGCCCCTATTTTTCGTCGACCCTTGTAAGACGCACAGTCGTTCCCTGCACACTGGGGCGCATGAACAACTGGCCCGAGGGATGGTCCGACGACAACCGCGGTGGCGGCTACGGACACGGCAGCGCGAGCGCACAGCCTGATGGCGCCCGCGTCATGCGGCAGGTCCGCCGCGGTCCGACGGCACCGCCCGGCGGGGGCCAGGCGGCACCGCCGTACGGAGTGCCGCAGCAGCAGCCGTACTACGGCGGTCAAGGCGATGACGGCTACGACAGCGGCTACAACACCGGACAGGTCTACGGCGGGCCCCCGAGCGGGCCCGGCGGTGCCGGGACGCGCGAGCCGCAGCCCGCGCCGAACTGGAGACGCCGGATCAAGGTGACCGCGATCACCGTCGTGACCGCGCTCGTCGTCGTCACCGTCGGCACCTACTTCTGGGCCGACTCCAAACTCAACCGCGAGGTCGACCTCTCCAAGGTCATCGACCGGCCGGAGGCGGGCGAGGGCACCAACTACCTGATCGTCGGTTCCGACAGCCGTGAGGGCATGTCCGCCGAGGAGAAGAAGGAACTGCACACCGGGTCCGCCAAGGGCAAGCGCACGGACTCGATGATGATCCTGCACACCGGCGACAACGGCCCGACACTGATCTCGCTCCCCCGCGACTCCGACGTGGAGATCCCCACCTTCGTGGGCTCGGAGTCCGGCAAGACCTACCCGGGCACCGGGCGGCACGTGAAGCTGAACGCCGCCTACGCGGAGGACGGCCCGGAGCTGCTGGTGCGCACGGTCGAGTTCAACACCGGGCTGCACATCGACCACTACGTCGAGATCGGCTTCGCGGGCTTCGCCAACATCGTGGACGCGGTCGGCGGCGTGGAGATCGAGATCCCGAAGGGCGGCATCAAGGACTCCAAGTCCGGGGCCGACCTGAAGGAGGGCAAGCAGACCCTGAACGGCGAGGAGGCGCTCGCCTTCGTCCGTACCCGGTACGCGCTGGCCGGCTCCGACCTGGACCGCACCAAGAACCAGCAGAAGTTCCTCGCGGCCCTGGCCAACCAGACCGCGACGCCGAGCACCGTGCTGAACCCCTTCAAGCTGTACCCGACGATGAGCGCCGGTCTGGACACCCTGATCGTCGACAAGGAGATGGGCCTGTTCGACCTGTCCTCGATGTTCTGGGGCATGAAGGGCGTCACGGGCGGCGAGGGCACGTCCATGAACATGCCGATCTCGGGCTCCTCCGGCGGCAACCTCGTCTGGGACAAGGCGAAGGTGAAGACGCTGGTGGAGCAGCTCAACAACGACGAGAAGGTCACCGTCTCCGGGAACTGAGACCGCGTGACGGACAAGGGCGGTCCCACCGGGCTCGGTGGGACCGCCCTTCGCGTTCACGCCTTGCGGCCCACTCCCCCGAAGTGCGTGACGTCCACGATCTCCGCCTCCGGGGTGTCGGGGCGCCAGCGGGAGCAGGAGACGATGCCGGGCTCCAGCAGTTCCACGCCCTCGAAGATCCGGACCAGGTCGGTGCGGCTGCGCAGGGTCATGGCGGCCGAGCCCTGGCCGTTCCAGTACTCCACCGCCGTCTTCATGGCCTCGCCGTCCACCTCGGTGGTGGGGTGGGAGACGACCAGGTAGCTGCCGGCGGGGACGCCGTCGAGGAGTCGGCGGACGATGGCGGCGGCCTCGTCGGTGTCCAGGACGAAGTTCAGGATGCCCAGCATGGTGATGGCGACCGGGCGGGTCAGGTCCAGGGTGCGGGCGGCGCCCGCGAGGATCGCCTCCGGGTCGTGGACGTCCGCCTCGATGTAGTCCGTGGCGCCCTCCGGCGCGCTGGTGAGCAGGGCGTGCGCGTGGGTGAGGACCAGCGGGTCGTTGTCGACGTAGACGATCCGGCAGGCCGGGTCGACGGACTGGGCCACCTCGTGGGTGTTGTCGGCGGTCGGCAGTCCGGTGCCGATGTCCAGGAACTGCCGTATGCCCGCCTCCCCCGCGAGGTGCCGCACGGCGCGGGCGAGGAAGTGGCGGTCGGCCACCGCCGAGCGGGGCAGGGCCGGCACGAACGACAGGATCTGGTCGCCGACCTCCTCGTCCACCGGGTAGTGGTCCTTGCCGCCCAGCCAGTAGTTCCAGATCCGCGCCGAGTGGGAGACGTCGGTGCGCAGCCGGGCGGTGCGGGCCACGCCCTCGTCGTCGGGCGATGGCGTGGTGAGGTCGGACATGCGTCGGCGCTCCTTCGGACACATACGGTCGGGATGCGCACCAACGTAGGCACAACTCGGCCTCTTCGGCGGGAACTTGACCAAGGTCCCACACAAAGCGAAGGCCCCCGGCGGCTGTTGCGCACCGGGGGCCTCACACGTCCTGCGGTTACGGCAGGTTGCGCGCCATGACGATGCGCTGGACCTGGTTGGTGCCCTCGTAGATCTGGGTGATCTTGGCGTCGCGCATCATGCGCTCGACCGGGTAGTCACGGGTGTAGCCGTAGCCGCCGAGGAGCTGGACGGCGTCGGTGGAGACCTCCATGGCGACGTCGGAGGCGAAGCACTTGGCGGCGGCGCCGAGGTAGGTCAGGTCCGCGTCGCCGCGCTCGGAGGCGGCGGCGGCCTGGTAGGTCAGGGCGCGGGCGGCGGAGATCTTCATGGCCATGTCGGCGAGCATGAACTGGATGCCCTGGAAGTCGGCGATCGGCTTGCCGAACTGCTTGCGCTCCTGGACGTAGCCCTTGGCGTAGTCCAGGGCGCCCTGGGCGATGCCGAGGGCCTGGGCGGCGATGGTGATGCGGGTGTGGTCCAGGGTCTTCATCGCGGTGGCGAAGCCGGTGCCCTCCTCGCCGATCATGCGGTCGGCGGGGATGCGGACGTTGTCGAGGTAGACCTCGCGGGTCGGGGAGCCCTTGATGCCGAGCTTCTTCTCCGGGGCGCCGAAGGAGACGCCCTCGTCGCCCTTCTCCACCACGAAGGCGGAGATGCCCTTGGAGCGCTTGGCGGGGTCGGTGACGGCCATCACCGTGTAGTACTCGGATACGCCGGCGTTGGTGATCCAGCGCTTGACGCCGTTGAGGACCCAGGAGTCGCCGTCGCGGACCGCCTTGGTCTTCATGCCGGCCGCGTCGGAGCCGGCGTCGGGCTCGGAGAGGCAGTAGGAGAACATGCCCTCGCCCTTGGCGAGCGGGGTCATGTAGCGCTTCTTGAGGTCCTCGGAGCCGGAGAGGATCACGGGCAGCGAGCCGAGCTTGTTCACGGCCGGGATGAGGGAGGAGGAGGCGCACACCCGCGCGACCTCCTCGATCACGATGACGGTGGCGAGCGCGTCGGCGCCGGCGCCGCCGAACTCCTCGGGGACGTGAACGGCGTGCAGGTCGTTGGCGACCAGCGCGTCGTGCGCCTCCTGCGGGAAGCGCGCCTCCTCGTCCACCGCGGCGGCGAACGGCGAGATCTTCGCCTCGGCCAGGGAGCGGACGGCGTCGCGGAGCATGTCGTGCTCCTCGGACGGGCGGTACAGGTCGAAGTCAGCCGATCCGGCCAAGGTCTCTCACGCTCCAAAGACGCTGTGATGCTGGCGCTAATTACCGTTAAGTAACTCAAATTTTAGAGGTCCGCCTCCGCCCGTGATACGTGAGCTTGGCGACAGCGGGAAAAGTGCCCGGTGGGGCGCACTCCCACGCCCCGACTATGCTCGGGCGGGCACCGCCGCCGTACCAGTCAATGGAGTCCCCCCATGGCCCTCAAGATCACCGTGATCGGCACCGGCTACCTCGGCGCCACGCACGCCGCGGCCATGGCCGAACTCGGTTTCGAGGTCCTCGGGCTCGATGTCGTGCCCGAGAAGATCGAGCTGCTCCGGCGCGGCGAGGTCCCGATGTTCGAGCCGGGCCTTCAGGAGCTGCTGCGCAAGCACGTGGCCGGGATCGAGGGCTCCACCGGACGGCTGCGGTTCACCATGGACTTCGCCGAGGTGGGGGCCTTCGGCGATGTGCACTTCGTCTGCGTGAACACCCCGCAGCGGCACGGCGAGTACGCGTGTGACATGAGTTACGTCGACGCCGCCTTCGCCTCGCTCGCCCCGCACCTGAAGGAAGCCGCGCTGGTCGTCGGCAAGTCGACGGTGCCGGTCGGTTCCGCGGACCGGCTCGCCGACTACCTCGCCGCGCACGCTCCGGCCGGGGCGGGCGCCGAGCTGGCCTGGAACCCCGAGTTCCTGCGCGAGGGCTTCGCCGTCAACGACACCCTGCACCCCGACCGGATCGTGGTCGGCGTGCGCAGCGAGCGGGCCGAGCAGCTGCTGCGGGAGGTGTACGCGGCGCCGATCGCCGACGGGTCGCCGTTCGTGGTCACCGACTTCCCGACCTCCGAGCTGGTGAAGACCTCGGCGAACTCCTTCCTGGCCACGAAGATCTCCTTCATCAACGCGATGGCGGAGATGTGCGAGGCCTCCGGCGGGGACGTCGCCAAGCTGGCGGAGGCCATCGGGCACGACGACCGGATCGGGAAGAAGTTCCTGCGGGCCGGGATCGGCTTCGGCGGCGGCTGTCTGCCGAAGGACATCCGGGCGTTCATGGCGCGCGCCGGCGAGCTGGGCGCGGACCAGGCGCTGACCTTCCTGCGCGAGATCGACTCCATCAACATGCGCCAGCGCGGCCAGATGGTGGACCTGACCCGTCAGGCGCTGGGCGGGGGCTCCTTCCTCGGCAAGCGGGTCGCGGTGCTCGGTGCGACCTTCAAGCCGGACTCGGACGACGTACGGGACTCTCCCGCGCTGAACGTGGCCGGGCAGATCCACCTCCAGGGCGGCCAGGTCACGGTCTACGACCCCAAGGGCATGGTGAACGCCCGGCGGCTGTTCCCGACCCTCGGGTACGCGGACTCGGCGGTCGAGGCGGTGCGGGGCGCGGACGTCGTGCTGCATCTGACGGAATGGCGCGAGTTCCGCGAGCTGGACCCGGCGGCGCTGGGCGAGGTCGCGGCGGCACGGGTGGTGCTGGACGGGCGGAACGCGCTGGATCCGGTGCTGTGGCGGAAGGCCGGGTGGACGTACCGGGCGATGGGGCGTCCCAAGGCCTAGGCGCCTAGACCTCACCCGCGCGTTCCTGGGCGGCCATCACCTCGTCGCCGTGTTCGAAGGCCCACGCGCCGAACGCCTCTATCGCGGGGAGCAGGGTGCGGCCCAGGTCGGTGAGGGCGTAGTCCACGCGGGGCGGTGAGCCGGGGTGGGAGCGGCGGGTCAGCAGGCCGTTGAACTCCAGGCGGCGCAGGGTCTCCGTCAGGACCTTGGGGCTGATGCCGCCGATGCGCTCGCGCAGCACGCCCGGGCGCTCCGGGCCCTCCCGCAACGCCCAGATCACCACCGCGTTCCAGGTGTTGGCCAGCAGGTCGAAGGCCAGCCGGGCTCGGCAGTCGGCGAGGAAGCTCTGGTCGGCGGTCACTTACCGAATGGTGCCCGAGCCGGTGCCTAATGTCCTTTCCCGAGCGACGACTTGGGAGGGAAGCGATGAGAATCGGGATCATCGGAGCCGGGGCCATGGCCGAGGGGCTCGGTGAACAGTGGAGGCGGGCCGGGCACGACGTCCTCGTGGGGGCGCGGGACGAGGAGCGCGGGAAAGCGGTCGCGGCGCGGATCGGCGCCCGCGCCGGAAGCCTCCGGGAAGCGGTCCTGCACGGTTCGGACGCGGTGCTGCTCGCCGTGCCGTACGCGGCGGCCGTCCCGGTGGTGACCTCGCTGGCGGACGGCCTCGGCGGCCGGACGCTGGTCGACTGCACCAACCCCGTCGGCCCCGGCTTCCGGCTGGAGACCGGCGGCGGGACCTCGGCCGCCGAGCGGATCGCCGCCGCCGCGCCGGGCGCGTACGTCGTCAAGGCGTTCAACCTCTGCCACGAGAGTGTGTGGCGGCTGACCCCGCCCGTCTTCGACGGCCGCCCCCTCGCGGTCCCGCTGTGCGGCGACGAGGCCACGGCCCTTCAGTCCGTACGACGGCTCGTGCGCGACCTGGGCTGTGAGCCGGTGAACGGCGGCGGTCTGGAGCGGGCGGGCCTGCTGGAGGCGACGGCCGCGTTCCTGATCGGCCTGTGGGTGGGCGAGAGCGCCGACGCCCAGGCCATCGCGCCACCACTGCGGTACGCGGGGGTGCTGGGGCGGCCGTAGCGGCCGTCCGTGAAGTCGAGGCCGGTCCGGTACACGGGGGCGCCGGGACGCCCGCAGTGGGCCCTCCGTGAAGGCGACGCCGGTCTGGTACTCGGGGGTCAGCGCGGCCGTACCGGACCCTCCGCGAAGGCGACGCAGGTCCGGTACGCGGGGGTCAGCGCGACCGTAGCGGGCCGCCGTGCAGGCGACGCCGCTTCGGCCGAGGCTCAGTCGGCCGAAACGGCGTCTGCCCGCATTCTGCCGCACACCGGGGCGCACCGGCCCTGGAGTCGACAACAGGTACTCCCGTACCGCTACTTGGCCCGGTACCGCCGCATCTTCGCCCGCGCCCCGCACACCTGCATCGAGCACCAGCGGCCGCGGCCGGCCGGGCTGCGGTCGTAGTACGCCCAGTGGCAGTCGGCGGCCTCGCAGGCCTTCAGGCGGGACCAGGTGCCCGCGACCAGGGACTCGGCGACCGCCGCGGCGACGCGGGAGGCCAGCGGGCCGGCATCCGCGGGGGTGAGGGAGGCCGAGCCGTCGCCCTCGTCGACCGTGACGCGGAGCGGGGCGCGGGAGAGCAGATCCGTCAGGGGGGTCACCTCGCGGTGCGGCAGGTGACCGGCGTGGGCGAGCAGCGTCGCGCGCAGCGACTCGCGCAGTTCCCGGGCCGCGGGGAGCTCCTCCTCGGTCAGCCCCAGGCGTGCCCGGCCCTCCGCGGTGTCCAGCGCGTCGGCACCCGACTCCAGGTCCAGGGTGTTGACCAGCGACTGGACGAGTTCCAGGCCGCCGGGCGCGGGCACTCGGTCATTCATGGTTGCGACGTTACCTCCAATGCGGGAGCATGCAGTAACCGCGTTACCGGATAAGACGCTTTGCCGGTAACCACTCTTCGAGGAGGAGTCATGGCTCTCGCCACACTGGACGTCGTCGTCCTGGACTGCCCCGACCCGCGCGCCCTCGCCGGCTTCTACGCGGGCGTCCTCGGCGGCACCATCGAGGACCAGGGCGACTGGGTGGACCTCAAGCTCCCGGGCGGACGGCAGCTCGCCTTCCAGGAGGCGCCCGGCTTCGTACCGCCGAAGTGGCCCTCGCCGGAGCACTCCCAGCAGTTCCACCTCGACCTCCAGGTCGACGATCTGGACACCGCCGAGAAGGGGGTCCTGGAACTGGGCGCGAGGCCATTGGACACGGAGGACCGCGAGCGCACGTTCCGGGTCTACGCGGACCCGGCGGGCCACCCGTTCTGCCTCTGCGCCGGCTGACCCGGCGGAGGCCGGCGTGACCCTGGCGCGCTTCCGTTCCGTGGTGATCGACTGCCCGCAGCCGCCCGCGCGAGAGCGGAGCGCTACGCGTCCAGTTCCGCGATCTTCGCCCCGGACGGCTCCCGCCGCTCCTGTGCCGCCCGGGCGGTGAAGTCCGCCGTACGCAGGACCCGCTGGACGTTGCCCCAGGTCAGCAGGGCCAGGTCGGTCTCCGTCCAGTCCCGGCGCAGGAGCTCGGCGATCAGGTGCGGATAGCACCCCGCGTCGGTCAGGTCCTGCGGATGCGCCGTGCCGACGTCGTACGTGCCGGACAGGCCCACGCACTCGGTGCCCGCGACCGCGCGCACATGGTCGAGGTGGTCGGCGACGTCCCGCACCGACGGGCCGGTCTGCTCGGCGGTGAGCGGCACCATGCACAGCCCCTTCACCGCGCCCAGCTCGGCCAGCAGGTCGTCGGGGAGGTTGGCCGGGTGCGGGCGCAGGGCGCGGGCCGCCGAGCGGGTGCACAGCACCGGTGTCCTGGAGGCGGCCAGCGCCCGGCGGATCGTCTGCTCGGAGGCGCCGGAGAGATCGGCAAGGACACCGAGCCGGTTCATCTCGCGGACCACCTCCTCGCCGAACCGGGTCAGCCCCGCCTCGCTGGCCCAGGAGGTCCCGGACAGGGTGAGGACCCGCAGGCCCAGACTGTGCAGGACGCGCAGGATGCCGAGGGAGTCGTCCAGCGCGGCGGCCGTGGCCGGGCCCAGCAGCACCGCGGCGCGTCCGCAGTTGCGGGCGTCGATGACCTGGCCCGCGGTGCGCGCGAGCCGTAGCCCTTCGGGGTGGGCCGCGATGACCGTGCGCACCAGGTCCAGCTGCTCCAGGGTCGCGGCGACCGCCCGGTCCGCGGCCAGCCCTTCGGGCAGGTGCAGGGAGCAGAACAGGGCGCCGACATGGCCCTGCCGCAGCCGCGGTACGTCGGTGTCGACCGCGCTCTCCCCCAGTTCCAGGTCGTACCAGGGCAGGTGGCGCAGCGCCCAGGGCAGTCCGCTGTAGCCGTCGGCGACGGGGTGCGCGGCGAGGATGGCCCGGGCGCGTTCCAGGGGTTCGGCGTCCGGGTCGGTGCCGAGCGGGGCGGGCGGCTCCACCGGGAAGGGGTCGGCCAGGGGCAGCTCGTCGAGCGCGCCCACCTCGGCGGCGGTGTGCAGGTCGTCCTGGAGGTCTGCCATGGCGGGCTCCGTACGTGCGCGGTGATCGCTGTACGGCCACCGTCGCACGCGGTACCGGGGCCTTCCTGGTGGACGGGGCGTTCGGGGGTCCGCCGGTTCAGCGACTCCCCGCGGGGGGCGGGGACGAGTCTCCTCGCCCCCGCTCCCGGCGAGCTCACGCGTCCAGTGACTCGATCGTCGCGTTCGAAGGTGCCCGCGTGGCCCGGAGATCGCGGGCCACGTCCTCCGCGGCGCCCAGCACGCGCACGGAGTTCTGCCAGGTCAGCTTGGCCAGGTCGGCCGTGGACCAGCCGCGGTCCAGCAGTTCCGCGAGCAGGTTCGGATAGCCGGAGACGTCGTTCAGGCCGTCCGGGGTGAAGGCCGTGCCGTCGTAGTCACCGCCGATGCCGAGGTGGTCGATGCCCGCCACCTCGCGCATGTGGTCGAGGTGGTCCGCCACCGTCGAGACGGTCGCGACCGGACGCGGGTGGCGCTCCTCGAAGGCGCGGTGCACCTTCATCGCCTCGGCCGTGGTGTCGAGGTGGTGGAAGCCGTGCTCCCGCATGTTCTCGTCCGCCGCGGCCGTCCAGTCGACCGCCGCCTGGAGCACGAACTTCGGCACGAACGTCACCATCGCCACCCCGCCGTTGCCGGCCAGCCGCTCCAGGACGTCGTCCGGGATGTTGCGCGGGTGGTCGCACACGGCCCGCGCGGACGAGTGCGAGAAGATCACCGGCGCCAGGGTGGCGTCCAGCGCGTCCCGCATCGTCGTGGCGGCGACATGGGAGAGGTCGACCAGCATGCCCTCGCGGTTCATCTCCCGCACGACCGCGCGGCCGAACGCCGACAGACCGCCGACGCCGGGCTCGTCGGTCGCGGAGTCCGCCCAGTCCACGTTGTCGTTGTGGGTGAGCGTCATGTACCGCACACCGAGGGCGGCCAGCGCGCGCAGGGTGCCGAGGGAGTTGGCGATCGAGTGCCCGCCCTCCGCGCCCATCAGCGAGGCGATACGGCCCTCCCGCCGCGCCGCCTCCAGGTCGGCGGCGGTCAGCGCGGCCCGCAGGTCGGCCGGATGCCGGTCGATCAGCTGACGTACGCAGTCGATCTGCTCCAGTGTCGCGGTCACCGGGTCCGGCAGGTCCGAGCGGACGTACACCGACCAGTACTGCGCCCCGACCCCGCCCGCGCGCAGGCGGCCGAGGTCGGTGTGCAGATGCGCGCTCTGGTCGGCGGCGATGTCCCGGGCGTCGAGGTCGTAGCGGACCTGCTCGCGCAGCGCCCAGGGCAGGTCGTTGTGCCCGTCGACCACGGGGAACTCCCGCAGCAATTCCCGGGCGGCCGCCACGGAGCCCACGGCCGTCACTTCCCGAAGCCGAAGCCGTTGGACCCCTCGACCTTGGTGCGCAGCCGCCTGCCCTTCTCGGTCGCCTGGTCGTTCAGCTCCTGCTGGAACTCCCGCATCCGGCCGAGGAGCTCCTCGTCGGAGGTGGCGAGGATGCGGGCGGCGAGCAGTCCGGCGTTGCGGGCACCGGCGACGGAGACGGTGGCGACGGGGACCCCGGCCGGCATCTGCACGATCGACAGCAGGGAGTCCATGCCGTCCAGGTACTTCAGCGGCACCGGCACACCGATCACCGGCAGCGGGGTGACGGAGGCGAGCATGCCGGGCAGGTGCGCGGCACCGCCGGCGCCCGCGATGATCACCTTCAGGCCCCGCTCGGCGGCCTGCTCGCCGTACGCCACCATCTCGCGCGGCATGCGGTGGGCGGAGACGACGTCGACCTCGTACTCGATCTCGAAGTCGTCGAGCGCCTGTGCGGCGGCCTCCATGACGGGCCAGTCGCTGTCCGACCCCATGACGATGCCTACAACCGGGCTCATTCGGTGATCGTGCCTCTCAGATAGCCGGCAGCGTGACGGGCGCGCTCCAGCACGTCGTCCAGGTCGTCGCCGTAGGTGTTGACGTGGCCGACCTTGCGGCCGGGCTTCACGTCCTTGCCGTACATGTGGATCTTCAGCTGCGGGTCGCGGGCCATGCAGTGCAGGTACGCGGAGTACATGTCGGGGTAGTCGCCGCCGAGGACGTTGACCATGACCGTCCACGTGGCGCGCGGGCGCGGGTCGCCGAGGGGGAGGTCGAGGACCGCGCGGACGTGGTTGGCGAACTGGGACGTGATCGCGCCGTCCTGGGTCCAGTGGCCGGAGTTGTGCGGGCGCATCGCGAGTTCGTTGACGAGGATGCGGCCGTCGCGGGTCTGGAACAGCTCGACGGCGAGGTGGCCGACGACGCCGAGTTCCTTGGCGATGGTCAGGGCCATCTCCTCGGCCCGCAGGGCGAGGGCCGGGTCGAGGTCCGGGGCGGGCGCGATGACCGTGTCGCAGACGCCGCCGACCTGCTGGGACTCCACCACCGGGTAGGCGACGGCCTGGCCGTGCGGGGACCGTACGACGTTGGCGGCGAGCTCGCGGACGTAGTCGACCTTCTCCTCGGCGAGGACGGCGACCCCGGCCTTGAACGGCTCGGCGGCCTCCTCGGCCGAGTCGACGACCCAGACGCCCTTGCCGTCGTAGCCGCCGCGGACGGTCTTGAGGACCACGGGGAAGCCGTCGCCCTCCTCCGCGAAGGCCACCACGTCGGCCGGGTCGCTCACGATCCGGTGCCGGGGGCACGGGACGCCGATCGAGTCGAGTTTCGCGCGCATCACCCCCTTGTCCTGGGCGTGCACGAGCGCGTCGGGCCCGGGGCGCACGGGGATGCCGTCCGCCTCCAGAGCCCTGAGGTGCTCGGTCGGTACGTGTTCGTGATCAAAGGTGATCACATCGCACCCGCGCGCGAATTCACGCAGCGTGTCGAGGTCGCGATAGTCGCCGATGACGACATCGCCGACGACCTGCGCCGCGGAATCCTGGGGGGTGTCACTGAGGAGCTTGAACTGGATGCCCAGCGGGATGCCTGACTCGTGTGTCATACGCGCGAGCTGGCCCCCGCCGACCATGCCGACTACCGGGAACGTCACGCCCCTAGGGTATCGGCCACGCCGACGCGGCTGATTTGCGTGCCTGTATGCCGGTCCACAGGCAATCGCGCGGAGGGGTGGTTAGCATGGCTTGGTTGACGAAACCGACCGACGGGGGCTTTCACTCCATGGGACGTGGTTCCTCCGGACTGCTGCGACGCTATGCGCACGAGGTCGCCAAATTCGGCGCCGTGGGCGGAGCGGGGCTGCTGGTCAACCTCGGCGTCTTCAACCTTGTGCGGCACGTCACAGACCTTCAGGTGGTGCGGGCCAGCGTGATCGCGACGGTCGTCGCGATCGCCTTCAACTACGTCGGTTTCCGCTACTTCACGTACCGGGACCGCGACAAGAGCGGCCGTACCAAGGAACTCTCCCTGTTCCTGCTGTTCAGCGCGGTGGGCCTGGTGATCGAGAACGGCGTCCTGTACGCCGCGACGTACGGCTTCCACTGGGACAGCCCGCTGCAGAGCAACGTCTTCAAGTTCCTCGGCATCGGTGTGGCGACCCTGTTCCGCTTCTGGTCCTACCGCACGTGGGTCTTCCGCACCCTGCCCGCCCGGGAGGCGGTGGCCAGCGCCGAATCGTTCCTGGAGGAGGCGACGCCGCGCCAGCGCCGGGGCGGCACTCCCCAGACCGTGGGCCGCCGCCCCTGACGTCCGGGACGGGTCACCGCACGGTCGGGGTCGCGTCTCCCGTCGGCTTCGCCGGGGTGCGGGACAGGAACAGGCCGAAGACCGGGGGCGTGGCCTGGAGCATCTCCAGCCGGCCGCCGTCCGCCTCCGCCAGGTCGCGGGCCACGGCCAGACCGATGCCGGTGGAGTTGCGGCCGCTGATCGCCCGTTCGAAGATGCGCGCCCCCAGGTCGGCCGGGACTCCCGCGCCCTCGTCCGTCACCTCGATCACGGCCTGGTTGCCGGTGACGCGGGTGCGCAGCGCCACCGTGCCGCCGCCGTGCATCAGGGAGTTCTCGATCAGCGCCGCCAGGACCTGGGCCACCGCCCCCGGCGTCCCCACCGCCTGGAGGTTGCGCTTGCCGGAGCTGACGATCGCCCTGCCCGCGCTGCGGTACGCCGGGCGCCACTCCGCCACCTGCTGCTGGATCACCTCGTCCAGGTCGAAGGTGACCGCCGAGCCCGTACGCGGGTCCCTGGAGTTCGTCAGGAGGCGTTCCACCACGTCCGTCAGGCGTTCCACCTGCGTCAGCGCGATCGTCGCCTCCTCCTTCACCGTGTCCGGGTCGTCGGTGAGGGTGATCTCCTCCAGCCGCATCGACAGCGCGGTCAGGGGCGTGCGGAGCTGGTGGGAGGCGTCCGCCGCCAGTCTGCGTTCCGCCGTCAGCATCCGCGCGATGCGCTCGGCGCTGGCGTCCAGGACGTCGGCCACCCGGTCCAGCTCCTGGACGCCGTAGCGCTTGTGGCGCGGTCGCGGGTCCCCGGAGCCGAGGCGTTCCGCCGTCTCGGCGAGGTCCGTCAGGGGCGAGGCCAGCCGGTTCGCCTGGCGCAGGGCCAGCAGGACCGCCGCGATCACCGCCAGCAGCGCCACCGCCCCGATGATCAGCAGTGTCCGTCCGACCTCACGGGTCACCGTCGAGCGGGGCTCCTGGACGGTGACCGTCTCGCCCTCCTCGCCCTTGGCGGTGGAGCTGGTGGTGTCGCCGGTCGGCTTCCTGCCGATGGCGATGGGCTTCTCCCCGGGCACCCGGATCACCGCGTAGCGGTCCTTGGGCACCTGGTCGCGCAGCATGTCCGCGGTGACGGCCCCGGTCGCGATCAGCCTGCTGTCCACGATGGACGCGAGCCGCACCGCCTCGGAGTCCACCCGCTCCTGGGCGGTGCTGCTGATCGTGCGGGTCTCCACGATCACCAGAGAGACCCCGAACACGGCGATCACGACGAGCACCACGGCGAGGGTGGACTGGATCAGTCGGCGGCGCATGGAACTCGCTTACTCGGCATTTTCTCGAACCTGCCCGGCTCTCCCGGACCCGCTCAGCTCTTCTCGACCTGTCCGGCTCTCCCGGTCCCGCTCAGCTCTTCTCGAAACGGAAGCCCACGCCACGCACGGTCGCGATGTACCTGGGGTTCGCCGCGTCGTCGCCGAGCTTCTTGCGCAGCCAGGAGATGTGCATGTCGAGGGTCTTGGTGGACGACCACCAGGTGGTGTCCCAGACCTCGCGCATCAGCTGGTCCCGGGTCACCACCCGGCCCGCGTCCCGGACCAGCACCCGCAACAGGTCGAACTCCTTGGCGGTGAGCTGGAGCTCCTCCTCGCCCATCCACGCGCGGTGCGACTCGACGTCGATGCGCACCCCGTGCGTGGCCGGCGGCTGCTGCGGCTCAGCGGCGCCGCGCCGCAGCAGGGCCCGGACCCGGGCGAGCAGCTCGGCGAGCCGGAAGGGCTTGGTGACGTAGTCGTCGGCGCCCGCGTCGAGCCCGACGACCGTGTCGACCTCGTCGGCCCGCGCGGTCAGGATGAGGATCGGCACGCTGTGGCCCTCGGCCCGCAGCCGCCGGGCCACCTCCAGGCCGTCCATGCCGGGCAGCCCGAGGTCCAGCACCACGAGGTCGATGCCGCCCTTCATGCCGGCTTCGAGCGCGGTGGGGCCGTCCTCGCGCACCTCGACCTCGTACCCTTCCCGGCGCAGTGCGCGGGCCAGCGGCTCCGAGATGGACGCGTCGTCCTCGGCGAGCAGTACACGGGTCATGAGCTGATGGTAGTCCGCCCATGACAAGAGCCGGGGCGGGATGGCGGCGAGTGATTCTCACCTCGCGCCTACCGGCTTCTTACTTTGGTATGAACCATTGGTCACCTGGTGCGATCCTGGTAATGACCTTCGAATGGGGGTGTGCGGTTCCCTCGACACCTGTGATCCGCGTCTCAAGTCCTTCCATTTCAGGCACTGTCCTGCCGTATGGTGATTGAACGCCTGTAGCACCGCTGGGACCTTTCGCGACGCATCCGACGCTGAAGGTCTCTTTTGTGTGCGGGCCGGTTTCGGCCGGCCTCGAAAGGAATGACCTGTGGCCGGGCCTCGTAGCGCATCGTCGCGCGCAGAGGCGTGGATCCCGGTGGTCGGTGTCCCCCGCTCCGTGACCCGGAGCGGATTCCCCTGGGCGTGGGGTGGACGGTCCGGCCGTGCCGGTGCCGGCCGCCCCACCGGGCGCGCAACGCTCCAGCCGCGCGTCCCGACCAGCAAGGAACGACCATGGCGTCCAGCCTGACGAAGGACTCGGTCACCCCGGGCACCCCCGGCTCCGAGCGGACCTTCTTCGGCCACCCCCGCGGACTGGCCACTCTCTTCATGACCGAGATGTGGGAGCGGTTCTCCTACTACGGCATGAGGGCTCTGCTCCCGCTCTACCTCGTGGCGCCGGGTGGTCTCCACCTCGACGCGGCCACGGCCACAGCGATCTACTCCGTGTACGTGTCGCTCGTGTACCTGCTCGCCATGCCCGGCGGCTGGTTCGGCGACCGCGTCTGGGGTCCGCGCAAGACCGTCGCGGTCGCCGGTGCGGTGATCATGCTCGGCCACCTCACGCTGGCCCTGCCCTCCTCGGGCACCTTCTTCGCCGGTCTCGGCCTGGTCGCGATCGGCTCGGGTCTGCTGAAGGCCAACATCTCCACGATGGTCGGCCACCTCTACGACGGCCCGGACGACCCGCGCCGCGACGGTGGCTTCACCGTGTTCTACATGGGCATCAACCTGGGTGCCTTCGCCGCGCCGCTGATCATCGGCACCATCGGTGAGAGCGTGAACTGGCACCTGGGCTTCGCGCTCGCCGCGCTCGGCATGGCGCTCGGCCTCGCCCAGTTCCTGATCGGCAGCCGCAACCTCTCCGAGCGCTCCAGCGTCGTCCCGACGCCGCTGTCCGCCGCGGAGAAGTCCGCCACCCTGCGCAAGGCCGCGATCTGGGCCGGTATCGCCGTGGTCTTCTACGCGATCGTCGGCTTCTCCGGCAACTACACGCTGAACTGGATCCTGGTTCCGCTGACCCTGCTCGGCGTGATCATCCCGACGATGGTCCTGGTCCGCATAAAGCGCGACAAGGACCTGGACCGCACCGAGCAGAAGTCGATGTCCGCGTACATCTGGTTCTTCGTCGCCGCGGCCGTCTTCTGGATGATCTACGACCAGGGCGGCTCGACCCTGTCGATCTTCGCCGACTCCTCCGCCGAGAACTCCGTCCTCGGCTGGGAGTTCCCGGTCTCCTGGTACCAGTCGGTCAACCCGGTCCTGATCATGGCCCTGGCACCGGTCTTCGCCTGGTTCTGGCTCGCGCTGAACCGGCGCGGCAAGGAGCCCAGCACGGTCGTGAAGTTCGCCTCGGGTCTGGTCCTGGTCGGCGCGTCCTTCTTCCTCTTCCTCGCCCCGCTGTCGATCGCCGAGGGCGGTCACAAGGCGGCCGCGATGTGGCTGGTGGCGATCTACTTCGTCCAGACCGTCGGTGAGCTGCTGGTGTCGCCGGTGGGTCTGTCGGTGACGACGAAGATGGCGCCGGCGAAGTACGCCTCGCAGATGATGGGTGTGTGGTTCCTGGCGGTCACCGCCGGTGACGCCACGACGGGTCTGCTGTCCATCGGCGGTGTCGACCTGAACAAGACGGGTGTGGTGGCGCTCGAGGCCACGCTCGCCGTGGTCGCGGGTGTCGCCGTGTGGATGTACCGCAAGCGCGTCAAGGAGCTCATGGGCAGCGTCAACTGACGCCGGTCCGAGCCGGATGGGGCCGCTGCGATCCGACCGGGTCGCGGCGGCCCCGTCGCTTCTACCGGGTCCTTCCGCGGGGCAGCAGCGTGAAGATCGCCGCCCCCAGCAGCACCGCCGTCCCGGCCACCAGGCCCAGCGCCTTCAGGGTGCCGTCGTCCTCCGCGCCCGTCTCCGCCAGGCCGCCGTCCGGGGTCGTACCGCCCGAGGACGCGGAGCCGCCCGAGGCCGACGAGCCGCCGGCCGCGCCGCCCTCCTGCTCGGTCGTGTCCAGCGTCAGGGAGACCTCGGTCCGCTCCGGGGTGCAGGTCGTCGTCGTGCCCAGGGCCTCGATGGTCAGCACGCCCGGGGAGAGGGTCGACTCGCCGCTCGCGCCCGGCTTGTAGGTGCCCTTGAGGTCGGGGATCTCGATCGGCTCGCCCGCCTTGATGGCCTCGGCGTTGGCCGGGCCCTCGACGTGGACCGTGCCCTGGTCGGCGCCGCCCAGGGCCACCTCCATGGACGGCTTCACCGAGTCCTTGGGGATGTCGGCGGGGCTGTCCATCACCGACTTCTTGAACTGGACGGTCAGGTCGAAGCCGCCGCCGTCCCTCTTCGCGTCGATCTGCACCGGCGAGGTCGCGTTCTTGTCGCCGATGGGGGTCTTGCAGGCGTAGGGGACCTGGACCTCCTTGCCGGTGAAGTCGGTCTGACCGCCGCCGTCGCTCTCGGAGGGGGTCGCCGTGGGCGAGGGCGCCGGAGTCGTAGGCGCGGGGCTCGTAGGCGCTGGGCTCGTAGGCGTCGGCGTCGAGGGGTCGCCGTCCCCCGGAGTCACCTGGATCGTCGCCGCCGGCTTCACCGCCTCCGTCGGCGCGCACTTGGTGTCCGTCGACATGGCGTTGATGGCGTACGCGTCCGGCGTCAGCGTCACCTCCCCGGGCGCCGTCAGCTTCAGCGTGCCCTTCATGTCGGACAGCAGCATGTCGCCGCCCTTGGGGATCGCCGGGTTCTCCCGCGGCCCCCGCATCGCGAGGTCCGTGCTCTGGGCGCCCGCCGCCTTCAGCGTGCCGCTCGGCTGCACGGAGTCGGCGGGCAGGTCGATCAGGTCCGGATTCCTGGAGGCGGCCTGGACGAACGTCCACACCACCTCGACCTCGTCGCCGACCTTCGCGGCGGCGGGCGCGGTGATCTCCACCTTCGTCGTGCCCTGGACCGGCGGCAGCCCCGAGATGCCGGGCGGGACGCACTCGGTCGCGTACGACACCTCCGCCGCCTCGGCCGGCCCCGCGGCCAGGCCGAGCAGCAGCACCGCCGCGGCGACCGGCGGGACTCTCCTTCGCTTGCTCACGTGGGTCCTTTCCTGGTGGGAGTCGTAGGACTCGTCGGGCTGTCGTCGTGCGGTGCGGAGAACCGGCCGGCCGTCCCCGGATCGGCGTCCGGGGTGAACCACGGCAGAGTCGAGGAAACCGAATGCCTGGCCTGTGCGCGAGGCTTCAGCCCCGGCAGGCGCAGGGCGAGTCCGGGAGGGCGCGGGGCGCGCCGGCGGACGTGCGGGCGGGGCCGTACCCGGTCCACGACCGCCATGCCGACGCGGAACACCGCGGCCGGCACGACCAGGCAGACCAGGACCCAGAACAGGGTCACGCCCCAGGGGCGGCCCACGCCCCAGGGCTGCTCGGCCATCACCTTCCCGCCGTACTTCAGCGAGACGGTGTAGTCGCCGTGGGCGCCGGCGGCGAGTTCGACGGGCAGTTCGATCCGGGCCTTGCCGCCCGGCCGGATCGTGCCGCGCCACTGCTGTTCCTGCCACTCGGGGGCGAACACCCCGTGCGAGGTGCCCACTTGGAACAGCGGGTTCTTCACGGTCGCGGTGCCGACGTTGCCGACGGTGAACACCAGGGTCCGGGCGGGCGGGGCGCCGAACCAGGTGAGCAGGCCGCTGGAGCCGTCGAGGCGGGTGTCGGTGAGGACGGAGAGGCGTCCGCCGGACGCGTCCGCGGGCAGCGGCTCGACGGCGTGCCCGGCGACCTGGAAGGCGGCGTCGGCCTCGGCCCGCGCGCCCTGGACCGTGGCCACGTGCACCACACAGGGGCAGGGCACCGGCGGTTCGGCCACCGGCAGCTTCCGGCTGAACCGGCCCTCGGCGTCGGTCGTCACGGCCCGTCCGTCGGCGTTGGCACAGGAGTTGGTGCCGCCGGTCACGCCCGAAGCGGGCACCGACTGCCCGCAGATCAGGATCATCAGCAGCGCGCGGGGCCGCCAGCCCTCCCCGGTGACGGTGATCGAACCACCCGTGCCCGCCTGGGACTTGGAGGTCTCCACGGTCGGCGGATCGGCGGCACCGGCGGGCGCCACCGCGAGCGCCAGGAGCAGCAGGGCGAGCAGCGCCGAGATCCGCACTTTGCCGTTCACCGCACGGCTCCCGTCAACTCGGCCTCCGCAGAGGGAACTTGTCGTGCACGGCGCCGGTGACGCCGTACGAGGAACGCGGCGCCGACGGCCGCGCCGCCCGCCACCGGGGCCCACGGCACATGGCCCACCGAGGTCCGTGCCGTGTCGCGCGCGCCTCCCTGGGCGGTCACCGTGAGGCGGACGTCGGCCGCGTCCAGGGCGGGGCGGTCGGGCCAGGGTTCGGTGAGCTTCGCCCGGTGGCCCGGGGGGAGTTCGACGGGGAGGGTGCGGGCCGGACGGTCCAGGAGGGGGCCGAGGAGGCCGTCGGCGCGAACGGCGAGGCGCGGGACGAGGGTGGTCGTGCCGCGGTTGACGATCTCGTACGTGATGCTGTCGCCTCGGACGCGCAGGTGCTCGACCGTCAGGGCGGACAACTCCGGGATCCTGACCCGCAGTCGGAGGGTCACCGAGCGGGGGCCGCCCCCCGGGCCGCGGGCGACGATCTCGGCGGAGCGGTCGGCGCCGGGGACGGTGACCGTGAAGGGGACGTCGGCGCGGGTACGGGGCGGGACGCGGATCGCGGAGCGGGCGAAGGCGACCTCGGCGCCGGTGGCGGAGAGCCGGACGGTGACCGGGTCGCCGCCGCGGTTGGTCACCGACACCGTGTCCTGGAGGACCGCCCCGGGCGCGCCCTCGGCGTAGAAGGAGGGGCGCCCGCCGCCGGAGGGCGCGACGGACCAGTCCCCCGCGGCGGCCGCGGGCGGGGCGGCCGCCAGCAGGAGCAGCAGGGCGGGGACGAGAACACGGGAGGTCGGCGACATCGGCGGCTCCAACGGTCGTACGAAATCCTCAACGGCGAACCGTCCGGCTGCACCGCGCCCTCAGCGACGAACCGTCCGGCTCTACCGCCACCTCGGCGGCCAACCGTCCGGCGGCGCCGCGCCCTCAGCGGCGAAACGTCCGGTGGCACCGCGCCCTCAGCAACGAACCGCCCGGCTCCACCGCCACCTCAGCGGCGGACCATCCAGCTCCAGCCCCACCTCGGCGGCCAACCACCCGGCTTCACCGCCACCTCACCGGCGGACCGTCTGGTTCCGTCGTGTCAGCCACAGGGCGCCGGCCGCCCCCGCGAGCAGGACCGTTCCGCCGAGGGTGCCGAGGGCGACGGCCGAGTCCTCGGGGCCGGTCTGCGGGAGATCCGAGCCGGAGCCCGAGCCGGATTCCGAGCCGGAGTCCGAGCCGCTCTGCGGGGTGCCGCCCCCGCCGTCGGCCGCCTTCGCGTCCAGTGTCAGCGCGGGGCCCGGACTGTTGGACGGGGTGCACGTCGTCGTCGTGCCGAGCGCCTTGATGGTGAGCACGGCCGGGGTGAAGGTGACCTCGCCGGACTTCTTCGGGGTGTAGGTCCCCGTGAGGTCGTTGATCTTGATCGGGGTGTTGGCCGGGATGGCCTCCTGATTGGCCGGACCGGTCACCGTCAGGGTGCCGCTGTCGGCGCCGCCCAGCTTGATGGTGGCGCTCGGGCTCATCGCCCCCTTGCCCAGCTCGACCGGGCTGGAGGAGACGCCCTTCTGCCAGGACATGGTGATCTTGTAGCCATCGCCGCTCCGCACGCCCTTGATGTCGATGGGCGAGACGGCGCTCTTGTCACCGATCGGTGTCTTGCACTGGTAGTTGACGTCGACGACCTCGGCTCGGGCGGCGGGGGCGGCCATCAGCACCGCCGAGCCGGCCAGGGCCGCGACGGACGCGAGCGCGGTTCGTTTCCGGTACGACACGGTTCCGCTCCCTCTCGATTCCTGACGGCACATCAGATCGGGCCGTCAAGGTACGCCCGGGGCCGAGAGGAGGGAAGACAAGTCACGCGCCGGAGTTGTGACGATCCGGCGCGCACGAAAGGGGGTTCGAGTGGAGCTGGTGACCCGGGATGACCCTAGGCGGGGGCGCCGAGCTCCGCCCAGACCGTCTTGCCCGTGCCGCCGGGGGTCCGTACGACCCCCCAGTCCAGGCAGAGTCGCTGCACGATGAACATGCCGTGTCCGCCGGGACGCCCCGCGCGGTGCGGGGTCCGGGGCGCGGGCTGGCCTGCACCCCGGTCGGAGATCTCCAGCCGGATCACCTTGTTGTCGCAGCTGATCCGGAGCCGGTCGGGGCCCTCCGCATGCAGGCACGCGTTGGTGACCAGCTCGGACACCACCAGCAGCACGTCCTCCGCGGCGGCCCGCTGATCGGCTCCGGCCGCGGGCAGCCAGCCCCAGGCGTACAGCGCCTGACGGGTGAAGTCGCGGGCCAGCGGCACGACGCCGCTCTCCCCGGCGAGGCTCAGGGTGCGGACCTGCCCACCCGCCACCGGCTCAGGCTGCCCGGAGGGCTCGTCGGGCATCCCGGAAGCGCCGCCTGGCTCAGGGCCGCGGTCGCCCGGCGAGTAGGGCCGGGTGGTGCTCATCAGCGCTTCACCTCACCGATTCACCAGTTCACACTTGAAGAAGATCACTCAGTACCCAGATCCGGTCGGGGGTCCGTGCCGCCACGACAGCGACATGCTCAGGATGACTCCTGCCCGGGCGGACCGGTGGAACACCCCCGTATTCGGCACGAATCACGTGACGTCCGGACAGTGGCGTTCCACAGGGGGCACCGGATGCGGCGCGCGGGCCGCCGGACCGGCTCAGTCGGCCTCTCCGGCCAGGGCGGACGCGAGGCTGTCGTGGACGACGAATACCGCGTCGGCCCCGGTGATCTCGAACACCCGTGCGACCACTGGCTGCATCGCGGCGAGGTGCACGGCGCCGCCCGCGGCCTCGGCCTTCAGCCGGGCACCGAGCAGAACATTGAGCCCTGTGGAGTCACAGAAGTCGAGCCGTGCGCAATCGACGACCAGCCGACTGAACCCCTTCTCGAGGCAGTCCTCGAGTGGCTCACGCAACAAATCGGCGGTGTGGTGATCCAACTCACCTACGGGGGTCACGACGGCACTGGAGCCCTCTTCCCGCACCTCCACCAGAAGTCGGCCAGACTGTGTGCTGCCGACTGTCCCGCGGTCCATGCCGTCTCTCACTCCTGACGTCGTGGCTGCTGACTGACGCCCCCGAACATTACGCCTTCCCTCCGCCCTTCGATACCCGAACATCCACCCGCAAACGGACATTTCGCCACAGAACGCACTTGCGATGTGCTGCGAAAAACGGGTAGGGCTAGTAGAGACACGTAACCGACACGGCCGGCTTTGGAGGCGCCGCACACCGCAGTGCACGCACAGGCTTCGGCAG
This sequence comes from Streptomyces sp. NPDC043726, assembly GCF_056436565.1. Classification (NCBI taxonomy): domain Bacteria; kingdom Bacillati; phylum Actinomycetota; class Actinomycetes; order Kitasatosporales; family Streptomycetaceae; genus Streptomyces; species Streptomyces sp. NPDC043726. The sequence goes on from NZ_JBWKCI010000004.1 coordinate 61,534, forward strand.
CCGTATTTGCCGAGAACGATGGAGGACATCATGTCACCCCGGCTCGACGCCTCGCATACCGACGAAGCGACGTCGACAAACCCCCCGGAACATCTGGCTCCCATCGAGCAGGACGACGTACTCGCCGGACTTCCGGAGATCCCGCCTTACGACGAGGTGGGCCCGGTGGACGCACGGGCCCTGTCCAAGACCCTCTTCGCGCGGCTGGAGTCGCTGGAGGAAGGGACCCACGAGTACTCGTACGTCCGCAACACGCTCGTCGAACTCAACCTCGCGCTGGTCAAGTTCGCCGCCTCCCGCTTCCGCTCGCGCAGCGAGCCCATGGAGGACATCGTCCAGGTCGGCACCATCGGCCTGATCAAGGCGATCGACCGCTTCGAGCTCAGCCGCGGAGTCGAGTTCCCCACTTTCGCGATGCCCACCATCGTGGGCGAGATCAAGCGCTTCTTCCGTGACACCTCCTGGTCCGTGCGCGTGCCGCGCCGGCTCCAGGAACTCCGCCTGGACCTGGCCAAGGCGGGCGACGAACTGGCCCAGAAGCTCGACCGCGCCCCGACGGTGGCCGAGCTCGCCGAGCGCCTCGGGATCTCCAACGACGAGGTCGTCGAGGGCATGGCCGCTTCGAACGCCTACACCGCCTCCTCGCTGGACGCCCAGCCGGAGGACGACGACGCCGAGGGAGCGCTGGCCGACCGGATCGGCTACGAGGACCACGGACTCGAAGGCATCGAGTACGTCGAGTCGTTGAAGCCGCTGATCGCCGAACTCCCGCCCCGGGACCGGCAGATCCTCTCGCTCCGGTTCGTCGCCGGCATGACCCAGTCGGAGATCGGCGAGGAGCTGGGCATCTCCCAGATGCATGTCTCGCGGCTGCTCTCCCGGACGCTGGTGAGGCTGCGCAAGGGGCTGACCATCGAGGAGTGACGGTCGAGGACTGGCGGTCGATGAATTGCCGTCGAAGGATGACCGTCGAAGGATGCCCTGAGCACGTGTCCCACGGCCCGGTTCCCGCGAGGGAGCCGGGCCGTCCGGGTGTCTCCGCCCACCCGCCGTCTCTTTCTGTGCGCCCGCTGTGAGTTACCCACGGAAACACTTTCCCCCGGACTTGCCGTCCACCACTATGTGCCGTCATACCCGCCGGTAGGTGTGGGCTGCGAGGAGGCAGTGGATGGTGGCGTGGGCCGACGAGACTGACGCACGGCTGACCGAGCTGATGCGGGCCGACTCCACCACCGCGTACACCGCGCTCCAGGAGCTGCGCGCCCGGCACCGGCCCGCCGTGGTGGCGTACGCCCGGCTGTGCACCACGAGCGACTCCGTGGCCCGGCAGCTCGCGGGACAGGTCTTCACCCTCGCGGCCCGCGAGACGGCCCGCGGCATCGACCCCGGCGGGCCCTGGCGGCACCGGCTGCTGCTGCTCACCGGGCGCCTCGCCGCGTCCTGGGCCGCCGACGAGCGCGCGGCGGGTCTCGACCCCGGGCTGCTGCTCGTGCTCAACGCGGCGGGCCCGTCAGGACCCGTGCCGCCCATGCTCGGCGCGTTCCAGTCGCTGCCCGCCCGCGCGCAGGGCGTGCTCTGGTACGCCGTGGTGGAGCGCGAACCGGACGAGCGTACGGCCGGCCTCGTGGGCCTCACCCGCGAGGACGTGACCCACGGCACGAGCGCCGCGCTCCACCAGCTCGGCCGCGCCTGTCTGCGCGCCCGCCTGGCCGCCTCCGCCGACCCCGACTGCCGCGACTTCCACCGGCTGATCGAGGAGTCGGTACGGCCGGACAGCCCGCGCGGGAGCACCGATCTGCACGCCCACATGGCCCGCTGCGCGACCTGCACGGTCGCCTGCGAGGAACTCTCCGCCCTGCGCGACGACCCCCGCAGGACCCTCGGCGAGGGCCTGCTGCCGTGGGCGGGCACGGCGTACGTCCTGGACGACCCGGCGCCCGGGGACGCGGAGCCCAGGGCCACGGCAGGCACCGGCTGGCCGCTGTCCCGGCGGTACGCGCTGATGTCTGCGGCGCTGGGGGTGGCCCTGGCGCCGCTGCTGGTCTTCCTGCTCGCCCGGGGCGGATCCACGACGGACGGCCAGGATCCGGTGAGCGCGGTGAGCAGCCCGACGAGCGCACCCCCGGTGACCGTGACGGCGACGGTGTCGGCGACTGCCGCGACCTCGCCCTCACCGTCCCGGACGGCGAAGTCGCCGTCCCCCACGCGGAGTTCGTCGCCGACGCCGTCGAGGACGCCGAGTGCGACGCCCACGCCGACGTACCGGCCGCCGGGACCGTCGTACGCGCGCGTGGTGAACGTCGCCGACGGGCTGTGCCTGGACATCCGCGACGGGGACATGGACAACGGCACGGACGTCGTCGCCGCCCCCTGCGACTCCTCCCGCACCCAGCTGTGGCGGGTCGACGCAGGGCGCGGTGTCGTGCAGTCGTACGAGGACCCCTACTACTGCCTGGACAGCCGGGGATCCGTGGAGCGGGGCGTCGGCATCTGGGACTGCTCCGCGATCGAGCGGAGCCCGAACCTGCGGTTCGCGGTCGACGCGCGCGGGGTCATCCGGCCGGGCATCGCCCCGGACCACGCCGTGGCCCCGTCCGGGGGCGGCTCGGTGTCCCTGGTCGCGGAGGCGGGGCAGGCGCGGCAGCGGTGGCGGGCCGGATGATCAGGACTGGCGTACGCCCTTCCGCCACACCCCGCTGACCAGCGGTACACCGGGGCGGTAGGCCAGGTGAACGTGGCTCGGGGCGTCGAGGAGGGTGAGGTCGGCGCGGGCGCCCGGGGTGATCCGGCCGATGTCGTCGCGGCGCAGGGCCGCCGCGCCGCCCGCCGTGGCCGACCAGACCGCCTCGTCCGGGGTCATCCCCATGTCCCGTACCGCGAGGGCGATGCAGAACGGCACCGACGAGGTGAAGGACGAACCCGGGTTGCAGTCGGTGGACAGGGCGACGGTGACGCCCGCGTCGAGGAGACGGCGCGCGTTCGGCCATTCGGCGCGGGTGGAGAACTCGGCGCCGGGCAGCAGGGTGGCGACGGTGTTGCCGCCGGCCAGCGCGTCCACGTCGGCGTCCGTGAGGTGGGTGCAGTGGTCGGCGCTGGCCGCGTCCAGCTCGACGGCGAGCTGGACGCCGGGGCCGTAGGAGAGCTGGTTGGCGTGGACGCGGGGGTGCAGCCCCTTGGCCTTGCCCGCCGTCAGGATCGCGCGGGCCTGGTCGCCGTCGAAGGCGCCCTTCTCGCAGAAGACGTCGATCCAGCGGGCGTACGGGGCGCAGGCGTCGAGCATCGCGCCGGTGACGAGGGCGACGTAGCCGGCCGGGTCGTCGGCGTAGTCCGGGGAGACGATGTGGGCGCCGAGGTAGGTGACCTCGTCGGTGTGGGCGGCGGCGATGCGCAGGGCGCGGGCCTCGTCCTCGACGGTCAGGCCGTAGCCGGACTTCGTCTCGAAGGTCGTGGTGCCCTGGCGCAGGGCCTCGGCGAGGTAGCGGGTCAGGCCCGCCTCCAGCTCGGCGTCCGTGGCCGCCCGGGTCGCGGCGACCGTGGTCCGGATGCCGCCCGCGCTGTACGCCCGCCCGGACATCCGGGCGTTGAACTCCTGCGTCCGGTCGCCCGCGAAGACCAGGTGGGAGTGGGAGTCCACGAAGCCCGGCAGGACCGCCCGACCGCCCGCGTCGACCCGGTTGTCAGTGGCGGGTGCTTTGCTTGATTCACCGGTCCACGCGACGCGGTCGCCGTCGATGACGACGGCCGCGTCCTGGATCAGACCGAGGGGGGAGTTGTCGCCGAGGGAGGGGTCGTTGGTGACGAGCGTGGCGATGTTGGTGATGACGGTGCTGCTCATGGCGTCCTCGTGGGTGGTCGTCAGGCGCGGAGGGCTTCGACGGCCCGCGCCAGGGCCTCGGGCACATCGGGTACGAGCGTGTGGGCCCCGTCGCGCACGACGTGCCGGCCTCCGACGATCGTGTGCCGTACGTCCGCTGCCGTCGCGGCGAATACGGCCGTCTCGGCGCCGAGCCTGGGCAGCGGCCCCGCCGTTCTGACCGAGTCGAGCGCGATCGTCGTCAGGTCGGCGAGCGCGCCGGACTCGAGGGTGCCCGCCCGGTCCCAGCCGAGGGCCGCGTGGCCGTCGGCGGAGGCGGCCCGGAGCAGGGCGGCGGCGGTCCAGTGGCCGCGGGTGCGGGTGCGCAGCCGCTCGTTGAGCTCCATCGCGCGGGCCTCTTCGAGCAGGTCGATGACGGCGTGGCTGTCGGAGCCGAGGGAGAGCGGGGAGCCCTGCCGCTGGAGGGCGACCGCGGGTCCGATGCCGTCCGCGAGGTCCCGTTCCGTCGTCGGGCACATGCAGGTGCCGGTGCCGCTGCCGCCGATCAGGGCGATGTCCTCGTCGGTGAGGTGGGTGTTGTGGACGCCGGTGGTGCGGGGCCCGAGGACCCCGTGCTCGGCGAGCAGCTGGGTGGGCGTGCAGCCGTGGGCCGTGCGGCAGGCGTCGTTCTCGGCGGTCTGCTCCGACAGGTGCACATGCAGCGGGGCCCGCCGCTCCTCGGCCCAGCGGGCCACGGTCGCCAACTGGTCGGCGGGCACGGCCCGTACGGAGTGGACGGCCGCCCCGATCCGCGCGTGATCCCGTTCCTTGAGAACTGAACAGCGTGCGGCCCAGGCTTCGGCGGTCCGGTCGGAGAAGCGGAGCTGGTGGGTGTCGGGCGGCTGTCCGAAGCCGGCGGAGAGGTAGGCGGTGTCCAGGAGGGTGATCCGGATCCCGGCGTCGGCGGCGGCCGCGATCAGGGCCTCGCCCATGGCGTTGGGGTCGGCGTAGGGGGTGCCGCCGGGGGCGTGGTGCAGATAGTGGAACTCGCCGACGGCGGTGATGCCGGCGAGCGCCATCTCGGCGTACACGGCCCGCGCGAGGGCGTGGTAGGTCTCGGGGGTCAGCCGGTCCGCCGTGGCGTACATGACCTCGCGCCAGGTCCAGAAGGTGCCGCTGCCGACCTGGACGGTGCCGCGCAGGGCGCGGTGGAAGGCGTGGCTGTGGGCGTTGGCGAGCCCGGGGAGGGTGAGACCGCGCAGGATCTCGGCGCCGGGGGGCGGCTTCTCGGTGTCGGTGCGGACGGCGGTGATGCGGCCGCCCGCGATGTCCACGGCCACGCCCGGCTCGACGTGGGTGTCGAGCCAGGCGTGCTCCAGCCAGTACGTCTGCGTCACGTGCAGGCCAGTCCTTCCAGTACGTCGGCGAGGGCGAGGACTCCGGCCACGCAGTCGTCCTCGGCGGCGAACTCGGCCGGGGAGTGCGAGACGCCGGTGGGGTTGCGCACGAACAGCATGGCGGTCGGGATCGTCCCGGACAGGATTCCGGCGTCGTGTCCGGCGCCGGTGCCGAGGACGGGGACGGTCAGGCCGGTGTCCGTGCCGAGGATGCGGGCCAGTTCGTCGCGCAGGGCGTGGTCGAACTCGACGACCGGGGTGAAGGACTCCCGGACGACGTCGAGGTCGATGCCGTGCGCCGCCGCGTACTCCGCCGCGGCCTTCCGGATGCCGCCGACCACCTGGTCGAGGGCGGCCTGGTCCTCGGCGCGGGAGTCGAGCCAGCCGCGGACGAGGGAGGGGATGGCGTTGACGCCGTTCGGCTCGACGGAGATCTTGCCGAAGGTGGCGACGGCACCGGCGAGTTCGGCCTCCCGGCGGGCGGCGAGCACGGTCTCGGCGTACGACAGCATCGGGTCGCGGCGGTCCACGAGCCGGGTGGTCCCGGCGTGGTTGGCCTCGCCCCGGAAGTCGAACCGCCATCGGCCGTGCGGCCAGATCGCGCTGGCGATGCCGACCCGGTCGCCGGAGAGGTCCAGCGCGCGGCCCTGCTCGACATGCAGCTCGACGAAGGCGCCGATCCGGGACAGCCGCTCGGGGTCCGGCCCGATGGCGTCGGGGTCGTACCCGGCGGCCTCCATGGCCCGGGGCAGGCTGACCCCGTCGCCGTCGGTCAGCCGGTGGGCGTTCTCGACGGTGAGCTGTCCCGCGGTGAGCCGCGACCCGACGCAGGCGAGCCCGAACCGGGCGCCTTCCTCGTCACCGAAGTTGACCAGGGCGAGGGGCTTGGTGAACCGCGCGTTCCGGCGGCGCAGTTCGTCCAGGGCGGCGAAGGAGGACACGACGCCGAGGGGGCCGTCGAAGGCGCCGCCGTCGGGCACGGAGTCGAGGTGCGAGCCGGTGACGACGGCGTCCCCGGCGGTCGGGTCCCCGAGCCAGGCCCACTGGTTGCCGTTGCGGTCGACCTCGTAGACCAGCCCGCGCGCCTCGGCCTGCGCCCTGAACCAGGCCCGGCACTCACCGTCGGCCCCGGTCCAGGCGAACCGGCGGTACCCGCGGGAGTCGGGGTGCCGGCCGATGGGGAGCAGCTCGCGCCACATGTCCTGGAAGGAAGGGGCGGGCCCGGCAGTCGCTGAGACGCCCGCCCCCACCGGAGAGTTGCCGCTTTGCGTCACGCCGGGTCACCCTCGCGCATCGGCACCCGCACACCCTTGTCGTCCGCCACGGACTCGGCGATGTCGTAGCCCGCGTCCACGTGCCGGATGACGCCCATGCCCGGGTCGTTCGTCAGCACGCGCCGGATCTTCTCGCCGCCCAGCTTCGTGCCGTCCGCCACCGTCACCTGCCCGGCGTGGATGGACCGCCCCATGCCGACCCCGCCTCCGTGGTGGAGGGAGACCCAGGACGCGCCGGAGGCCACGTTGACCATGGCGTTCAGCAGCGGCCAGTCCGCGATCGCGTCGGAGCCGTCGAGCATGGCCTCCGTCTCGCGGTAGGGGGAGGCGACGGAACCGCAGTCGAGGTGGTCGCGGCCGATGGCGAGGGGTGCCGCCAGCTCACCGGAGGCGACCATGTCGTTGAACCGCTCGCCGGCCTTGTCCCGCTCGCCGTAGCCGAGCCAGCAGATCCGCGCGGGCAGACCCTGGAAGTGGACGCGCTCGCCGGCCATCTTGATCCAGCGGTGCAGGGACTCGTTCTCCGGGAACAGCTCCAGGATCGCCTTGTCCGTCTTGGCGATGTCGGAGGCCTCGCCGGAGAGCGCGGCCCACCGGAAGGGGCCCTTGCCCTCGCAGAACAGCGGGCGGATGTAGGCGGGGACGAAGCCGGGGAAGGCGAACGCCCGGTCGTACCCGGCGAGCTGTGCCTCGCCGCGGATGGAGTTGCCGTAGTCGAAGACCTCGGCGCCGGCGTCCATGAAGCCGACCATCGCCTCGACGTGCCGCGCCATGGACTCCCGCGCGCGGGTGGTGAAGCCGGCCGGGTCCTTCGCCGCGTAGGAGGCCATGTCGTCGAAGTCGACGCCGACGGGCAGGTACGACAGCGGGTCGTGGGCCGATGTCTGGTCGGTGACGATGTCGATGGGGGCGCCCTCGGCGAGCATCCGCGGCAGCAGCTCCGCCGCGTTGCCGAGCAGGCCGATGGAGAGCGGGCGGCGGGCGTCCCGGGCCTCGACGGCGAGCTGGAGGGCGTGTTCCAGGGAGTCGGCGCGGACGTCCAGGTAGCGGTGCTCGATGCGGCGCTCGATGGCGCGGGGGTCGACGTCGACACAGATCGCGACGCCGTCGTTCATGGTGACGGCGAGCGGCTGGGCGCCGCCCATGCCGCCGAGGCCCGCGGTGAGGGTGATCGTGCCCGCGAGGGTGCCGCCGAACTTCTTCGCGGCGACCGCGGCGAAGGTCTCGTAGGTGCCCTGCAGGATGCCCTGGGTGCCGATGTAGATCCAGGATCCGGCCGTCATCTGGCCGTACATGGTCAGGCCGAGCTGCTCCAGGCGGCGGAACTCCTCCCAGTTGGCCCAGTCGCCGACGAGGTTGGAGTTTGCGATGAGGACGCGCGGGGCCCACTCGTGGGTCTGCATGACGCCGACCGGGCGGCCGGACTGGACGAGCATGGTCTCGTCCTGCTTCAGGGTCCGCAGCGTGCGGACCATCGCGTCGAAGGAGCGCCAGTCCCGGGCGGCCTTGCCGGTGCCGCCGTAGACGACGAGCTTGTCGGGGTGCTCGGCGACCTCGGGGTCCAGGTTGTTCTGCAGCATCCGCAGGGCGGCCTCCTGCTGCCATCCCAGGGCGCTCAGTTCCGTACCGCGCGGCGCTCGTACGGGGCGGGGTCCTGACATGGTCTGCCTCCTTGCGGATGGTGCTGCCGGATTGTTGCTGCCGTTATTCACATCCTGGCGTTCTGAATAGAGCTAGTCAATACGTTCGTGCGCCAGCGCGGGCGCGTCGCGGATGTTTGTCTGGATACGTGGTCCCGGGGCAGGCGGTCCCGGGGAACGACGCGACGGGGGCTGCGGTGGACAGGGTCAAGGACGGCGGGACGGGCGAGCACGAGCACGGGGCGCGCCGGGACGAGGCGGTGCGGGCCGCCGTGGAGCAGGGGCTGCTGAGCCCGGACTCCCCCATCGTGGGCCTGCTCGACGTGACCGGCATCCGGGAGTCGGCGGCGGCCCTGCGGTCGGCGTTCAGGGCGGTCACCGCGCCTGACACCCCGGTGCTGCACGCCTTCGCGGTCAAGGCGACCCCGCTGGTGCCGGTGTTGCGGCTGCTGCACGAGGCGGGGATCGGCGCGGAGGTGGCGAGCCCGGGCGAGCTGGCGCTGGCGCGCGCGGCGGGGCTGCCGCCGGAGTGTACGGTCCTGGACTCGCCCGCGAAGACGCCCGCCGAGCTGCGCGAGGCGCTGGCCCTCGGGATCGCCGTCAACGCCGACAATCCGCAGGAGCTGGACCGGATCGACGCCCTGATGAGGTCGGCCCCGAGCCGCTCTCCGCTCGGCGTCCGGGTCAATCCGCAGGTGGGCGCCGGTGCCATCGAGGCGCTGTCGACGGCGACGGCGACCTCGAAGTTCGGGGTGGCGCTGCGCGACGAGGGGGCGCGCGAGTGGGTCGTGCGGGCGTATCTGGACCGGCCGTGGCTGACCCGGCTGCACGCGCACACCGGCTCCCAGGGCGTCCCGCTGTCGCTGATGGCGCGGGGCGTCGCGGAGACGTACGCGCTCGCGGAGGAGATCAACGCCCGGATCGGGCGGCGCCAGATCGACACGATCGACATCGGCGGCGGGCTGCCGGTCAACTTCGCCTCGGACGCCATGACGCCGACGTACGCGCAGTACGCACGACTGCTGAGCGAGGCGGTACCGGGGCTGTTCGACGGCCGCTACGGTCTGGTGACCGAGTTCGGGCGCTCACTGCTGGCCAAGCACGGGACGGTGCTGGCACGGGTGGAGTACGCCAAGAGCGCGGGCGGCCGGCCGGTGGCGGTGACGCACGCGGGCGTGCAGGTGGCGACGCGCACGGTGTACGCGCCGGGGGCCTGGCCGCTGCGGATCGCCGCGTACGACCCGAAGGGGCGGCCGAAAACGGGCGCCGAGGTGGTGCAGGACGTGGCCGGTCCCGCCTGCTTCGCGGGGGACCTCCTGGCCGAGGCGCGGGCGCTGCCCCTGCTGGAGCAGGGGGACCTGGTGGCCGCGCTGGACACGGGCGCGTACTACTTCGCGCACCACTACGCCTACAACTCCCTGGCCCGGCCCGGCATCTACGGCTTCGCGCCGGGCGCGTCCGGCGGTGTCGCCTTCGCGACGGTGCGGGAGCCGCAGAGCGTGGACGCGATCGTGGCCGAATCCGGAGGGGCGCACGCGTCCGCGCTCACCACCCTCCGGGCACCCGAGCACCCTTGACGCACTCCGGCGGCTCCGCGGTTCATCGGAATCAACCGGCTGCGAGCACGTGGCCAGTTGACCCACTTTAGCCATCCGCCGCATGTTCCACCGGAAAATGCCAGAACCCTCACCCGTCGCCCACACGTTGCGTAGTTTCGGCGTTACTCAGCCGAACCCCGAGGCGGGAGGGGAAGCACGGTGCCCGGAATCGACGAGTGTCTGCTGGAGGCCATGCGGCTGCCCGGAGCCAGGGGCGCCGCTCTGGTCGACTGGACCAGCGGGCTGGCCCTGGGCACGGTAGGCGAGTCCCCGGGCGGCGATCCGGAGGCCAGCGCGGCGGAGGCCGCGGAGCTGGCCCGGCTGGCCGCGGAGCACCGGGCGTTCGCGCCCGGTGACGAGGGCGTCGGCGCGGAGGAGCTGCCGGTCGAGGATCTGATCCTCAGCAACCGCGACAGCTATCACGTGCTGCGCTTCGTGTGGACGTCGTTCGACAGCAGCGTGTTCCTGCATCTGTGGCTGGGCCGCGAGGAGGGCAATCTCGCGCTGGCCCGGATCCGGCTCGGCGAGCTGGCCGGACGGCTGGTGCTGGGATGACCGCGCTGCGGGCCACCCCGGCCGGACTGCCGCGACTGCCGGTGCGCGACCGGAGCACGGCCGGGGAGCGGGTGACGCGCGGGCTGTCGCCGATGCTGAGCCGGCTCGCCGCGGAGCGGGCCACCGGCGTGCTCCAGCGCGAGCGGGGCGCGCTGTACCTGGCCGAGGGCCGGGTGGTGCACGCCGAGAGCCCGGCCGCCCCCGGCCTCGACGTCCTGCTCACCGCGCACGGCACCCTCTCCACCGCCGCCTGGCAGGACGCCGTAGACCGGGCCGACGACCGGCTGGGCGCCGCCCGCCTCCTCGTCGACAGCGGCCGTCTCGCCTCCGGCACCCTGGAGCTGTGCCACCTGGGCGCCCTGTACGACGCCGCCTACTTCGCGCTCGCGCCCAGCAGCACCCCCGGCCGCTTCCGCTACGGCACCGGGCACTGGCTCGGACCCGTGCACCCGGTGCCGGTGGCCGCCGTGGAGCGCGAGACCCTGCGCCGCCGCGACCTGCTGGACCGCATCTGGCCCGACCCCGGCACCGACAGCGCGCCCCTGGCCCGTGCCGACCCGCCCCGGCTCCCGGCGCTCACCGCCCGGCAGCGCGCGGTCGTCTCCCTGCTGGACGGCGTCCGCACGGCGACGGACATAGCGCGAGCCCTGGGCCGCCCGGCCTTCCACACCCTGGTGGACATACGGCGCCTCGCGGCAGCGGGAGTCCTGGCCCCGCGCGCACCGGAGCACGACCCCGACTCCGCGCCCGCCGGCACCGAGCCCACGAGACCGGAACCGGCCCCTTGGTCCGGGGATCCGGCCGGACATCCGGCCCCGGAGCAGCACGAGCACTCCGGACCGGAGCCGGACCCGACCCGGCCCGGACTCCCGAGCCGCGCCCGGCCCCCGGTCCCGCCGCCCACCCGGCCCGAGCCCCCGCCCTGGTCCCCGACCCGGCCCGCCCCCACGGAGCGGCTCGCGCCCGACGACCCCGACGTCGCCCTGCTGAAGAGAGTCCGGGATGCGCTGGAGGCCCTTTGACCGACAGGACCGACAGAGGAGAAACCTGATGGCCGCCGAGGCGCCGATTCTCGACGAGCTCCACCGGCTCAGAGCCCGCATCCCCCAGCTGACCGGCTCCCTCGCGGCCAGCGTCGACGGCCTGGTCGTCGCCGAGGACACCCCCGGCGTCGAACCGGAGGGCGTGGCCGCGCTCACCGCCGCCGCGCTGGGCGTCGCGGTACGGCTGACGGACGTCACCGGCCGCGGTGAGCTGCGCGAGCTCCTCGTGCGCGGCCGGGACGGCTATGTGGCGACGTACGCCGCGGGCCAGGGCGCCGTGCTGACCCTGCTCGCCCGGGACGACGTCAGCGTCGGCCGTCTCCATCTGGAGGGCCGCCGGGCGGCCACCCGGATCGGGGAGCTGGTCGACGGGGCGGCGGACGAGGGCAGGGTCCGCGCGCCCGTCAGGTCCCCCGCGGTCGCGCGGACCAGGACCCCGCGCGCCCAGCGCACCGCGGCCACGACCAAACCCAGTACGAACAACGAGAGTTGAGAGGAAACCACCGATGGCCAACACCGAGACCTCGCTGAAAGAGGCGCTGACCTCGATCGAGGGCGCGACCGGAGTCGCGCTCGTCGACTACACCAGTGGCATGGCCCTGGGCACCCTGGGAGGCGGCAAGAACTTCGACCTGGGCGTCGCCGCCGCCGGCAACACCGATGTCGTGCGCGCCAAGATGCGCACGATGGAACACCTCGGTCTCAAAGGCGAGATCGAGGACATCCTGATCACCCTGTCCGACCAGTTTCACCTGATCCGGCTGATCGGCGGGCGCGGCGGCAACGGCCTGTTCATGTACCTGGTGCTCGACGCCAAGCGCGCCAACCTGGCCATGGCCAGGCACCAGTTGCGGAAGATCGAGCAGGACCTGGAGGTCTGACCGACCGGGGCTAGACCAGCACGTCGGCGCGGCGGCGCGCCCCGCCCGGGGCCGCGTCGCCCGCCGCGATCCCGGTGCCGCGGTAGGCCTTGGCCGCCTTCCCGGCCGGCCGTCCGCCGCGCGCCGAGAGCCAGTCCACGCGCACCCACAGCAGCGCGTCCCCGGACCGTTCGCGCCGCCCGATCCAGCCGGACTTCAGCCACAGTCCGGCGCCCGCACCGGCGAGCAGCATGCCGCCCGCGGCAGGCACCGCGAACGCGCTGCCGAGCGCGGCGGCGAAGGCGAGCAGCAGCCACCAGCGGTGCCCCCGGCGCCAGTTGCGCACGGTCACCGCCCGGTCCTGGAGCACATCGTGCTTGCCCGCGCGGGCCGCCCCGGCCATGAGGGCGACGTACCGCCGGCGCCGCCGGTACGCCACGACCGCCGTCGTGACGATGAACAGCGCCGCGCCCGCCAGGACGCCGATCCGACGCCCCGTCAGCCCGGGCACCAGGACACCGGTCCCGGCCGCGAACACCCCGAGCCACCACATCGGTGCCGCTCCGGCCCTTACGACGACGGCCACCCGAGCCAGTCCCTGACCTCCGCGTGCCACGTCCGCCTCCTCGTCGTCCCGGAGTCCGGAGCCGAATTCCGGACTCGCCGTGGCGGGAGACTAGCGGGCCAGTGTGAGACGAGGCTGAGAAATCACTCCACGAACAGCCCGCGCGCCGCCGCCCGCGCGTCGAACTCCTCCAGGCGCGCCTGCGCGTCCGGCAGGTCGTCGCACATCGCCTCCAGCAGCACCCGGCCGAGCAGCATCGGCGCGCACGCGGTGTCGAAGGCGAGCCCGGTCCCGACGGCGGCCGGGAGCAGCAGGTCGGAGGCCTTGGCGACCGGCGCGAAGGCGGAGTCGGCGACGGTGACCACGGTCAGCCCGGCCTCCTTGGCGTAGCCGAGGGTGTCCAGGACCTCGCGCGGATGCCGGGGCAGCGCGAAGCAGAGCAGCGCCGTGGCGCCCGCGCGGACGCAGGCGTCGATCCGGTCGTGGACCATCGTGCCGCCCTCGTGCAGCAGCCGGACGTCCGGGTGGACCTTGGCGGCGAAGTAGGCGAAGCCGTACGCCTGGGAGGCCGCCGCGCGCAGTCCGAGCACCGGCAGCGGCCGGGAGGCGGCCAGCAGCCGGCCCGCCCGCTGCACCGGGCTGGGATCGGCGAGCAGCTCCGCCAGGTGCCGCAGGTTCTCGATCTCGGCCTCCACGGCCTGCTGGTACTCGTTGCAGGTGCCCGCGGCGGCCACCGGCTCGGCGGGCGCGACCTCGCGCAGGTGCTTGCGCAGGGCCGGGTAGCCGTCGAAGCCGAGGGCGACGGCGAAGCGGGTCACGGACGGCTGGCTGACGCCCGCCAGTTCGGCCAGTTCGACGCTGGAGAGAAAGGGCACGTCGGCGGCCCGCCGGACCATGCTGTGCGCGATGCGCCGCTGGGTCGGCGTCAGCCGGTGCCCCTCGAAGAGCGCCTGCAGCCGGGCTGCCGGGGTGTCCACCGTGTTCCTGTCCGCGCTCATGCCGCGCTCCCCCTCCAGATCTCCGTGAACCGGTCGAGCAGCCGGGCCGCCGCGCTCACGTCGTCCGTGAGCGGCCGGTCGGCCTGGTCCTCGTCGAGCACCGCCTCGGCCAGTTCCAGCGCGCGCCCCGCCGGGAGCCCCGGCTCGGGCCTGAGGCCGCGCTGGCGCAGCGCCCGTACGGCGGCGACGAGTTCACAGCCGACGACGAGCCGGTACGCGCCGCACGCGCGCAGCGTCTGCCGGGCGGCGAGCGAGGCGAAGCTGGCCTGTTCCTCGACGCCCCGGGAGAGTACAGCGTGGCCGAGGGAGGCGGGAGCCGAGAAGGCGCGCAGGTCACCGAGGGCGGCCGCGGCGGAGTACTCCAGGATCATCACCCCGGACGAGGCGGGCTCCTGGTCGGCGAGGAAGGGCTTCAGGCGGGTGTAGGCGGGCTCGTTGAGGGTGGACAGCCGGGACGTGGACAGGCGCGCCACCTGGGTGACGGCGAGCCTGAAGTGGTCCAGCGCGAGGGCGAGTTGAGCCTGGTAGAAGCCGCCGTGGTGGTAGGCGGCCAGGTCGTCCACGGCGATGAGGGGGTTCTCGGCGGCCGCGTTGATCTCCACCGCGAGCACGGCCTCCAGGGCGTCCGCCGCGTCGTGCGCGGGGCCGTGGATCTGGGGCAGACAGCGGAAGCCGTACGGGTCCTGGATCCGCCCGAGCGGGGGCGTGGGCCGGTCCGCCGCGCCGATCAGCTCCCGCATGCGCCGGGCGACTTCGGCGGTCCCGCGATGCGGGCGGGCCTCGTGCACGGGCGCCGCGTAGGGCTCGTGCGAGCCGTCGACGGCGAGGAGGGACAGCGCGGCGACGACCTGCGTGGCGGCGATGAGCCCGCGCAGTTCGTGCAGGGCGAGGGCGGCCTGGCCGAGGGTGAGGGCGTTGCTGCTTATCAGGGCGAGCGCGTCGTTGTTGTCCAGCGGCTGCGGCTCGGGGGCGCCGGCTCCGCGCCAGGGGTGTTCCCCGGCGAGCGCGAGTCCGACCTGGGCGAGGGCGGCGAGGTCGCCGGTGCCGACCGAGCCGAACTCGTTGACGACCGGGAAGGCCCCGCTCTCCAGGGCCTCGCACAGGGCGGTGACGACGGTGGGCCGCAGGCCGGCGCCCCCGGCCAGCAGTTGGTTGGCCCGTACGGCGAGCATGGCGCGCACCTGGCGGGCGGGCAGCTCCTCGCCGATGCCCCCGGCGTGGCTCCGCAGCAGCCGCAGGCCGTGTCCGGCGGCGGCCTCGGTGGGCACGTCCTCGTTCCGGTTGGCACCGACGCCGGTGGAGCGGCCGTAGACGCGTCCGGTGGCGGCGATCTGCCGGGCGGCGTCCCAGGAGCGGGTGGCCCGCTTCATCGCCGCGTCGTCCGGCACCGGCCGCGCGGCCCCGTCGGCGAGGCGCACCACGTCCGCGACGGAGAGTTCACGGCCGTCGAGGAGCACCGACCCGGTGCCCACGACCGAAGGCCCGTCCACGATCCCAGACGACATCAAGCCCAGACTCCCCAACCTATTCAGACAGCAAGAACTCTGCATGACGTTATACAGGCCGGGCAAGGGACATCTCATGATCCAGTTGGACGCGCCCGCCTCCGGCACCATCCGGCTCGGCAACGTCCTCACCACCGCCCGGCTGACCGAGCTCAGCCGCCGGAAGCAGCCGGGGGGACCCCCGGCCGAACAGGGGGGCTAACCCCAGTGCGACCGGCGCCCGCGCTTTCTACCGTAGGTGCCATGACCGGAATGGACGCGCGGGACACCGAGCTGAAGAAGGAACTCAACGCGACTCTGCACGCCCGCAGGGATCTCGGCGAGGAGTACGAGTCCGCGCTGGTCGACTCGTTCCTGGAGAAGGTCGACCAGCGGATCGACGGGGCGGTCGAGCGCCGGGTGCGCCGGCAGCTCGCCGAGCAGCAGATGGTGGTGGCCCGGGGCGCCCGGTCGCCGCAGACGACGGACAGCTGGGGCGAGCGCTTCGGCTTCGGCCTGGTCTCGCTGGTCCTGGCCATCCCGCTGTCCGGCATCGGCGGCGGCGTCGCGGGCCTGTCCGGCCTGTTCGTCGCCTGGGCCGGCATCGTCGGCGTCAACGTCGTCCAGGCGGTCCGCATCAACCCGGACCTGTTCCGCCGGGGCCGCAAGGCCCGCAAGGACTCGGACTGGGAGGACTGACCGGCGGGACCGGGGTCCGCGTACGGCTGCCCGGCGCCGCGATCCGCTGTGGACGGGCGAGGGATCACACCCCCGACCGGCTCGGATCCGCCGGATCCGGGCTGAGCTGGGGCTCCGCCACCCGCCGCCGACGCCTGCGCTTGAGCAGGGCCCATGGGCCCCGGGGCCCGGTCGGCATGGCCGCCGTGACCTCCGTACCGGCCTCCGAGGCCGCCTCCGCGGCGGCCCGGGCCACCGGCAGGAAGCCCTCGCGGCGGGAGACGTCGGGGCGCTCCTCGTCCGCGGGCCACAGGCCGAGCGCCGCGCAGACCGTGGGGAGGACGGCCATGGCGGCCGTCGCGTAGCCCTCCGCCGAGGGGTGGTAGCTGTCCGCGCCGAACATCTCGCGCGGGTTCGCCGCGAACTCCGGGCCCAGCAGATCGCCCAGCGACACCGTACGGCCGCCCTGTTCGACGACGCCGATCGTCTGGGCCGCCGCGAGCTGGCGCGAGGCGCGCCGGGCCAGCCAGCGCAGGGGCTGCTGGACCGGCTCGATGGTGCCGAGGTCGGGGCAGGTGCCGACCACCACCTCGGCGCCGGCCGTGCGCAGCCGTCGTACCGCCGTGGAGAGGTAGCGCACCGAGCGCGTCGCGGGCATCCGGTGCGTGACGTCGTTGGCGCCGATCATGATCACGCAGACGTCGGGCACCTGGCCGGAGTCTGCCAGGGCCTCGGACACCTGGCGTTCCAGGTCGTCGGAGCAGGCGCCCGGCAGGGCGACGTTGCGCAGTTCCACCGGCCGCTCCGCCACCGCCGCGAGCCCTGACGCCAGCAGCGCGCCCGGCGTCTGTCCGGACCGCCGTACCCCCTGGCCCGCCGCCGTGGAGTCGCCCAGCAGCAGCAGGCGCAGCGGCGGCTCGCCCAGCGTCGTGTACCCCAGGCCGTACCGGCCCTCCGCGCTCGGCGCGTGCGGCGCCGTGCCGTTGCCCACGGCCCGCTTGGCCAGCTGGACCTCCGCCAGCACCAGACCCACGACCGCCGCGCCCGCCAGACCGATCCCGCCGCCGCCGTACGCGGCGCCGGCCGCGATCCGCCGGGCCACCCTCGCCCTCGACATGCTCGTCATGCCTCGCCGCCACCTCCTCGAACCCGTACATCCACTGCTTGCCCCGCACGGACCGTGGCCCAATCCCAACGGCGAGTGAACGACCGTCATGGCCCTCGCCCAGGCCATAGGCTGGCGGAACCACTAACGACCACATCTTTTGCAAGCATCCGGAGACAACGGTGCATTTCCACGACTCGATGATCAGTCTCGTCGGCAACACCCCGCTGGTGAGGCTCAACAGCGTGACCAAGGGCATCAAGGCGACCGTCCTGGCCAAGGTGGAGTACTTCAACCCCGGCGGCTCGGTGAAGGACCGGATCGCCCTGCGCATGATCGAGGCCGCGGAGGAGAGCGGTGCGCTCAAGCCCGGCGGCACCATCGTCGAACCGACCAGCGGCAACACCGGGGTCGGGCTCGCCATCGTGGCCCAGCAGAAGGGCTACAAGTGCATCTTCGTGTGCCCCGACAAGGTGAGCACCGACAAGATCAACGTCCTGCGCGCCTACGGCGCCGAGGTCGTCGTCTGCCCGACCGCCGTGGACCCGGAGCACCCGGACTCCTACTACAACGTCTCCGACCGCCTGGTCCGCGAGACGCCGGGCGCCTGGAAGCCCGACCAGTACTCCAACCCCAACAACCCGGCCTCCCACTACCACTCCACGGGACCCGAGCTGTGGGAGCAGACGGAGGGGCGGATCACCCACTTCGTGGCGGGCGTGGGCACCGGCGGCACCATCTCGGGCACCGGCCGCTATCTGAAGGACGTCAGCGACGGCAAGGTCAAGGTCATCGGCGCCGACCCGGAGGGCTCGGTGTACTCGGGCGGGTCCGGGCGGCCGTACCTCGTCGAGGGCGTCGGTGAGGACTTCTGGCCGACCGCCTACGACCGCACGGTCGCCGACGAGATCGTCCCGGTCTCCGACAAGGACTCCTTCCAGATGACCCGCCGTCTGGCCAAGGAGGAGGGCCTGCTGGTGGGCGGCTCCTGCGGCATGGCGGTCGTCGCCGCGCTGCGGGTCGCCGAGCGTCTGGAGGAGGACGACGTGGTCGTCGTCCTGCTGCCGGACAGCGGCCGCGGCTACCTCAGCAAGATCTTCAACGACGAGTGGATGGCCGACTACGGCTTCCTGGAGGACGAGGGCCCGAGCGCCCGCGTCGCCGACGTGCTCAGCGACAAGGAGCACGGCGCCATCCCGTCCCTCGTCCACATGCACCCCGACGAGACCGTCGGCCAGGCCATCGAAGTCCTGCGCGAGTACGGCGTCTCGCAGATGCCGATCGTCAAGCCGGGCGCCGGCCACCCGGACGTGATGGCGGCGGAGGTCGTCGGGTCCGTCGTCGAACGGGAGCTGCTCGACGCCCTGTTCACCAAGCGGGCCTCGCTGGAGGACCCGCTGGAGAAGCACATGTCGGCCCCGCTGCCGCAGGTCGGCTCCGGCGAACCGGTCGGCGACCTGATGTCCGTGCTCGGTACGGCGGACGCGGCGATCGTCCTGGTCGAGGGCAAGCCCACCGGGGTGATCGGCCGTCAGGACCTGCTGGCGTTCCTCGCCAAGGGCGGTAAGTAGCGGCGAACGTCCGGTGAACGGCCCGTGTCGGCGGCGAACTTGCGGTGATCAGCACCCTTCGTCGCTTCGCGGAAGTGGTACGAGCGTGTCACGTCCGCGCAGCACCCGCTTAACACGGGTACGGCAGATTGGGGGTTGTCGGCAGGGCGGGAGCGGCTCCCCGCCCCGGCCGGCGCCGAACGGCGCCAAGGACCTCCGGAGCGGCTCCCGGACCTCCATGGACGCCACGGACGCGAGGCCCGGTCCTGACCCGGCCCGTGTCCCTCGCGGGGACCGCCGTCGTCCCGCCCCCCGGCAACGGGGGTGCGGCGGTCCCCGCGCACAGCTCTTTCAGCGGCCGGTACGGCCCGAGGCCCCCTCCGGGCACGCACATGATTCCGCGCCAGGTCCTGGTGCCGCCGACCTGGCGGACGCGAACCGGAAGGCCCCCCTCCTGCGGATCCGCCTTCCGTACACGCATCGTTCACCGTCCGAGCGGGATGACGTAACCGGATCACCCCCGCCTTGGGCGAAGGTGTGCATCCGCTGTCATGCTGCTGTCAGGAGCACGCCCCCGCGATGGAAAAGCCGCCGACGAGTTCCACCGGCCAGAGCCGGATCCGTGACCCCTGGTGGGACAACGCCCGGTTCGTGTCCGCGGCACTGATCGTGGTCCTGCACACCGTGGGCAGCCTGATGACCCGCCACGACCCGCTGGGCGCCTACCACGTCGGCACCTGGGCGTTCCGGGTCCCGCTCTTCGTGATCCTGGCCGGCGTGTTCAGCGGCGGCGGCCCGCTGGGCGCGCGCCAGCTGAGGACACTGCTGCACTCCATCGCCCTGCCGGCCCTGATCTTCAGCCTGCTGTACTCGCTGGAGGTGTACGCGCTCGGCGGCCGCTTCACGGTGCACATCACCCAGCTGCCGTGGACGCTGTGGTTCCTGATGTCGCTCTTCTTCTGGCGGCTGCTGAGCCCCTGGTGGTCCAGCTGCGCCATCCGCTGCTGGTCACCACGGCCGTCGCGCTGGCGGTCGGGTACGTGGAGGAGTTCGGCATGCAGTTCTCGGCCAGCCGGACCCTCGTCTACCTGCCGCTGTTCTACCTCGGGTGGCGCCTCGGGCAGGGCGCGCTCCGGGAGTGGTTCGAAAGCCGGTGGAGTCTGCCGGTCGCCATGGCGGGGGTGCTCGCCTCGTTCACCGTCGGCTGGTTCTGGCACGACGACGTGAAGGGCACCTGGCTGTCGATGCGCCACGCGTACCAGGCCGACACCCCACTGGGCATGGAGGGCGCCTGGCTGGTCCGGCTGGCGGTGCTGGCCTCGGCCGCGGGCCTGGTGCTCTGCCTGCTGCGCCTGATACCGAGACGACGGCTGCCGCTGATCTCCGCGCTCGGCTCGGGCGGCTTCACCATCTACCTGCTGCACCCGCTGATCATCCTGCCGCTGCGCGAGCGCGGTCACATCGCCCGCGCGGACACCCACGCGGAGCTGCTCGGCCTGATGGTGTGCGGGGTGCTGCTCGCGGTGGTGCTCGGTACGCCCTGGGTACGCCGCCTGGTCCAGCCGCTGACCAAGCCGCCGGTGGACTGGCTGTTCGTCCCCGCACCCGCCCCCGCCGAGCCGAAGGCGGCCGACACCCCGGAGGAGGCCCTAAGCAAGCGCTTGGAAAAGAGGTCCGCATCACACCCGGATAGCGGTGACCGAAGCCTTACGTACAGGTAACTTCCCCCGTACGCCCCTCTTCCGTCGTCGTCTGGAGCCGTGATGCCCGAAGCCGTGATCGTCTCGACCGCCCGCTCCCCCATCGGCCGCGCTTTCAAGGGCTCCCTCAAGGACCTGCGCCCGGACGACCTCACCGCCACGATCATCCAGGCCGCCCTCGCCAAGGTCCCCGAGCTGGACCCGCGCGACATCGACGACCTGATGCTCGGCTGCGGTCTGCCCGGCGGCGAGCAGGGCAACAACCTCGGCCGGATCGTGGCCGTCCAGATGGGCATGGACCACCTGCCCGGCTGCACCGTCACCCGGTACTGCTCCTCGTCCCTGCAGACCAGCCGCATGGCCCTGCACGCCATCAAGGCCGGCGAGGGCGACGTCTTCATCTCGGCCGGTGTCGAGATGGTCTCCCGCTTCACCAAGGGCAACTCCGACTCCCTGCCGGACACGCACAACCCGCTCTTCGCCGAGGCCGAGGCCCGCACCGCCGAGGTCGCCACGCAGGAGGGCACGACCTGGCACGACCCGCGCGAGGACGGCCTCGTCCCGGACGCCTACATCGCGATGGGCCAGACCGCCGAGAACCTCGCCCGCTGGAAGGGCGTGACCCGGCAGGACATGGACGAGTTCGGCGTCCGCTCGCAGAACCTCGCCGAGGAAGCCATCAAGAACGGCTTCTGGGAGCGCGAGATCACCCCGGTGACCCTGCCCGACGGCACGGTCGTCAGCAAGGACGACGGCCCGCGCGCCGGCGTCACCCTGGAGGGCGTGCAGGGCCTGAAGCCGGTCTTCCGCCCGGACGGCATGGTCACCGCGGGCAACTGCTGCCCGCTGAACGACGGTGCCGCGGCGGTCGTCATCATGAGCGACACCAAGGCCCGCGAGCTGGGCCTGACCCCGCTCGCCCGGATCGTCTCGACCGGCGTCTCCGGCCTCTCCCCCGAGATCATGGGCCTCGGCCCGGTGGAGGCGTCCCAGCAGGCGCTGCGCCGCGCCGGCCTGACGATCGACGACATCGACCTGGTCGAGATCAACGAGGCCTTCGCCGCGCAGGTGATCCCCTCCTACCGCGACCTGGGCATCGACCTCGACAAGCTGAACGTCAACGGCGGCGCCATCGCGGTCGGTCACCCCTTCGGCATGACGGGCGCCCGCATCACCGGCACGCTCATCAACTCCCTGCAGTTCCACGACAAGCAGTTCGGTCTGGAGACCATGTGCGTGGGCGGCGGCCAGGGCATGGCGATGGTCATCGAGCGTCTGAGCTGAGCGTGTTCGGCGTACGACCCTGAGTGACCCATAGGCCCGGAACCCGGTAACCGCCAAGGTTCCGGGCCTTTTTGTGATCCAATCTCCCCCAGGATGTGACCTATCTCCCTCTGACGAGGGGTTTTCGCAGGTCAGACGCGTTTCACCCGACCCCGCCAGACCCAAAGTCCTGTCCGGTTCGTGACGTTACGCACTGACAGCTGGATAGTCCTCCCTTCAAGCTGATGTAGGAAGTCGGGGGTCGACTTTGAACCGGGAGTACGTCAGTGAGCGCCATGCCCATCGCCCTGCTGCTCACCACGGCCGCCACCGGCGCCGTGGGCGTCGCCGTCCTGCGCACCCTCATGGTGTTGCGCCGGCAGGTCGCGGCCCTGCACACCGAGCTCGCCGCGAGCAACGCGGCCGCGGCCCGGGGTCTGGTGCCCGCCGCCCGTCCGGCCGCCGACACCGACGAGATACGCGCCGCCGTGGCCGAGGCCCTGGCGGAGGAGCGGGAACGGGAGCTGGCGGAGGCGCGCGCGTTCTGGGCCGCCCAGGAGGCCCGGGACGCCTCCGACGCGCCGACCCTGCTGGGCCTGAGCGACAGCGAGCTGTACCTGCCGCGGCAGGCCGATTTCGTGGGCCTTGAGCCCCTGGAGCCGGTCGCCGAGCCGAGCGCGGACGCCGACGAGTTCGCCGGGGAGTCCCCCGAGCTGGCCGCGGCCCGCCGCCGGCACCCCTCGCACCCGGACTTCGTGCCGGTGCAGTCGCCGGTGGTGAACGACCATGAGCGTACGGTCGCCGCCCTGGAGGAGCTGGCCGCCTCGGCCACCGAACTCACCGACGTCCGCCCGGGGCCCCTCGGCACCCTCGACGTCTACGTCTTCGCCGACGGCACGACCCTGTGCATGACCCCGGGCCACCGCGAAACGGCGGAACGCCTCGCCGAGGCCCTCCGCACGGGTGAGACCCCGTTCCTGCTGGGCGGCTCGGGCATCTCGGGCGCGTACACGCTGACCTTCGCCTGCGGCGAGGAGAACGTGTACATCCTGGCGGACCGGGTCATAGCGAGCCTGTAGGAGTCACACTCCG
Source organism: Streptomyces sp. NPDC043726 (assembly GCF_056436565.1). NCBI lineage: Bacteria > Bacillati > Actinomycetota > Actinomycetes > Kitasatosporales > Streptomycetaceae > Streptomyces > Streptomyces sp. NPDC043726. The sequence continues at coordinate 84,129 of NZ_JBWKCI010000004.1, forward strand.
GCGCGCTTCTGGGCCGCTGCCACCAGTTCCACAGCTTCTTCCACCTGGGCCTCGTCCGTCAGGACGAGGCCCAAGTCGTGCACCGCGACGGTGATTTGGTCGGCGGCGGCGAACATCCCCGCGTCCGGCATCTCCAGAGGCTCCCGCGAGGCGTCCTCGAGCAGCTGCGCCCGCCGGGACAACTCCCTGGCCAGACCCAGCGCCTCGGCCGCGGCCCCCCGTTGCAGTCGGGATTGCGGTGCCGCCCTCAACCGGTCGGCGAAGTGATCCACAGCCTGCGTCAGACGCGTCGTATCCACCACGCCGCAACCGTACGCGCAGCACCGGGACTGTTGCCAATACGCGAACGCTCAGGCACCGTGACCTGAAGGACCGGCTTACATCCCCTTTGCGTCCGGAGGCGCCGATGTCCCACGTCCTCTCCGAGGAGACCCACCGCAACATGCTCGCCCGCATCCCCCATTGCACCGGTCGTGAAGTCTCCGACTGGCTGCGCACCGTGGAGGAAGGCCCGGCCCTCTTCCGCTTCGAAGAGAAGGTCAGCTGGCTTCGCCACGAGTACGACCTCGCGTACGGCCACGCGAAGGCGATCGTCCACGAGTACGACCTGAGGAGGGCGGCGCGCAAATTCCTCTAGGCGCTGTCGTCAAATTCCCGTCGTCCGCCCGAAGGGCGGGCCCCGCGGCGTTTGGCGCGTGCGATCGCAAGGCGCCGGGTCGTCCGCGTGGCGGAGTCACGTGGACGACCCGGCAACGCGGCGAGCGTGCGTGCCAAACGCCGCGGGGCAGGCGGGAATTTGACGGCAGGGCCTAGGCGCGCACAGACGGCGAAGGGCCCCGGGCGGGAAGCCCGGGGCCCTTCGGAACAGCCGTGTCAGACCGGCCGAAACCGCCGATCAGTCACTGCTGTTGAGGATCGAGATGATCCTCAGGAACTCCATGTAGATCCACACCAGCGTCAGCGTGAGGCCGAAGGCGGCGAGCCAGGCCTCCTCGCGCGGGGCGCCGTAGGCGATGCCGTCCTCGACCTGCTTGAAGTCCAGGGCCAGGAAGGCCGCGCCGAGCAGGATGCCGACGACACCCATGAGGATGCCGAGCGGGCCGCTGCGGAAGCCGAGGCCGTCGCCGCCGCCGAAGACCGCGAACAGCAGGTTGACCGCCATCAGCATGATGAAGCCGAGCGCGGCCGCCATCACGAAGCCGACGAAGCGGCGGTTGACCCGGATCCAGCCCGCCTTGTAGGCGATCAGCACGCTGAGGAAGACACCCATCGTGCCGAGCACGGCCTGCATGGCCGCGCCGTCCGCGATGCGGTTGTCGACGACGCTGGAGACCACACCGAGGAAGACACCCTCGAACGCGGCGTACGTCAGGATCAGCGCGGGCGAGGCCTTGCGCTTGAAGGACTGCACCAGCGCCAGGACCATGCCGATCAGGCCGGCGACGATGGCGATGCCGTAGGACTTGTTGATGTTGGCGTCGTCGACCGGCAGCAGCGCCCATGCGAGCGCGGCGGTGACGATCAGGGTGCCGAGGGTCGTGCCGGTGCGCAGGACGACGTCGTCCATCGTCATCCGGCCGGTGGTGACCGGGGCCTGCGGCGGCGCGCCGTGCTGCAGGTCCTGCTGGGCGTAAGGGTTCTGCGCGTACGGGTTCTGGGCGTACGGGTTACCACCCTGCGGCTGGGCATACGGGTTGCCCTGCGTGCCCACAGCGGCGCCCCCGGCCTGCGGCTGGGCGTTGAAGCCCGCGTAGCCGTTGTCGCGGCTGAACCCCCGTCGCGAGAAGACCGGGTTGCTGCTCCTCATTTCACTCCTCCATGGACGCCTACGCGACCTTGGCCTCAAGAGTAATGGAAAGGCAAAGGATTGACCCTACTACCTGCGGAGGATCTTTCCCTCACCATGCTGCCCAACACGCTACGCGACCGGGTGATTCCCGCCACCACCACCGCTCACTCTTAACCGAACGGGAACCCCGTGTACGCCTCGGCCAGATCGGTCTCGGCGGCCCGCGAGGAGGCGATCCGCGCGAGCCGGGCGAGCTGGAGGCGGTCCTCGAAGGGGGTCGCGCCGGGGGCCCGGTGGAGCAGGGCCGTCATGTCGTAGGAGAACCGCTCGGCCTGCCACACCCGCTCCAGACAGGTCGCGGAGTAGGCGTCGAGCAGCTCCGGCGAGCCGGTCTCCTTCTCGTACGTCAGCGCCCGCGCGAAGGTGACGACGTCCCCCACGGCCAGGTTCAGCCCCTTGGCCCCGGTCGGCGGCACGATGTGCGCCGCGTCACCGGCCAGGAAGAGGCGGCCGTGGCGCATGGGCTCGTGGACGTAGGAGCGCATCGGGGTGACCGACTTCTGGGTGATCGGGCCGCGGTCGAGGCGCCAGTCGTCGGCCGTCTCGAAGCGGCGCTCCAGCTCGGCCCAGATCTCCTCGTCCGGCCAGTCCTCCGCGTCGGTGCCGTCGGCCACCTGGAGGTAGAGGCGGGAGACGGAGGGGGAGCGCATGGAGAGCAGCGCGAAGCCCCGGTCGTGGCGGGCGTAGACCAGCTCGTCGTGGGACGGGGGCACGTCGGCCAGGATGCCCAGCCAGGCGAAGGGGTACGTCCGCTCGAAGACCCGGACGAGCTCCGCGGGGATCGCCCGGCGGGCCACACCCCAGAAGCCGTCGCAGCCGACGACGTAGTCGCACTCCAGCACCTCCTCGCGGCCCTCGTGCCGGAAGCGGACGCGCGGGCGGTCGGTGCCGGCGTCCTCCACCGCCAGGGCCTCCGCCTCGAACAGCAGCGGGCCGCCCTCCTTCAGCTGCAGGGCGATGAGGTCCTTGCAGACCTCGGTCTGGGCGTAGACGGTCACCGACCGGCCGCCGGTGAGGGCGGGGAAGTCGACGCGGTGGCGGGTGCGGTCCCAGCGCAGCTCTATGCCGTCGTGGCGCAGGCCCTCGCGGTCCATGCGCTCCCCGGCCCCGGCCGCGCGCAGGACGTCGACCGTGCCCTGTTCGAGGATCCCGGCGCGCTGCCGCTGCTCGACGTAGGCGCGGTCCCGGCTCTCCAGGACGACCGAGTCGATCCCGGCGCGGTGCAGCAGCCGGGCGAGGAGGAGCCCGGCGGGGCCGGCTCCGATGATGCCGACGGTGGTGCGCATCGAGCAGCCTCCCTCTCACTTGTTCGCGCAGTGAAGTTTGTTTCACTGACTTTCGCCCATGAGTTTCCGACCGCGTCCGCGCGCTGTCAACGGCTCTGCGGTGAAGTCTTCAATGGACGGTGCAGGTGTCGGAGGTGCCCGGAACCGGACTTGAACCGGTACGCCCGCGAGGGGCAGCGAGGTTTAAGCTCGCCGTGTCTGCATTCCACCATCCGGGCAGGCCATGGGCTCCGCATCGAGGTTCCGAGCCTATCGGGATACATCCCCCGAACAGCGGAAGGACGGCCCGATGTTGTCTTATTTTATTGACGTCTGAGGGTGCATCAGCCCACGGAACGGGCCATCCGCACTTGCCAATAGCCTTGCGTGAGGCGCTCGGCCACGCATGCGGAATGACGGAATTTCACCGCCCGAACAAGGACGCTCCACCTGTTCTCGACACAGTGGTTCTCAGGGGCCGCCGTCATCCCCAGGTATGACACGAGCACGCCCGGTCCGACCCGAGTCTGCCTTCGGAACCGGAACAGCGGCTGACTACACGGGCCCCGGCGGCCATGACGATGGATGACATCCCCCGAACACCTTCCGTCGCATGCCGAGGAGCGCCTACTCGTGACCACCGCATCCATCGCCGGCCGGGCCACCGCCGTGGCCGCGCGCGCCCAGGATCTGTCGAAGATCTACGGACAGGGCGAGACCCAGGTGGTCGCCCTGGACCGGGTCTCCGTCGAGTTCCGCCAGGCCGAGTTCACCGCGATCATGGGCCCGTCCGGCTCCGGCAAGTCCACGCTGATGCACTGCGTGGCGGGCCTGGACACCTTCTCCTCCGGCTCCGTGCGCATCGGCGACACCGAGTTGGGCTCGCTGAAGGACAAGCAGCTCACCAAGTTGCGCCGGGACAAGATCGGTTTCATCTTCCAGGCCTTCAACCTGCTGCCGACGCTGACCGCGCTGGAGAACATCACCCTCCCGATGGACATCGCGGGCCGCAAGCCGGACAGGCAGTGGCTGGATTCGGTCATCGAGATGGTCGGCCTGTCGGACCGGCTCAGCCACCGCCCCGCGCAGCTCTCCGGCGGCCAGCAGCAGCGCGTCGCGGTCGCCCGCGCCCTCGCCTCCAAGCCGGAGATCATCTTCGGTGACGAGCCCACCGGAAACCTCGACTCCCGGTCCGGCGCCGAGGTGCTGGGCTTCCTGCGCAACTCCGTACGGGAGTTGGGTCAGACCGTGGTGATGGTGACCCACGACCCGGTCGCCGCCGCCTACGCGGACCGGGTGGTCTTCCTCGCCGACGGCCGCATCGTGGACGAGATGTACGGCCCCACGGCCGACAACGTGCTCGACTTCATGCTGCGTTTTTCTGGGGGGAACCCCCAGACCCCCGAGATCGACGCGAAGGGCCGCACCTCCTGATGTTCCGCACCGCCCTGCGCAACGTTCTCGCGCACAAGGCCCGGCTGCTGATGACCGTGCTCGCCGTCATGCTCGGCGTCGCGTTCGTCTCCGGCACCCTGGTCTTCGCCGACACCCTCTCCAACGCCTTCCGCAACCAGTCGGCGAAGAGCTACGACGACGTCGCCGTCGCCGTCACCTCGCACGCCGACCCGGACAACCCCGAGGAGGAGCCCGGCCTCTCGCGGAAGACCGTCGACCGGATCTCCGCCGTGGACGGCGTCGCCGGCGCCTACGGCCGTGTCGAGGGCTTCGCCGGGGTCGCCGACCCCGACGGCAAGCTGATCGGCGTCGGCTGGTCCAACAAGGGCTCCAACTTCGCCCCCGGCAAGGACGGCGAGGACCCCGCGTACGAATTCACCGACGGCTCGGGCCCGGTGAAGGACGATCAGATCGCCCTGGACGAGGAGTCCGCCGCCAAGGGCCGGTACGAGGTCGGCGACCGGGTCCGGGTCGCGACCAACGGGCCCGTGGCGGAGTACACCCTCAGCGGTGTGTTCACCACCGAGGACGGCGCCGTGAACGCCGGCGGCAGCCTCGTCCTGTTCGACACCGCCGTCGCCCAGAAGCAGTACCTCGAGCCGGGCTACTTCGAGAGCGTCACCGTCACCGCCGCCTCCGGCGCGACCGACACGCGGATCCTGAACGCGGTCGAGCCGCTGCTGCCGGACACCGCCGAGGCCCAGACCGGCCAGGCACTCGCGGACGAGCAGGCCGAGGAGATCGAGCGGGGCCTCGGCAACCTCAAGCAGGTCCTGCTCGGCTTCGCCGGCATCGCGCTGTTCGTCGGGGTCTTCCTGATCTCCAACACCTTCACCATGCTGGTCGCCCAGCGCACGAGGGAGATCGCCCTGATGCGCGCCGTGGGCGCGTCCCGCAAGCAGATCACCCGCTCCGTGCTCGCCGAGGCCGCGGTGGTGGGCCTGGTCGCCTCGGTGATCGGCTTCGCCCTCGGCATCGGCCTCGCGGTCGGTCTGCGGTCCGGCATGGCCGCGTTCGAGATGAAGATCCCGGGCGGCCCGCTGGTCGTGTCCGCCACGCCGGTGCTCGCCGCGATCGGCGTCGGTGTGCTGATCACGATGTTCGCCGCCTGGCTGCCCGGCCGCCGGGCCGCGAAGATCCCGCCCGTGGCCGCCATGAACAGCGTCCACGCCGTGGCCACCACCAAGTCGCTGGTGCTGCGCAACTCCATCGGCGCGGCCATCACCGCCCTCGGCGCCGCCGGGATCGTGCTGGGCGCCTCGACCGGCGGTGACGACGGCCGCCTGTACATCGGCGTGGGCGCGTTCCTCGCGCTGGTCGGTGTGATCATCCTGATCCCGCTGCTGTCCCGGCCCGTGATCGCGCTCGTCCGTCCGCTGCTCGTCGGCCCGTTCGGGGTGGCCGGCAAGCTGGCCGGCCAGAACGCGGTCCGCAACCCCCGGCGCACCGGAGCCACCGCCTCCGCGCTGGCGATCGGACTGACGCTGGTGACCGGCCTGTCGGTGCTCGGCATCACGGTCGGCACGGCCATCGACAAGATGACCACGGACAACATCAAGGCCGACTACATGGTCTCGATGGCCAACGGCGGCGACCTGGACCAGTCCGCGCTGACGGCGCTGGAGAAGGCCAAGGGCGTATCGGCGGTCTCCCCGCAGCAGGACGCCTATCTCCAGGCCGGCGACGACTACGTCTCCGCCTCCGCGGTCACCCCGGGCGACATCCAGCGCGTCCTGAACGTCGACGTCGTCGACGGTGACGTCGACTCGCTCGCCGAGGGGCGGATCGCGGTCGCCGAGAAGACGGCGAAGAGCAAGGGCTGGAAGCCCGGCGACCGGGTCGAGTTCACCTTCGCCGACGAGAAGAAGGCCACGCTGACGGTCGGCGCCGTCTACGAGGACAGCGAGTTCCTCTCCCCCGTGCTCGTCGACCGGAAGGTCGTGAGCGAGCACGAGGCGAAGCCGTACATCCGTCAGATCTTCGTGAAGGTGGACGGCGGCCAGTCGGCGGCCAACGAGAAGGTCCTCGTCGACGCGCTGGGCGACAACCCGGCGATCACCGTCATGGACCGCCAGGACATCCGCAACGAGTTCGGCGGCGCCATCAACACCCTGCTGAACATCATGTACGGCCTGCTGGCGATGGCCCTGATCATCGCGGTGCTGGGGGTGGTCAACACCCTGGCGATGTCGGTCTTCGAACGGCAGCAGGAGATCGGCATGCTGCGGGCGATCGGCCTCGACCGGCGCCGGGTCAAGCGCATGGTCCGGCTGGAGGCCGTGGCGATCTCGGTGTTCGGCGCGGTGGTCGGCATCGGCCTCGGCGCGTTCCTCGGCTGGGCGATCGGCGAGACCTTCGCCGACGCGATCCCCGGCTACGCGCTGGTCCTGCCGTGGGACCGGATCGGGATCTTCCTGGTGCTGGCCGGTCTGGTGGGAGTCCTGGCCGCGATGTGGCCGGCCCGCAACGCCGCGCGGCTGAACATGCTCAACGCGATCAAGACGGAGTAGCCGTGCACAGCGCGAGGGCCCCGTTCCCGGGAGGGAGCGGGGCCCTTGGCGTCTCAGCCCCAGGTTCGGGCGCGCAGCGGCATCCCGGACGCGCCCGAGTCGGGGGTGCGGACCGCCAGCACCTGGTTGACGCCGATGCGGTTGTGCTCGAAGGCCAGCGCCGAGGCCGCCATGTACAGGCGCCACACCCGGGCGCGGCCGGGGCCGGTGAGCCGTACCGCCCGGTCCCAGTCGGCCTCCAGACGGGCCACCCAGTGGCGCAGGGTGAGGGCGTAGTGCTCCCGGATCGACTCCACGTCCCGCACCTCGAACCCGGCGCGCTCCAGCCGGTCGACCGTGACGCCGACGGGCTGGAGTTCGCCGTCGGGGAAGACGTAGGCGTCGATGAACTCGTCGACGCTGTACGACGACTCGTCGCGCTGCGGGCGCCGGGCGATCTGGTGGTTGAGGAGCCGCCCGCCCGGCGCCAGCAGCCGGTGCAGGTCCTCGGCGTACGCCAGATACCGCTCGGCGCCGACGTGTTCGGCCATGCCGATGGAGGAGATCGCTTCGTACGGCCCGTCCATGACGTCCCGGTAGTCCTGGACGCGGATCTCGATCCGGTCGGTGAGGCCCTGGTCGGCGGCGCGCTTGCGGGCGTAGGCCGCCTGCTCCTGGGAGAGGGTGATGCCGACGACGCTCACCCCGTGGTCGCGGGCGGCGTGGATCGCCATCGAGCCCCAGCCGCAGCCGACGTCGAGCAGTCGCGTGCCGGGAACCAGGCCGAGTTTGCGGCAGACCAGGTCGAGCTTGTCGTGCTGGGCGGCCTCCAGGCTGCTGTCCGAGGCCTCCCAATAGGCGCAGGAGTACACCATGGACGGGCCGAGGACGATCTCGTAGAAGTCGTTGCCGACGTCGTAGTGGTGGCTGATGGCGCGGCGGTCGGTGCGCTTGGTGTGGAGGTGGCCGCGGCGTCTGCGGACTTCCTCCTCGGGGGGCGCGGGCGGCAGCGGCGGCCCGGCCATCCTGAACAGCCCGGCGATCGCCGAGCGTGCCTCGGGATCGCGCAGCGTCTCGCCGAGCGAGCGGGCGTCCTCGCCGCGCTCCCAGATCAGCCCGGAGAGCACGTCGAGGGCGCCGTAGAGGTCCCCCTCGATGTCCAGGTCGCCGGCCACCCAGGCGCGGGCGAGCCCGAGTTCGCCCGGCCGCCACAGCAGCCGGCGCACGGCGCGGCGGTTGTGGACGACCAGCGCCGGTGCGCCGGGCGGGCCTGCCTGTGATCCGTCCCAGGCGCGGATACGCAACGGGAGCGGTGCTCCCAGCAACTGCTCGACGAGGCCCTTCAGCCGCGGCGCGGCGTCTGCCATGGCGCACACCTCCATGACGGAGATCCGGAATGTCCCACACCCACGTAAACACCAACGGGGCGGGGGCGCAGTCCCCCATCTGCGTTAAGAGTTCGGTGTGACGCGGCCGCGGACCGCACGGGAACGCCGAAGGGCCCCCCGCACCACGGATGGCGGGAGGCCCTTCGGATGGATCAACGACCGTCAGGTCAGGAGGCCTTGGCCTTCTCCTCGGTCTTCGGCGCGGCGGCCGCGGGAGCCGGGGCGGGCTTGGCCGCCTCGTAGAACTCCTCGCGCGGCGACTCGAGCGCGCCGAGCGCCACGACCTCGCGCTTGAGGAACATGCCGAGCGTCCAGTCGGCGAAGACGCGGATCTTGCGGTTCCACGTCGGCATCGCCAGGCCGTGGTAGCCGCGGTGCATGTACCACGCGAGCCGGCCCTTGAGCTTGATCTTCATCTTGCCCATGACGATCATCGCGACGCCCTTGTGGAGGCCGAGGCCGGCCACCGCGCCCTTGTTGGCGTGCTCGTAGTCCTTCTGCGGGAAGCCCCGCATGCCGGAGATCACGTTGTCGCCGAGGACCTTGGCCTGCCGCAGCGCGTGCTGCGCGTTCGGCGGGCACCAGGCGTTCTCGTTGCCGGCCTTGCGGCCGACCAGGTCCGGAACCTGGGCGTTGTCGCCCGCGGCCCAGATGTAGTCGGTGCCCGTGACCTGGAGCGTCGGCTGGCAGTCGACGTGACCGCGGGGGCCGAGCGGCAGACCGAAGCGGGACAGGACCGGGTTCGGCTTCACACCGGCGGTCCAGACGATGGTGTTGGAGTCGACCTCGAGGCCGTTCTTCAGCACCACGTGCCCGTCGACGCAGGAGTCCATGGAGGTGGAGAGGTAGACCTCGACCCCGCGGGCCTCCAGGTGCTCCTTGCCGTACTGGCCGAGCTTGGGGCCGACCTCGGGAAGGATCTTGTCCGCGGCGTCGACGAGGATGAACCGCATGTCCTCGCGGGAGACGCTGGTGTAGTACTTGGCCGCGTCGCGGGCCATGTCCTCGACCTCACCGATGGTCTCCGCGCCGGCGAAGCCGCCGCCGATGAAGACGAAGGTGAGCGCCTTGCGGCGGATCTCCTCGTCGGTGGTGGAGTCGGCCTTGTCGAGCTGCTCGAGGACGTGGTTGCGCAGGCCGATGGCCTCCTCGATGCCCTTCATGCCGATGCCCTGCTCGGCGAGGCCGGGGATCGGGAAGGTGCGGGAGACCGCGCCCATCGCGATGACCAGGTAGTCGAAGGGCAGCTCGTACGCCTCGCCGACCAGCGGGGCGATCGTGGCGACCTTGCGGTCCTGATCGATGGTGGTGACCCGGCCGGTGAGGACCTCCGCCTTGGGCAGCACGCGTCGCAGCGGGACGACGACGTGGCGCGGGGAGATGCTGCCGGCGGCGGTTTCGGGGAGGAAGGGCTGGTAGGTCATGTACGACCGGGGGTCGACGACCGTGACGGTCGCCTCTCCGTAGCGCATCTTCTTGAGAATGCGCCGAGCTGCGTACAGGCCTACGTACCCACCGCCTACTACGAGGATCCTGGGACGCTCCGTGGTGCTCATGCCATCGAGTATCCACCCGCCCCTGGGGGGTCGCTCGTGCGCCCCTTCACAAGCTCTTCGAGGGGGTGTGTTATCCTCCGCGACCCGCGTGACCCAGGTCATGGCGTGGACCGGGAACGGCGGTGTAGGGGAGACCGTTGTCAATGCCGCGTGAGCTGCCTCTCTGGGCATCCGGGGCCACGGTGAGCCCTCCGAAACACCCTCGCGCACCCTCCCCTTTCGACACCCCCGGCCACCCCTTCTGAACGCGTTCAAGGGGCCGTTGGGGCCCCGGAAGGGTCAACGTGACCCCTTCCGGACCCCGACCGGGCCGAATTCCTTGTGAAGAACTTCACGAACTTTCCCGACGAAGTGTCGCCCGGAGGCCCTCGAGAGCCACTCAAACCTTGCTCAGACGGCGACATGGCCTGCTCAACCGAGGCTACCGGCGAGTAACAAAGGGTGGCAAGGGCGGGCCGGGAGCGCGTCGGGAGAGCGCCGGGAGCGCCCCGCGGAAGCTACGCCACCGACCACGCGATGCCGTCGAGGATGTCGTGCTCGCTCACGACGACCTCCTCGGCACCGATCCGCTCCATGATCGCCAGCAGGACGAGGGCGCCGGCCGCGATGACGTCGACCCGTCCCGGGTGCATCGACGGTACGGCCGCCCGCTCGGCGTGGGTGGAGCGCAGCAGCCACTCGGTGATCTCGCGGACGCGGTCGTGGGAGACCCGTGAGTGGTGGATGCGCGCCGAGTCGTACTCGGGCAGCTCCTGGGCGATGGCGGACACGGTGGTGACGGACCCGGCGAGTCCGACCAGCGTGTGCGCCTCGCGCAGCGGCACGGTCCGCTCGGCGAGGTCGAGGGCGGCCTCGATGTCGGCGCGCATGGCGGCGATCTGCTCGGCGGTGGGCGGGTCGGAGACGACGCCGTCCCGCACGAGGTGCCGCTCGGTCATCCGCACGCATCCGACGTCGACGGACCGGGCCGCCCGTACGTGCTCCGCGCCGACGACGAACTCGGTGGACCCCCCGCCGATGTCCACCACGAGGTAGGGCCCCGGGAGATGGTCGTGCTCGGCGAGTTCCCTGGTGGCCCCGGTGAAGGAGAACTCGGCCTCCTGGTCCCCGCTGATCACCTCCGGCTCGACGCCCAGGATGTCCATGACCCCGCGCACGAAGTCGTCCCGGTTCTCGGCGTCCCGGGAGGCGGAGGTGGCCACGAACCGCAGGCGCTCGGCGCCGTGCTCCTTGATGACCGCCGCGTACTCCCGGCAGGCGGCGAAGGTCCGTTCCAGCGCCTCCGGCGCGAGCCGCCCGGTCCGGTCGACCCCCTGCCCGAGCCGGACGATGGTCATACGGCGGTCCAGGTCGACGAGTTCGCCCGTCACCGGGTCGGCGTCGGCGACGAGGAGCCGGATCGAGTTCGTACCGCAGTCGATGGCGGCGACACGGGTCACTTGGCCTCCTCCTGAACCGGCGTCACGCACGAGCCCTTGCGCCACCACTCCGGCAGCATCGCGAGCGCCTCGTCCCCGAGCGGGTTCACGCCGGGTCCGGCGGCCAGCGAGTGCGCGACCAGGACGTGCAGGCACTTCACGCGGTCCGGCATGCCGCCCGCGCTCGGGAAGCCCGTCAGCTCCTCGATCTCGTCGCGGCGGCGGATGTAGTCCTCGTGGGCGGCGCGATAGGCCGCGGCCAGCTCCGGGTCGGTCGCCAGGCGCGCGGTCATCTCCTTCATCACGCCGTTCGCCTCCAGCGTGCCGATCGCCGAGTTGGCCTTCGGGCACGTCAGGTAGTACAGCGTCGGGAACGGCGTGCCGTCCGGCAGCCGGGGCGCCGTCTCCACCACGTCCGGCTGTCCGCAGGGGCACCGGTGCGCGATGGCGCGCAGCCCGCGCGGCGGCCGCCCGAGCTGCTGCTTGAAGGCCTCGACGTCCGCGTCGGTCGGCTCGGTGCGGGGAGTGGTGGGCGGGGGCGTTTCCATAAGGGCCTTAACAGTCTTTCGTCTTCGTTTGTCGGTCGGCGGCGAGTACCGGTCGGCGGCGGCTACCGGTCGGCGGCGTCGGACTTGTCGACCCCGTCCCACACGTTCGCGTACCAGGGCCGGTCGGCCGCGCCGAGGTCGGTGCGCGCCTGCTTCGCCGCGTCGGGATCGATCACCACGAAGCCGGTCTCCCCCGGCATCACGTAGTGCAGCCGCTCCCGGATCCGCTGCTCGGCGTACGCGTCGTCCTTCCAGCGTGCCTTGAGATCGCGCAGTTCCTCCACCCGCTCCCGGGCCTGCTGCTGCTGCCGTTCCAGATCGGCGATCTCGGCGCGCTGGGCGACGTACTGCCTTATCGGATAGGCGAGGGCGACGACCAGGGTGCAGACGACGAGGGCGAGCAGGGCCGCGCGGCCGGTGAGCCGGGAGCGACGGGCCTGCCGCTTGGTCTGGGAGCGGTAGACACGGGCCGCCGTCTGCTCACCCAGCAACCGGATCCTGGTCGCGGTGGAGAAACGGTCCCGGTCCTTGACGGCCATCTCTCACTCCCGTTCACACACGCGCGTACGTCCCCGCACACGGTACGGGACCGAGTACGGGGACGTACGTACGACTGGCTACGCCGGGAGAGGTCAGCCCTTGAAGCGCGGGAAGGCGCTGCGGCCGGCGTACACCGCGGCGTCATCGAGGATCTCCTCGATGCGCAGCAGCTGGTTGTACTTGGCGACGCGGTCCGAGCGGGCCGGGGCACCGGTCTTGATCTGGCCGCAGTTCACGGCGACGGCGAGGTCGGCGATGGTGACGTCCTCGGTCTCACCGGAGCGGTGGGACATCATGCACTTGAAGCCGTTGCGCTGGGCCATCTCGACGGCGTCCAGGGTCTCGGTCAGCGAGCCGATCTGGTTGACCTTGACGAGCAGGGCGTTGGCGGAGCCCTCCTCGATGCCGCGGGCGAGGCGCTCGGGGTTGGTGACGAAGAGGTCGTCGCCGACGATCTGGACCTTGTCGCCCAGCTTCTCGGTGATGGTGTTCCAGCCGGCCCAGTCGTCCTCGAACAGCGGGTCCTCGATGGAGACGAGCGGGTACGCCTCGACGAGCTCGGCGTAGTACTCCGTCATCTCGGCGGCGGAGCGGTCCTTGCCCTCGAAGGTGTAGACGCCGTCCTTGTAGAACTCGGAGGCGGCGACGTCGAGGGCGAGGGCGATCTGCTCGCCGGGGGTGTAACCGGCCTCCTTGATGGCCTCGATGATGAGGTCGAGGGCGGCGCGGTTGGACTCCAGGTTCGGGGCGAAGCCGCCCTCGTCGCCGAGACCGGTGGACAGGCCCTTGGTCTTCAGCACCTTCTTGAGGGTGTGGTAGACCTCGGCGCCCCAGCGCAGCGCCTCGGAGAAGGACTCCGCGCCGATCGGGGCGATCATGAACTCCTGGATGTCCACGTTGGAGTCGGCGTGCGAGCCGCCGTTCAGGATGTTCATCATCGGCACCGGCAGCAGGTGCGCGTTCGGGCCGCCCAGGTAGCGGAAGAGCGGGAGGTCGCTGGCCTCGGAGGCGGCGTGGGCGACGGCGAGCGAGACGCCGAGGATGGCGTTGGCGCCGAGCGAGCCCTTGTTGTCGGTGGCGTCCAGGTCGAACATCGCCTGGTCGATCAGGCGCTGCTCGGTGGCGTCGTAGCCGACGAGCTCCGGGCCGATCTGCTCGATCACGGCGAGGACGGCCTTCTCGACGCCCTTGCCGAGGTAGCGGTTGGGGTCGCCGTCACGGAGCTCGATGGCCTCGAAGGCACCGGTGGAGGCACCGGACGGAACGGCGGCACGACCCGTGCTGCCGTCGTCGAGGCCGACCTCGACCTCGACCGTGGGGTTGCCTCGGGAGTCCAGGATTTCCCGGGCTACGACGACGTCGATGGACGGCACGAGCATCTCCTTCATGGGATGTGACGCTGGAAGTGCGGGGCACGTGAGCCTTGCGACTAGAGCCTAACCGCCTGAGGGACATCGGCCAGCCGACCGACCGTCCCGTGGACAAGGACAGACGGTACCCATTGTTTCTCGCCGGAACAAAGGATCCGTGAACTACGGGAGAAGAACTGCTCGTAGAAGGACCGCTCACAGAAGAAACCCCGCCCCGGTGCGTACGGGGGAACACGCACCGGGGCGGGGAGCCCGTGGGGACGGGGGTGACCCTCACGAGGCCTCCAGTATGGAGGACCCGGATAGGAGGGCCCTGTGGTTCGGCTACGGGATTACTTGAGGTGCAGCTGCTGACCGGGGTAGATCAGGTCGGCGTCCTCAACGATGTCCTTGTTGAGCTGGTAGAGCTTCTCCCAGCCGCCCTTGACGTCGTGCTCCTCGGCGATGGTGCTGAGGGTGTCGCCCTTGGTGACCTTGTACTCGCCGTCGCCCTTCTTGACCTTCTTGCCGGTCGGGGTGGTGACGGTCTTCTTGGCGGCCGGGCGCTCGGCGGAACGGGAGGCGGGCTGCTCGGTCTCACGCGGCGCCGGGGTGCTGCTCTCGGTGCTCTCGGTGCCCTCGGAGGAGCCGGAGGTGCTGGAGCCGCCGTTGTACGCGGCGCTCGACAGGCCGACGCCGCAGTGCGGCCAGGCACCCTTGCCCTGGCCCGCGAGAACCTTCTCGGCGATCTCGATCTGCTGCGCCTTGGAGGCCTGGTCGGCGGTGGAGGCGTAGGCCGTACCGCCGTACGCGGCCCAGGTGGAGGCCGAGAACTGCAGGCCGCCGTAGTAGCCGTTGCCGGTGTTGATGGACCAGTTGCCGCCGGACTCGCACTGGGCGACGGCGTCCCACTCGGAGGCGGTGGCGGCGGAGGCGTTGCCGGCCGCCATCAGCGGGGCGGCGACGGCGGCGCCGGTCACACCGGCGATGGCGATGGCGCGAGTGGCCTTGGACGGACGACGGTGCTTGCCCTTGCCGGAAAACAGCATGGATCGATCCCCTCACCGACGCCTGCGAGGTGAGCTGTCGGGTTCGGGCCGGTTGAGTTGCCCGGCCGTACACCTTTCGGCGTACGGCTCCACCCCAAGCCGCTCCGGTCAACCGACCGGCGCGGCGCTTACCTTGGGTCCCCCGCTCCTGCCTACGGCGCATGACGCGACGACTGTTCCCGTACGGCCACCGGCAGGATTCGGCGTGCGGCAGTCGGGGCCCGCTGCTTGCGAGCGGTCATGACCGTAGACAGGCGATCCGCGGAATTTCAAAGACGATCAGGGCTTCTGAGACTCATCCCACACTTTCGCCAAAGCGGACATTCGGCGCGAAGCGTGACGCGAACTGGCCCTGGTTTTCGACCGGTTAGTCCGCTACTTCAAGGGTCTGACCGGGAGTGATACGGCTGGGGTCGGGGCCGATGGCCGACTCGTTGGCGGCATAGAGCCCGCGCCATCCGCCGCTGAGGTCAAGGGAGTCGGCGATGCTCGCGAGGGTGTCGCCGGCGCGCACGACGTACGACCCGTCCGCCCCGCTCTCGTCCGCGGGCTTGCCGCGATGACGGCCGGCGCCGGTGTCGACGAGGACGGAATCGCTCCCGACCCAGAGGATGTTGTCCGAGTTGTCCAGCCCGGAGATGCCCGTGAACAGACCGTCGGCCTCGCGCGAGGGGTCACTCTCGGACGAGCCGGACGAGCCGGACGAGCCGGACGTCCCGGACGAGCCGGATGATTCGGACGAGCCCTTCGATCCCTTGGACGCGGAAGCCTCCGCGGATTCGGTTGACTTGTCCGACTTCTTCGGATTTGCCGACTCGGACGAGCCCGTCGACTCCGGCGAGCCGCTCGACGCTTCGGGCGACGCGGAGGCGCCGGGGTCCGTCTCGGAGTCGGAGTCGGCGTCCGAGTCGGCCGCGGACTCGGAGGCATCACCGCCGAGGGAGTCCAGCAGGCCGGACGAACCGGACGAGCTGGATGAGTCGGATGATTCAGACGAGTCGGGCGAATCCGCCTCTTCCTCGACGCCCGTGTCGACGCCGACCGAACCGGACTTGGGGTCCAGACCGGAGAGCGGGCCACAGGTGGGCCAGGCGGCGAGCCCCTGGTCGGCGAGGATGCGCTCGGCGACGGCTATCTGCTGGGAACGGCTGGCCTGGTCCGCGCTGTCGGCGTACGTCGTACCGCCGTACCGCTCCCAGTTCTCCTGGGTGACCTGAAGGCCGCCGTAGTAGCCGTTGCCGCTGTCCTCGCTCCAGGAGCCGCCGCTCTCGCATTCCGCGACCCTGTCCCACGTGTTGCCCTCGGCGGCGCTGGCGCCCGAGGCGCCGAGCAGCGGGATGGCGATGGCGGAGCCGGTCACTCCGGCCGCGACGATGAGAGCCGGAGCCTGGCGGGGGCGACGGTGACGACCGTTCCCGGAGAGCATGCGGGTGCCTTTCGAAGACAGCGGGGACCGACGCGGCGCCGGTGGGGCGAGGCGTCGCGTTGACGAGTGAACGTATCGGCAGACGATCACTTGTCACAAGTTAATGCCGCACAGATCACGTGAAGATCACGGACTTGAGGGTGTGTCACGTTTGACCTGACGGCACCTCAGGGGGAGGTAGGCGTGCACTCGACCGGAAGGGGGAGTTCCGGCACAGGGGGTGAACTCGGCCAAAGGGGGAGTTCAGGCACGGGGGGTGAACTCGACCAAAGGGCGAATCTCAGTCGGGGGGCGTGAACTCGACCGGGAGGGCGAATCTCAGTCGCGGGGCGTGAACTCGACCGGGAGGGTGCGCAGTCCGCGCATGATGAGGCCGCCGCGCCAGCGCAGGTCGGTGGGATCGGCGGCGAGCCGGAGGTCCGGCAGCCGGGTCAGGAGGGTGGCCAGCGCGGTCTGGCCCTCCAGCCGGGCGAGCGGGGCGCCGAGGCAGTAGTGGATGCCATGGCCGTAGCCGAGGTGCTGGTTGTCGCGCCGGGCCAGGTCGAGGGTGTCGGGCTCGGCGAACCGGGCCGGGTCCCGGTCGGCGGCGGCCAGAACGACCAGCACGGGGTCGCCGGCGGCGATGTCCTGGCCGCCGATGGTGAGCGGCCGCGTGGCGAACCGCCAGGTGGCCAGCTCGACGGGACCGTCGTAGCGGAGAAGCTCCTCCACGCCGGTCTCCAACAGGCCCGTCTCCCCCGCGGCCAGGGACCGCTGGAGCCGGGTGCGCTGCTCGGGGTGGGTGAGCAGGGCGAAGGTGCCGTTGCCGATCAGGTTGACCGTGGTCTCGAAGCCGGCGAAGAGAAGGATGAAGGCCATGGCCGCGGCCTCGTTCTCGGTGAGGTGCTCGCCGTGGTCGGAGGCGCGGATGAGACCGGAGATCAGGTCCTCGCCGGGGGCCGGCTCGGCGGGCAGCGCCTCGCGCTTGCGGTGGATGAGCTCGGCGAGATAGCCGCGCATCTTCTTCACGGACCGCGCGACACCGCCCCGGGGTCCGCCCTGGTGGCGGATCATCATGCCCGCCCAGTCCCGGAAGTCGTCCTGGTCCTCTGGGGGGACGCCGAGCAGGTCGCAGATGGCGTAGATGGGCAGCGGGAAGGCGAACTCGTGGATGAGGTCGGCGGAGCCCCGGTCGGCGAACCGGTCGATGAGACGGTCGGTCAGCTCCTGCACCCGCGGGGCGAACTCGGCGACCCGGCGGGGCGTGAACGCCTTGCTGACCAGGCGGCGCAGCCGGGTGTGGTCCGGCGGGTCGATGTTGAGCAGATGCGTCATCAGCTCGGCCTTGCGCTCACCGGGGATACCGGTCTTGCCCTTGGCGTGGGCCGGCTCGTCGTGGTGCTCGGGGTTCTTGCTGAGCCGCTGGTCGGCCAGGGCCTGCTTGGCATCGGCGTACCGCGTGACCAGCCACGCCTCCACACCGCTGGGCAGCCGTGTCCGGTGCACGGGGGCGTGCTCCCGCAGCCAGGCGTACGCCGGGTAGGGATCGGCGGCGAACTCCCAGGTGAACAGCTCGGGGGCCGGGGGTCGGGTGGCTTCGGGGGCTGCGGAGGGGGCGGGGGTGGGGATGGGGGTGGGGTGGTCGGTCACTCCTTGACGGTATCGGGCGGTGGGGCGGGGGTCGCTTCGGGTGACGGCCGGCTGTGGCGACGGGCGAGTACGACGGCCATGCTGACGGCGCGCCGGACCGACAGCTCGGGACCGGGAAGCGCCGGGTGCTCCGGGTCCGGCGTGTAGTGCTGCGTCATGACGGCCTCGAAGCCCTTGTCCCGCAGGGCTGCTCGGAGCGCGGGGACGACTTCGGCCGCGGCGGCACCGCCGTTCCTGGCCGCGCTGCCCAGCCAGTGCAGGGCACGCTCGAGGAAGAGGAATCCGAGCTCCTCCACCGGTTCGTTGTTTCCCGCCTCCACGGCGGTCCGGAGGTGGGGGATGGCCTCGTCGGGGTCGCCCCGTCCGAGGAGGAGATACCGACCGAGCATGTGGGCCTTGCCCGGGTCGTCCTCCGCGACCTTGCCCCACCAGCGCCGTGTCTCGGGGTCGTCTCCGGCCCAGGTCGACAGGACGGCGAGGAGCAGCACGGCCTGCTGGTCGCCCGCCTCGGCCGGGCCCCGTAAGGCGTCGCGGGCCGCCCGGGAGACCTCACCGCGCTCCGGCAGCTCCCGCTCCGCCGCC
This sequence comes from Streptomyces sp. NPDC043726, assembly GCF_056436565.1. Lineage (NCBI taxonomy): Bacteria > Bacillati > Actinomycetota > Actinomycetes > Kitasatosporales > Streptomycetaceae > Streptomyces > Streptomyces sp. NPDC043726. The sequence goes on from NZ_JBWKCI010000004.1 coordinate 102,672, forward strand.
ACCCGGGCCATGGACCCCCACACACGGGGCGTCAGGGCCGGCAGGTCGGGGCAGCGGCTCGCGTCCGCGACAAGCGTCCCGCTCGCCCGCCAGGTGCCCGCCTCCTCCCCGGGGACGAGCAGTCCGCAGACCTCGAGCCGGGGCCGGGTCGCCCAGTCCAGGTCCTCCTGCGAGAGGGGGCCGTCGAGGACCAGCGGACCGTAGATCGCGCGGGTGTTGATCAGGTGCTCCCACGCCTCCGGCGGCAGACCGCTGGTGAGCCCGCAACGGGCCGCGTCGACGGCGGCGCGCACCAGCAGATGCCCGTTCGCCCGCCCGCCCGGACGGCTCGCCCGGCGCCACTCCTCCCAGAGCAGGGGGCCGACCGCGAGGAACTCCGTGACACCGAGGCCGCCCCGCCACCGCGGGACGTCCGTCAGCCGTCGGTCGTCCGCCCGCGCGAGACGGGCGAGTTCGGCCTCGCTCCACTCGCAGGTCAGATCCACCGTCCGGGCACCACGCAGGGCACGCGCCGTCGGATGGTCGCCGAAGCGGTGTGTCTCGTACGCCGTGTCCCGCATCGTCGCGAGGACGAGCGCGCCCCCGTGGACGAGCTGCGCCAACGGCCCCGCCACCAGCCCCCGTTCGTCGAGGTGGCTCTCCAGGTCGTCGAGCCACACCACGTAGGCCGTGGCGGGGTCGCGACCGCGTAAGGCGGCGGACAGCTCGGGCAGATCCGTGCCGGGGTGTGCGTCGAACAGCCGGGTGCTGTCCTCGGCGTTGCGGTTGAGCGCGGCCCAGGCGGTCATGGTCTTGCCGGACAGGGACTCACCGGTGACGATGACCAGACCGCCCTCGCGCAGCCCCTCGGTGACGAGCATGTCGAGCTCGTCATCACTGTCGCGCGGGACGTACGGCGGCATCTTCGCCTCGTCGCCGAAGGCGGAGACGGGCCGTACGCCCAAGGTCTTGCGCCGGAACTCGAAGAAGCGGGGCCAGCTGTCGGCGGTCGCCGCCGGGGCCGCGGTGCCGTAGTTGTGCTGTACCCCGATGACGGGGCCGTGGAAGTTGGCCCGGCGGAAGTCGACGTGGTCCTGGGCGGTGGGCACGGGCGGCTGAACGATGAAGTCCAGGGCAGCCTGGTCGATGACTCCGCGGGCCTCGATGGAGGGTCCCGGCGCGGGGACCGGGACAGGCCCGCCGAGGACTTCGCCGCACTCCCCGCAGTAGATGTCACCGGCCTCCACTCCGGCAGCGCAGGACGGGCAGGTGCGGAAGGCGACGTCGGGCCTGAAGTCCTCTATGAAGCGGTGAACCTCGTTGGCGATGACTCCCCGTTTGAACGCCATACGGATCTTGGACTTCCAGATCAGCGCCGCGTCCCGCGCGGAGAGCGTCCCGCTGTACACATCACGCCGGAAGCTGTCCAGAGTCGGGCCCACGTCCTCCTTCATGGCCATGCCGTAGATGTGGACGAACGTCGGCCTGACGCGCTCCTCCCAGTGGTCCGAGCCCATCGACGCCACCAGAACCCCGGCCGCCGCACCCGCCAAATCGTCCAACACACCTGACATTTGAGCCCCCGTGCCCGAACCCGACCCTGGAGGCAACCGTACTAACCTTCACGCCCCCCGTCCTCCAGTCCTTCGGCCACCCGCACCGCGTCCCGGTACGCCCGGCCGGCCGCCCGCAGCGCCGCCTCCGGATCGACGCCTTCCGCCTCGGCGCGCACCGCGAGGGCGAGGAGGTCGTAGCCGATGCCCTCGGTCTGCGGCAGCGGCACGTCCAGGCCGGCGGTTCTGACGCGGGAGGCCAGCTTCGCCGCGAGGGCGAGGCCGGGCTGGCCGAGAGGGATGCCGTCGGTGACGGACTCCCTTCGTTTCTCCTCCGCCTTGGTGCGCAGCCAGTGCTCCTTGACGTCCTCGGGGGTGGCGGCGGTCTCGTCCCCGAAGACATGCGGGTGGCGGTGGATCAGCTTGGCGATGATGGTGCCGGCGACGTCGTCGACGGAGAACGGCGCGTCCGGATCCTCCTCGGCGATCCGGGAGTGGAAGACGACCTGGAGGAGCACGTCCCCCAGCTCCTCGCGCAGTTCGTCCCGGTCCCCCTCCTCGATCGCCTCGACGAGTTCGTACGCCTCCTCGATGCCGTACTTGGCCAGCCCCTTGTGGGTCTGCTGGGACGACCAGGGGCACTCGGCGCGGATGCGGTCCATGACCTGGACGAGGTCGAGCAGGCGGGCGCCCGGCAGGTCGTAGGAGGCGGGGAGCAGCTCCAGGTCCGGCATGCTGACCTGGCCGGAGCCGGCGAGGCGGGCGAGGCCGTCGGTCAGCGCCGGGTCGCCCTCGCCGGTCGCCACGACCACGACGGTGCGGCCGCCGGCGCAGGTGTCGACCAGGTCCTGGGCGGTAGGGGCGGCCTCGGCCACCTGTATCCCCGCCTCGCGCAGATACGGCAGCTGAGGGTGCGCGCCGTCCGCGCACAGCACGCTGTCGGCGGAGCGCAGCGCCTGCCAGGCCGGCCAGGACAGCAGGCCGGGGGCGACGCGATGGCTGGTGGTGAGCAGGACGATACGGCCGGGATCGGCCGGGGCGGCTGCGGGGCTGGTGGTGTTCACGGTTCGAAGCTAACGCACGGCGGTGACGGGGCCGGTCGGGTTTTCCACAGGTCAGGGTGTGGAGTGTGATCGTATGACCGCACGGCGCGGCACAGGGGCCGGTGGCAGCGCGCCGTGCCGTCGTCCGCCGCTTCCCGCTGCGCCGCTTCCCGCCGCGCCGCTTCCCGCTACGCCGCTTCCCGCCGCGCCGCTTCCCGCTACGCCGCTTTCCGCTACGCCGGCTCCTGCGACCCGGCTGCCGTCACGTCACGCACCCACGGCGTCTTGGCGTCCACGCGGCTGCTCTTCTGGACGTCCCAGGTGCCGTAGCGCGGGTTGAGGTCGACGCCGAGCTTCTCGGAGGCCTCTGACAGGGCCTTCCAGAACTCCGGGCGGGTGGTGTCGGTGCCGAGCTTGGCGGCGAGCTTCTGGGCCTCCAGCTGGAGGCGGAGGTTCTCCTCCAGGCGCTGCGGGGCGACGCCGTACTCCTGGAGCCACGCCGTCTCCAGCGCCTTCGCGCCGCCGGCCTGCTGCTCCAGGCCGCTGCGCATCTGCTGGATCTCCTTGCGGCTGACGGTGACCCCCGCGTCCTCGGCGGCCTGGTGCAGCACGCGGTCCAGGACCATCCCGTGCAGGGTGTCCCGGGTGAGACTGCCGGTCCGGGCGACGGCCTGGGCGTACTGCGCCTCGTCCGTCACGACCGCGCGCTGGGCCGCGCGCACCTCGTTCACCCGGTTCTCCAGCTGGGAGACGGTGATCCGCTGCTCGCCGACGACGGCCGCCGCGCCGGGATGCGCATCGTTTCCGCAGGCGGTGAGCAGGGGCGCCGCCGCGATCGCGGCGGCGAGGAGGAGCGCGGTGCGACGGCGGCTGGTACGGCTGCTGCGGCGGTGCAAGGGAGCCTCCCGGTCGGAGATTGTGCGACGGTGCACAAAGTCTTGCGGTGATCGATGGTAGGCAGTGGCCAAGCTCTGGCCAACCCATTCGACCAACGATTCACGAGGACTTCGGGCACCGGCGCGCTAGGGCTCGACGGTGTCTCGAGCGCCCGGGGGGAATTCGTTGCCGTCGCGGTCGGTGACCGTGGCGAACCAGGAGGTGGCCCAGACCGTCAGGCACCCGGGCTCGTGGACCGTCTCGAACGGATGGTCGTTCCACTCACCGTACGAGGTGACGTACACGGACTCGCCCGGCTCCAGCCAGTAGTCCTGCCCGAACGGCTCCAGCCACAGCTCCAGCCGTGCCTCGCCGCGGTTCTGGACCAGCATCGGCACCGGGTTGCCCAGCCGCCGGATCCCCTCGAAGCCGAAGTCGTCGGCCTTGGGCATGTTGGCCTTCAGCGGGGCGATGATCCGCTTGATCGACTTGCGAGCGGCTCTCTTCCGGAACCAGCTCTCAGCCACGCACCTGTCCCAGCCACTGAAGCGTGCGCCTGATGTCCGCCGCCAGCGGGTGGCCGGGACCGTGCAGGCGTTCCACGTCGTGCAGGAGGCGTACGAGGGTGTCGTGGGCGGCGGCCCGGTCGCCGAGGGCGAGCAGGAGGTGGCCGATGCGGCGGCGCACGTCGTGGGCCGTCTCGGGGTCGCCGGCGACGTACTGGTTCTCGTAGTACGGCAGCAGCGCCCTGAACTCCGTCAGCGCCGCCGCCGGATCGCCGAGCTGCTCCAGGCACTGGGCCACGTCGTAGCGGAAGCGCAGGGACTGGGGGTCGGCCTGGCCCGCCTCGGCGGCGCGTTCGGCGGCCAGGGCGCGCAGGACGGGCAGCGCGCGCCGGTACTGGCCGTCGTCCATGAGCGTGGCCGCGTACTGCTTGCGCAGGGTGCGCACCACCGGGGAGTTCTCGCCGTGCTGCTCGGCGGCGACCGGGAGGATCGCGCCGAGGATGTCGACGGCCTGGGTGATCCGGCCCTCGCCGAGGAGGCGCTTGACCTCGTCGACCGCGCGGGCGACATCGGGCTTCTCCACGGCGGGCGGGACCGGCGCCGCGGGCTGGGGCGCGGGGGTGCGCGCGCGGTCCGGCCAGGGGGCGTGCGGGCGAAGGAAGGGGCGCGTGGGATCCAGGGGCGCCCCGGTGGGCATCCCGCGCGCGGGCAGCAGCGCCGCCAGGTCCTCGTAGACCTCCTGCGCGGAGGCCGGGCGGTGCTGCGGGTCCTTGGCGAGCAGGCGCAGGACCAGCGCCTCGAGCGCCTCGGGCACCTCGGGGCGCATCCGGCGCACCGGCAGCGGGGGCTCGTACAGATGCCGGTGCAGCACGCCGAGCGCCGTGGAGCCGGAGAACGGCACGTCGCCGCTGAGGAGTTCGTGCAGGAGCACACCGAGCGCGTACAGGTCGGTGTACGGCCCGACCGCGCCGCCCATCGCCTGCTCGGGCGCCATGTAGGCGGGCGAGCCGATGGGTGTGCCGGTGTGGGTGAGGCGGGTGGTGTCGGCGTCCATGACGGAGGCGACGCCGAGGTCGAGGACGGTGACGGTGCCGTCCTGCTTCACCATCACGTTGCGCGGCTTGAGGTCGCGGTGGACGATCGGCACGGCGTGCACGGCGCTCAGCACGGCGCACAGTTGCGCGGCGACCGCGACCGCCCACTGCCAGGGGTACGGGTCGTGCTCGGCGAGATGGTCGGAGAGGTCCGCGCCGTCGACGTACTGCATGACGAGGAACAGCTCCTCGCCCTCGGTGCCCGCGTCATGCACGGTGACCAGGCCGGGGTGGTCGACCTGCGCGGTCACGCGGCACTCGCGCAGGAAGCGGCGGCGCAGCTCGTCCGCCTCCTGCCCGGCCACCTTGTCGGGGCGCAGCAGCTTCACCGCCACGCGCCGGTCGAGCCGCTGGTCGTAGGCCGTCCAGACCTGGCCCATGCCTCCCTGCCCGATGAGCGTGGACAGTTCGTAACGGCCGGCGACGACACGCCCTGTCGTCACGGTCACCTTCCGCCCTCGTGGTCGCCGCGGCCGTCGTGGTTGCGCAGGTAGTCGCTGAGCTCGTCGAGTTCGGCGCGCACCTGGTCGATCCGCGCGGGCTCGTGGCGCTGGGGCGGCGGGGGCGCCGGTACGGGGCCCGGGGGCACGGCTGTCCGGGGCATCGGGGTGTGCGGCACCGCAGGGGGCTGCTGCTGGGCCGGGGGCTGCTGCGGCAGGGGCTGCTGCGGTACGGGCTGCTGGACCGGTGTGGTCGTGTACGGCGACATCTGCTGCGGGTAGCCGTAGCCCGCCGGTCCGTTGGGGGCGTGGACCGTGGTGGCGGCGTGCGCCGGCGGGTAACCGGCGTACGGGGGCCGCAGCGCGCCGTGGAAGCGGATGTCCATCACCAGGAAGTACACCGCGCTGAACGCTCCGAGGAGCAGGACCGCGGCCAGCGCGATGTCCGACTTCACGTCCTCCTCCGGCACCGTGCCGACGACCGCGAAGCACGCGATGGACACCGGCAGGCTGACCCAGGCCAGCAGCCAGTCGGGCCAGCGCCCGCGCAGGATGGCCACCCGGAACAGCGGCACGCACGCGAGGATCCCGCAGGACAGGAAGCCGACGGCGGCGAACAGCACGCGCAGGGAGATGACCGTTGTAGCGCTGCGGGTGGGCGGCGCCGCGCCGTGGCCGTACATGACTGCTCCTGGACCGGTGGGCCGATGGGGACGGACGAACGAACGACAGAGTTCGAGCGTATAGGCCGACACGGACAACCGGTCCCGGGTTGTACCGAACCGTTGTTGTACTGATCACTTCCCCCGGCCGCACCTCGCCCCGGCAGTCGCTCCTGCGGTCGGTCCTGCGGTCGGTTCGGATGTCGGTCCGGATGTCAGTCCGGCGCGACCGTGCCGTCGGTCAGGCCGTCGTACATCCCGCGCACGAGCTGGTCCCCGAGCCGGCTCGCGTGCCTGAGCGCCCGCTCGAACTCGTCGAGTGCGCGGAAGCGCGCGCCGTAGCGCCGTTGTTCGTCGAGCGGGAGCCGGGGCAGCTGAAGCCGGCGCACGTCCAGGCGCGTGGCCGTGGACGCGTAACTGCTGGCCTGGCGGTTGTTGGCGGTGCCGCGCAGGAAGCCGGCGAGGAACCACGCGTCGAGCGCCGCGGGATCGGGGCGCAGCAGCACGAGGCTGCGCCCCAGGGCGGCGCTCCCTGTCGTCTCGTCGATCACGCGCGCCATCGAGCCCCCGCCGAGCACCGGCACGACGACATCGCCGGGCTCCGTCAGCACGGGCTCCTCGTCGCTCTCCGGCAGCGTCCCCGAGGGCGCCGTCCCGGCGAGGACGTCATGGTCGGTGAGGACGGGCACGCGCGCGTGGCCGCCGTTTCCGCCGGTACGCAGCACCAGGGCGCCCCCACGCGCGAGTTCGCCGACGGTGGTGAGCGGCCAGCGCGCGGGCCCGGCCCCTGCGGCGGGCGGCGGGGTGAGCTCGGCGGCCAGACCCAGGGTCTTCCCCAGGCGCTCGCGGACGGCCGTGAGCGCCTCCGCGCCGTCGGCCGCGGCGGGGGGCGGCAGGTGGCGGGCCGGGGCGAGGTCGACGTCGTCGTCGAGGAGGTCGATGACGGGCAACGCGCGGGCGAGACCGGGCCGCTCGTCGAGGGTGCCGGTGCGGTCGAAGACGCGCCAGGCGTCGAGCACGGCGTCCCGCACCGCCCGCCAGTCGGGTCCGCCGCGCCCCTCGGTCGCGAACTGCCCCGCGTCCGCGAGGAGCACCTCGGGCCGCGCGGGAGCCTTGTCGGGCCGGCGCAGCACCCACAGGTGGAGCGGGATGTTATACGGCGGTGCCGCCCCGACCGGCAGCGCGACCACCGCGCGCAGCGCGCCGCGCCGCAGCAGGTCGGCCCTGATCCGGCGTCCGGAGCGGCGGGAGGCGGCGGCGGGCGGCATGAGCAGCACGGCGGTGCCGCCGTCCGTCAGCCGCGCGAGCGCGTGCTGCACCCAGGCCAGCTCGGACTCGGTGCGCGCGGGGAAGCCGTACTCCCAGCGGGGGTCGTAGGCGAGTTCGTCGTGACCCCAGTTGCGCTCGTTGAAGGGCGGGTGGCACAGGACGGCGTCGGCCCGCAGCCCGGGGTACGCGTCGGCGCGCAGGGTGTCACCGACGGCCGTGCGCACCGCGGCACGGGTGCGCAGGGCGAGCCGGAGCGCGGTGACCGCGGCGAGGTCGGGCGCGGCGTCCTGGGCGTAGAGCTCCTGTTCGGGGCGGGGCGCGACGGCGCGCAGGAGGGCCCCGGTGCCGCAGGCGGGGTCGAGGGCGGTACGGGCCGGGCCGGCCAGGTCGGCCATGAGGCCGGCGAGTTCGGCGGGCGTGAGCGTGTACTGGCGCGGGTTGGCGTCGAGGTGCCGGCCGAGGAGGAACTCGAATGCCTGCCGGGCGCCGCCCAGCTCGGCGGCGAGTTCGGCGGCACCGCGGAGGAGGGGCGCCGAGGTGAGGACTTCGGGGCCGGTGGGGGTGTGAACGGCCTGGGTGTGTGCGGTCGGGGTGTGCGCGGTCGGGGTGTGAACGGTCGGAGCGTGAACGGTCGGAGCGTGAACAGCTGGGGTGTGAACAGTCGGGGTGCCTGCCGCCGAGGCGTGAACCGGGTGCGGAGTGTTCACAGCAGGTGCGGCGTTCACGGCGTGCGGTGCGTTCACAGCGCCGTCCGACTTCTCGTCGGCGCCTGCGTTCACACCACTTGTCGAGTTCACAGCGTCGGGCGACTGCGCGGCCGAACGCGAGTTCACACCCCCACGCGAGTTCACAGCCGAACGCGAGTTCACAGCCGCCGAGCCCTTCCGCGTCGACGTCACCCCGAACCGCGGCGCCAGCACCTGCTCCAGCGCCCCCGGCAGCATCGCCGCGAGGCGTTCGTCGGAGCCCGAGGAGACCTCCAGCCAGAGGGTGGGCCGGTCATGGATGAGCAACAGCACGCAGCCGGCCTGGGTGAGGGCGGTGACCGGACCCTCGGGGTGGCCCGCGAGCTGCTGCCAGACGCGTTCACGCAGCGGGACCTCGGCGAGTTTGCCCTGGCGGCGCAGCCACGCCTCGACTTCGGCGAGTGCGAAGGAGGGGCTGGTCTCGGTGCCGCCCACGGGCTTGGGGAAGTCGGCGTGCCGGCGCCGCCAGTTGCTGACGGCGGCGCGGCCGACGCCGGCCAGCCGGGCGATTCCGGCAGCGGTCACCTCTGTCGCATTGTCCTGCACCGCCCGGCTCCCCTCGCCCGCCCGTTTCACCTGCATCTGGTCTGTGGCGACGAGCATACCGACGTACGCCGGTTCCATGCATTCACGGCCGTGTACACACGACATCCCGTGAACCGTGTTGACTCGGTTCACAAGCTCTGGTCTTATTGACCCAGCGAACGAGCGACCGCCGGATCGGAGGACGGTCGCCGCTCAGGGGAGGGGAAACAGCCATGGGCATGAAGGGCAAGGTCGCGCTGGGGGCCGTCGTGGGGATCGTCGTCATCGGCGCCGTTTCGGCGAACGCCGGCAACGACGGCGGCGACTCCACCGCCAAGGGCTCTTCGGCCTCCGCCGACCGCGGCACGGGCGGGGAGAAGAAGTCGGACACGGCGGAAGTCGCCGAGAAGAAGGTCGCGTTCGCGGGGGACGGCGACTACCAGGTCGGTTCGGACGTCAAGCCCGGCACCTATCGCACCACCGGCAACACCGACGGCATGTGCTACTGGGAGCGGGCCAACGACGCCTCCGGGGAGATGGACTCGCTGCTCGCCAACGACAATGTGACCGGCACGGGTTACGTCACCATCAAGGCCACCGACAAGCTCTTCACGTCCAGTGGCTGCGAGGACTGGGAGGCCGTCGACGAGAAGGCGAAGGGCTCCCCGGCCGCCGAGATGGCCGGCGACGCCGGAATGCTCAGAGTGGGCGTCGACATCGCGCCCGGCACGTACAAGTCCACCGGCAACACCGATGACTCCTGCTACTGGGAGCGCGCCAAGAACGCCGACCACTCGATCGACTCGATCATCGCGAACAACAACGTGACCGGCACGGCCGTCGTCACCATCAGCGCCTCGGACGTCTTCTTCAAGACCTCCGGCTGCCAGGACTGGAAGAAGTCCGCCTGATCCGGCCCACGAGGCCCATTCGTCGCGACGCGGGGCGCGGCACGTATCCGCCACGCCCCGCTCGCGTCACCGGCCGCCCGCCCCCGGAGCGCGGCCCACCCGTCAGTTCACCTCCAGCGCCCCCGCGCGCTCCGTCTTCACCGAGGAACCCCCATGCGTCGTACCGCACTTGCCGCCCTCTGCCTCACCGCCGTCACCGCCGTGACCCTCACCGGGTGCCAGGGCGAGGACAAGACCGAGGGCAGGGCGAAGGACAAGTCCAGCGCCTCCCAGTCCGACAAGGCAGCGTCGGCCGACAAGCCGAAGGAACCGTTCGCCGGACTGAGCGGCGGGGAGATCGCCGACCAGGCCGTGAAGGCCACGAGCGGGGCCGACTCGTTCCGGATCAAGGGCGACATCCCCGACGACGAGACCGGCGGCACCATCAGCATGGACATGGCCATCGACAGCAAGGGCGACTGCGCCGGGCACATGAGCATGGACGGCGAGGGCCGGGCCGATCTGATCAAGAGCGGTGACACGCTCTACATGAAGTACGACGCCGACTTCCTGCGGAGCCAGAGCGAGGGCGAGCCGGAGGCGGACGTCGACGCGGCGGTGGCCATGCTCGCCGGGAAGTGGACCAAGATGTCCGCGACCGGCGCGGACGCCGAGGAGCTCACCGGCTTCTGCGACCTCGACACGATCCTCGGCGACGCCAAGGACGGCGAGTCCGACGCCACCCGCGGCAAGACGACCACGGTCGACGGCGCGCCCGCGATCACCCTCTACGAGAAGGACGGCAAGGACAGCTTCACGCTGTACGTCGCCACGGAGGGCGAGCCGTACCTGCTGAAGCTGGTCAGCACCAACCCCGACGACGCCGGCTCAGTCTCCTTCAGCGACTACGACAAGCCGGTCCCGGCGGACAAGCCCACCGGCGACATCCTGGATTTGGACGCCCTCGGCGCCTGAGCCGGTGGAAATCCGGCCGTAGTGGGGCGTTGCCCACCGGTCGTTCAACCGGCCGATCCAGGGCCGGTTGAAGCCGGTTCAGGCCGGGTTCAGCCCCCGCACTGGCGCAGCATCATCTGCTTGTCCGGCGGCGTCACGGGCAGTTCGTACTTCAAGGAGACCTGCGCGAAACGCACCGCGTAGGAGCAGCGGATCCGCTTGTTCGGGGGGAGCCAGGAGGCGGGTCCGGAATCGCCCTTGGAGCCGTTGGTCGGCCCGTCGACCGGCATCAGGTTGAGTGGGTCGTTGGCGATGTCCTGGCGCTTTCCCTCGGTCCAGCGGGCGGCGCCCATCTGCCAGTCGTAGGAGAGCGGCATGACGTGGTCGATCTGGACCTCCGTGGCGCGGGACTTGGCCCAGTCGATGGTCCGTCCCGTGTACGGGTCGTGCAGTCGCATCGCCATGACGACGCAGTCCGAGCCGGACCGGAAGCGCAGGTCCTCGCCGTCCCGGCGCAGGAGGTCGTTGCGGGTGTCGCAGCCGTTGCGGGCGTAGGGGATGCCGCCCGGAGCCGAGTCCATCCAGGCGTAGCCGAACTCGTCCCGGTCGTACCCGGTCCTGGGGCCGCGGCCCTTCGTGGCCACCTTCTCGATCAGGGCCCGCGCCTCGGCCCGGTCGGCGTCCGAGGTGATGGCCGCCAGGCCCGGCTCGGTTCCGTCGGGGTTGTCCAGCGGACTGACGGCCCGGCCCTCCCCGGCCTCCGGGGCGGCACCCGAGGCGGCGTCGTCCAGGGGCAGATCGCCCATGTCGTCGCAGCCCGTGAGTACGAGCATCGTGCCGAGCACCGCGGCGCAGACCGCCGTCCCGCCCCTCAGACGCGTCACGATGCGCCCCTCCCCTGTGTGCCTGTCTTCTCGTCCCACGGTAGCGGCCGAGAGGTCCAGACCACATCGGCTGAAAATGCGCATTACACGCACAGCGGGCGTATCGTCGATTTGAGTCGCCTCGGAAGGAGCTCTGGATGGGCATCTTCGACAGGTTCAAGAGCCACCGCGGAATGCAGGACAAGTCCAAGGACATGTCCGACACCGCGGAAAAGAAGGTCAATGAGAGGACGGGCAACAAGTACGAGAGCCAGGTCGACGACGCGCAGCAGAGAGCTGAGGGCGCGCTCGGCATGGACCGTGACAGGCCCGACCAGCCATAGGACCGAAGACCGACGGAGGTCCTGAGGCCCGCCCCGCGGCCCACCCCTTCTGGGCCGCGCCGAGCGGGCCCCCTGAACCATCCTGGAAACAGAGGCCGTCCGCGGAGACCCACCACCCGCGGGCGGCTTCGTTTACCCAGCCGCCCAGGAGGGCCGCACCGCCTCCTCGGTGTTCAGACCTTGCCTATCCCCAGCGTCGTCTCCGAGGGCAGCAGCCCCGAGGAGAGCACCGCGACCCAGAACTCGCCCAGCAGTTGAGTGAGCCGGTCCAGGTCCTGGGGTGCGAGCGCGCGCCAGGGGTCGGCGGCGAGGCGGTCGGTGTGCTCCTCTATGCCACGGCGCAGGTCGCGGCCCGCATCCGTCGCCGTGCCGTCCGCTTCCACCAGTCCGCGCGCGACCAGGCGTTCGCGAGCCGCAGCCCACTCCCCCGCGCTCCACCCGCGGCTCTCGAAGCGCTGGACGGAGGCGGCGCCGATCGCGGCGAAGGAGACGAGCGACTCGACCGGGTCGAGGCCGGCCACGAGCAGGGCGGCGAGGTGTCCGTCGCCGCGGTGCTCGCGCAGGATCGTCGCCGCGTGCCACAGCTGGAGGTGGGGCGGTTCGGGCCAGGCCAGTTCGGCGTTGGCCGCGGCGAGCGGACGGCCCGCCGTGTTCGCCGCCTCGGCCGCGCGCCGAACGAGGGCGGCGGCCTCCGCCAGTTCCGCGCTGTCGGTACGGTCACCGAATATCGCGCGGTAGGTCCGGTCCATGCCGCGCAGTCTCGCCGCCAGGACGTCCTCGGCACGCGCGGTCCGCCATGCCGGGTCGATGTGCTCGGCGACCATGCGCGGGCTGAAGCTGTAGAAGGCGGAGGCCACGCGCTCGCCGCCGACCGCGCCCAAGGGCGCCGCGCGCAGCGGGAAGTAGCTCGGCCAGCGCTCCTTCGTGTCGTACCCAAGCGCGGCGGCCTCCTCGAAGACCTCCGGCGCGTAGTACAGCACCGCGTGCAGCGGCTCCAGCAGATGCCAGAGCTGACGGACGCGGCTCGGCTCGATGGCGTCCACGCCCTCCTCGTACATCGACATGCCGATTCCCCCTGTCACTCCAGGCCGTGCACGACGAAACCCGGCTCCGGCTCATAACTTGACACTGACAAGATTGCCCGAGCCGCCCGAACTTGTCAATGCCTAGATTCCGCGTACGCTGCTGGACATGACCCCCGCTCCGGCCAAGAAGTCCGCCGAACGCCCGTACCACCACGGCGATCTGCGGCGCGCCATCGTCACCGCCGCGCTCGACGCCATCGCCGCCGACGGGCCCTCCGGTCTGAGCCTGCGCGACCTGGCCCGCCGCGCCGGGGTCTCGCACGCGGCGCCGGCCCATCACTTCAAGGACCGCACCGGCCTGCTGACGGCGATCGCCGCGGAGGGCTTCGGACTGCTCGCGGCCACCCTCACCGAGGCCTCGGACCTGAAGGACGCGGGCGTGCGTTACGTACGCTTCGCCCGCGAGCACCCGGCGCACTTCCAGGTGATGTTCTCGCCGGACCTCCTGCGCCCCGACGACCTGGAACTCACCACCGCCCGCGCCCTCGCAGGCGACGCCCTGCGCGGAGCCGTCGCGACCGTACGCCCCGACGCACTCGGCCTCGACCCCCGCCTCGCCGGAGTCGCCGCCTGGTCCCTGGCGCACGGCTTCGCCACGCTGCTCCTCGGCCACAACCTGGACGGTCCCGTTGGCGACCAGGACCCCGAGGAGGTGTTCCGGACGCTGGCGGCGATGCTGTTCCGACGGGAGTCCTGAGCAGAAATACCGCCCCCTCCGACCCCAGGCCTCCGACCCCGGACCCCCGACCCCCGCCCTACGACCCCAGAATCGAAGCCAGGAACTCCCCCACCCACCCCAGCAGTTCCCGGCCGACCAGTGGCTTGCCGCCCACCTTCGCCGTCTTCGGGCGGGGCACCAGGAGTTGGTGGACCGCCGGCTTGATGACCGTCCCGGGGTACAGGCGCTTGACCCTCAGTTCCTGCGACTCGCGCAACTCCACCGGCGCGAAGCGGATGTTGTTGCCCTGGAGGACGATCTCGCCGACGCCGCACGCGCGTGCCAGCATGCGCAGGCCCGCCACCAGCAGGAGGTTCTCCACCGGCTCGGGCAACTTGCCGTAGCGGTCGACGAGTTCCTCGCGTACGGCCTTGATGTCCTCCTCCGTGTTGGCGGAGGCGATCGCGCGGTAGGCCTGCAGCCTGAGCCGCTCGCCCGGCGCGTAGTCGTGCGGGACGTGCGCGTCGACCGGGAGCTCGATCTTGACCTCCAGCGGCGGCTCCTCCTCCACGCCGCCTTCGAGGGAGGCGCGGTAGTCCGCGACCGCCTCGCCCACCATGCGGACGTACAGGTCGAAGCCGACGCCCGCGATGTGCCCGGACTGCTCGCCGCCCAGGAGGTTGCCCGCGCCGCGGATCTCCAGGTCCTTCATCGCCACGTACATGCCCGCGCCCATCTCCGTGTGCTGGGCGATCGTGGCGAGGCGTTCGTGGGCCGTCTCCGTCAGCGGCTTCTCCGGCGGGTACAGGAAGTAGGCGTAACCCCGTTCGCGGCCTCGGCCCACCCGGCCGCGCAGCTGGTGCAGCTGGGAGAGGCCGAAGTTGTCGCCGCGCTCCACGATCAGCGTGTTGGCGTTGGAGATGTCGATGCCGGACTCGACGATCGTCGTCGACACCAGGACGTCGAACTTCTTCTCCCAGAAGTCGACCACCACCTGCTCCAGTGTCGTCTCCGACATCTGGCCGTGGGCCGTGGCGATCCGCGCCTCGGGGACGATCTCGCGGAGTCTCGCGGCCGCGCGGTCGATCGACTCGACCCGGTTGTGGATGTAGAAGACCTGGCCCTCGCGCAGCAGTTCACGGCGGATCGCCGCGCCGATCTGCCTCTCCTCGTACGGGCCGACGAAGGTCAGCACCGGGTGCCGCTCCTCCGGGGGCGTGGTGATCGTGGACATCTCACGGATGCCCGTCACCGCCATCTCCAGCGTCCTCGGGATCGGCGTCGCCGACATCGTCAGGACGTCCACGTTGGCGCGCAGCTTCTTCAGCTGCTCCTTGTGCTCGACGCCGAAGCGCTGCTCCTCGTCGACGATGACCAGGCCGAGGTCCTTGAACTTCGTCTCCGAGGAGAACAGCCGGTGGGTGCCGATGACGACGTCCACGGAGCCCTCGCGAAGGCCCTCCAGAACCGCCTTCGCCTCGGTGTCCGTCTGGAAGCGGCTGAGCGCGCGCACGTTGACCGGGAACTGGGAGTAGCGCTCGGAGAACGTCCCGAAGTGCTGCTGCACCAGCAGCGTCGTCGGCACCAGCACCGCCACCTGCTTGCCGTCCTGTACGGCCTTGAAGGCGGCGCGGACCGCGATCTCCGTCTTGCCGTAGCCGACGTCTCCGCAGATCAGGCGGTCCATCGGGACCGACTTCTCCATGTCCTCCTTGACCTCGGCGATGGTGGTGAGCTGGTCCGGGGTCTCCGCGTAGGGGAAGGCGTCCTCCAGCTCGCGCTGCCAGGGGGTGTCGGGCGCGAAGGTGTGGCCGGGGGCGGCCATCCGGGCGCTGTACAGCTTGATCAGGTCGGCAGCGATCTCCTTGACGGCCTTCTTCGCGCGGGCCTTGGTCTTCGTCCAGTCCGCGCCGCCCAGCCGGTGCAGCGTGGGCGCCTCGCCGCCGACGTACTTGGTGATCTGCTCCAGCTGGTCGGTGGGGATGTAGAGCCGGTCCCCGGGCTGGCCGCGCTTGGCGGGGGCGTACTCGACGACCAGGTACTCGCGCGTGGCGCCCTGGACCGTGCGCTGCACCATCTCGATGTAGCGGCCGACGCCGTGCTGCTCGTGGACGATGTAGTCGCCGGATTCGAGGGTCAGCGGGTCGATGGTCTTGCGGCGCCGCGCGGGCATGCGGGCGCCGTCCTTGCCGGCCGCCTTCTGGCCGGACAGGTCGGTCTCGGTCAGCACGGCGAGCTTGAGCACCGGGTCGACGAAGCCGTAGTCGATGGATCCGCACGCCACATGCACGACGGACGGGCTCAGGGCGGCCAGGTCCGCGTCCAGGCGGGCGGCGATGCCCTCGCCGCCGAGCACCTCGACGGTGCGGGCGGCCGGGCCGTGGGCCTCGGTCACGAACACCGTGCGCCAGCCGTCGGCGAGCCAGCCCTTGGTGTCGGCGAGCGCCTTGGCGGTGTCGCCGCGGTAGGTCTCGGGCGCGTGCATGCCCAGCTGGAGGGTGTCCGCCTCCAGTTCGAGGTCCGCCGCGAACGGCGACACCGACCACCACATCATGTCGAGCTCGCGCGCGCGGTCGCGGACGTCCGCGATGGACCACAGGGAGGCCGCGCCGACGTCGATGGGCGCCTCGCCGCCGCCGGCGGTGGCGGCCCAGGACGCCTGGAGGAACTCCTGCGAGGTGGCCACGAGATCGGCGGCACGCGTGCGTACCCGCTCGGGATCGCACACGAGGGCCATGGCGCCCTTGGGCAGGACGTCGAGCAGCAGCTCCATGTCGTCGACCAGGACCGGCGCCAGGGACTCCATCCCTTCCACGGCGATCCCCTCGGCGATCTTGCCGAGCAGCTCGCCGAGCTCCGGGTGCTGTTCGGCGAGGGCACGCGCGCGTGCGCGGACGTCCTCGGTGAGCAGCAGCTCGCGGCAGGGCGGCGCCCACAGGCCGTGCTCGGCGACCTCCAGGGAGCGCTGGTCGGCGACCTTGAAGTAGCGGATCTCCTCGACGTCGTCGCCCCAGAACTCGATGCGCAGGGGGTGTTCCTCGGTGGGCGGGAACACGTCGAGGATGCCGCCTCGTACGGCGAACTCGCCGCGCTTCTCGACCAGCTCGACACGGGAGTACGCGGCCGCCGCGAGGGCCTCGACGATCTCGTTCAGGTCCGCGGTCTGGCCGGTGCGCAGGGCGACCGGTTCCAGGTCTCCGAGGCCCTTGACCTGGGGCTGGAGGACCGAGCGGACCGGTGCGACGACGACGGAGACCGGGCCGGTCTCGGGGTCGTCGGGGCGGGGGTGGGCGAGGCGGCGCAGGACGGCGAGACGGCGGCCGACGGTGTCGCTGCGAGGGCTGAGGCGCTCGTGCGGGAGGGTCTCCCACGAGGGGTACTCCACGACGCCCTCCGAGGGGAGGAGGGAGCGCAGGGCGGCCGCCAGGTCCTCGGCCTCCCGGCCCGTCGCCGTCACCGCGAGCACGGGGCGGGAGGCCTCGCGGGCCAGGGCGGCGATCGCGAAGGGGCGGGCCGCCGGGGGGCCGACGAGGTCGACGTGCATGCGGTTGCCGTCGGCGGCCGCGGTGATCGCTTCCGCGAGGGCGGTGTCCTTGACGACGGCGTCGAGCAGACCGTGCAGGCTCATGAAGGGCATCCATCCCGGAGGTAAGGGCAACGCGAAGGGCCCGACTCGTCGCACGGGCCGGGGGTCTCCAGCGTACGACGGGGCACCGACAGGCGCGGGGGCTGTGGACAACGCCGACAGGCCAGGACCCCTGCGCCGGAGTGGGAAACAGCCGGTGCCGGGAAGCCCCCCAAGGCTTCCCGGCACCGGTTCCCCCGCAACCCCCGTATGCGGTGGCTACTCCGTCGACCCCCGTCCGCGGTGGCTACTCCGTCGCGATGGCGTTCAGGACGTTCATCCGGCCCGCCCGGAACGCCGGGATCAGTGCGGCGAACAGGCCCACGAAGGCCGAGCCGATGAAGACGCCGCCGATGGTGACCCAGGGGATCTCCAGGACCTTCAGGCCCTCCAGGGCGAGCAGCTTCTGTGCGGTCGCGCCCCAGCCCATGCCGAGCCCCAGGCCGAGCAGGGCGCCGAAGAGGGCGATGACCACCGACTCCAGGCGGATCATGCGGCGCAGCTGCCGCCGCGAGAGGCCGATGGCGCGCATCAGGCCGATCTCCCGGGTCCGCTCCACCACCGACAGGGCGAGGGTGTTCACCACACCCAGGATCGCCACGATGATCGCGAGGGCGAGCAGGCCGTAGATCATGTTCAGGAGCTGGCCGATCTGGTCCTTCAGCGCCTCCTTGTAGTCGGTCTGGTCACGCACGGTGTACTGCGGGTAGTCGCGCAGCTCCGCCTTCAGCGCCTGGTACGCCGCGTCCTGCTGGTCGTCCTTCGCCGAGGCGAAGACCAGCTGGTCCAGCGGCATCTTGTCGGCCGGGACGTACTTGGCGAGCGTGGCGATCGAGGTGTACTTGGAGCCCGCGTCGATGACGACGTCACTGCTGGTGATGGCCCGGACGGTCAGCTCGGCCGTCTCGCCGCCCTTGAAGGCGACCTTGATCTTCGAGCCGAGCTCGATGTCGTGGTCCTTGGCGAACTTCTCGTGGACGGACATCGAGTCGGGCTGGTAGGCGTCGGCGAGGTTGCCCGCGACCGTCTTGGTGCGCAGGTCCTGCGCGTAGGTCGGATCGGCGGCCGTGATGTCGGTGTCCTTGAGCGTCTTGCCGTCGGGCGTGGTGTAGTCCGCCTCGGCGATCTTGTACTCGGTGACGTGGTCGAGACCCGGCGTCGCCTTGACCGCCGCGACCGCCTCCGGGGTGACCAGCTGCCCGCTGTCGGACTGGATGATGAAGTCCGTGCCGACGGTCTTGTCGAGCTGGTCCGTGGCCGAGGCGACCATGGAGGAGCCGACGACCGACAGACAGGCGACCAGCGCGAGGCCGATCATCAGGGCGGCGCCCGTGGCACCCGTACGGCGCGGGTTGCGCAGTGCGTTGCGCTCGGCCATGCGGCCGACGGGGCCGAAGATCCGCAGGATCAGGGCGCCCAGGACCCGCACCACCGCGCCGGCGAGCAGCGGGCCGATGACGACGAAGCCGATCAGGGAGAGCACGATGCCGAGGCCGAGCCAGAGCGAGCCCTCCTTGGCCTTGTCCGCCGACGCGGCCAGGTAGAGGCCGTAGCCGCCGCCCGCGGTGAGCAGCGTGCCCAGCACGGCCCGCACCACGCCCGCCTTGGCGTCCGCCGGGGCGCCCGCGTCGCGCAGGGCGGCCATCGGGGAGACCTTGCCCGCGCGGCGGGCCGGCAGATAGGCGGCGAGGACGGTGACGACCACGCCGAGCACCAGGCCGATCGCCGGGGTGGTCCAGGCGATCGTCAGGTCGGCGGTGGACAGCTCCATGCCCATGGAGCCCATGAGCTTCATCAGGCCGATCGCGAGGCCGACGCCCGCGCCGACGCCCAGCAGCGAGCCGACGACGCCGAGCAGCAGCGCCTCCACCAGCACCGACCGGTTGACCTGCTTGCGGCTGGAGCCGATGGCCCGCATCAGGCCGATCTCCCGGGTGCGCTGGGCGACCAGCATGGAGAAGGTGTTGATGATCAAGAAGATGCCGACGAGGAAGGCGATCCCGGCGAAGCCGAGCATCGCGTACTTCATGACGTTCATGAAGCCCTCGACGTCCTTCTGGTTGGCGTCGGCGGTCTCCTTGGCCGTCTGCACCTTGTAGTCGCCGCCGGTCGCGGCGAGCACGTTCTTCTTCAGTTGCTCGTCGGTGACCCCGCTCGCCGCCGTGACGTTGACGTTCGTGTAGACGTCCGGCTCGCCGACCAGCGTCTGCTGGGCCGTCCTGGTGTCGAGGAAGAAGATCGCCGCACCGGGGTTGGTGATCTCGAAGTCGGCGATGCCGGAGATCTTCGCCGTGTGCGTGCCGACGGCGCTGATCACGCCGATCTCGTCACCGAGCTTCAGGTCGTGCTTGTCCATGGTGTCCGCGTCCACCATGACCTGGTCGGGGCCCTTCGGCGCCGCACCGGAGGTGATCTTCATGGTGCGGGCGTCGTTGCTGTTCCAGCTGCCGACGATGGTCGGGGCGCCGCTGGAGGGCGAGAGGTTGTCCTTGTCGCCGTCGACGACGGTCACCGAGGTGGAGAAGACGGTCCCCTCCGCCGACTTCACGCCCTGCGCGCCCTTCACCTTCTCGACGACGGAGGCCGGCATGACCGGCGGCTTGCCGGTGTCGTCGGTGGTCTCGCCGGTGTCGGAGGCCGCCTTCGAGCTCACCGTCACATCGGAGGAGGTGGCGGCGAAGAGCTTGTCGAAGGTCGTGTTCATGGTGTCGGTGAACACCAGCGTCCCGCAGACGAAGGCCACCGACAGCAGCACGGCCACGGCCGAGAGGGCCATGCGCCCCTTGTGCGCGAAGAAGTTGCGCATCGAGGTCTTCAGGACGGTCATGACGTACGCCCCCGGGCGTCGAAGTCCTTCATGCGGTCCAGGACGGCCTCGGCGGTCGGCTTGTACATCTCATCGACGATGCGTCCGTCGGCGAGGTACAGCACGCGGTCCGCGTAGGAGGCGGCGACGGGGTCGTGGGTGACCATCACGATGGTCTGCCCGAGCTCGTCGACCGAACGGCGCAGGAAGCCCAGTACTTCGGCTCCCGCGCGGGAGTCGAGGTTTCCGGTCGGCTCGTCCCCGAAGATGATCTCCGGCCGGGCCGCCAGCGCGCGGGCCACGGCGACGCGCTGCTGCTGGCCGCCGGAGAGCTGGGTGGGCCGGTGCTTGAGTCGGTCCGAAAGTCCAACGGTGTCCACCACGCGGGAGAGCCACTGCTTGTCCGGCTTGCGGCCGGCGATGTCCATGGGCAGCGTGATGTTCTCGAGCGCGTTCAGCGTCGGCAGCAGGTTGAACGCCTGGAAGATGAACCCGATCCGGTCCCGGCGCAGTTGGGTGAGCTTCTTGTCCTTCAGACCGGTGATCTCGGTCTCGTCCAGGTAGATCTGTCCGCCGGTGACGGTGTCGAGACCGGCGAGGCAGTGCATGAGGGTGGACTTGCCGGAGCCCGAGGGACCCATGATCGCGGTGAACTGCCCGCGCGCGATGTCCACGTCCACATGGTCCAGGGCGACGACCCGGGTCTCCCCGGACCCGTACGCCTTGACGACCTGCCGCGCCCGCGCGGCAACGGCCGTACGCCCTCCAGTGCCCCCGTGCCTGGGAATGGTCACGGCCGATGTCATGGCATATCTCCTATGTCGGTCAACAAGTAAGTCGCGTGAAGTGGTACGACGTTGAGTCTGGCGTCGGGAGGGGGCTCGGCGCGCTGGTGCCCAGCGCAGTCTTTTGCGGGGGAAAACCCCACCCCCGTGAGGCCGGTTGGCCGCCCCCCAGCGGCGTAAAGCCAGGTTAAGGACGGCACCCCGGCCGTCTCGTCCTCCGCCGGTACGAACCCTCCCCGACCCCTGATACGGAGGTACCCCTAGGGGCAGTGCACCTTTCGGCGGAGTCCGTCTCGGGGTCGCCTCCTCCCTCAGCCTCATCCCTCCCGCCACGTGAGGTTCAAGTGGGATGCTGTCGGGCGGCAGATAGGTGCAAGGGGAAGGGATCCGGTGGGCGGCGACACGAGACCTGCGATACGCGACTCCGCACAGCGCACCGGGACCGGGCGCCGCGGTGCCGTCGTGGCCGCCCTGATGCTGTCGATGGCGCTGGCCGCGCTGGACTCCACGATCGTCTCCACCGCCGTCCCGCAGATCGTCGGGGACCTCGGCGGCTTCTCGTACTTCTCCTGGCTCTTCTCCGGCTATCTGCTGGCCGTGACGGTCACGCTCCCCGTCTACGGCAAGCTCTCCGACACCTTCGGCCGCAAGCCGGTGCTGGTGGCGGGCGCGGCGGTGTTCCTGCTGGGCTCGCTGCTGTGCGCGCTCGCGTGGAACATGGGGGCGCTGATCGCCTTCCGGATCGTGCAGGGCCTCGGCGGCGGCGCGCTCCAGGGCACGGTCCAGACGCTCGCCGCCGACCTGTACCCGCTGAAGGAGCGCCCCAGGATCCAGTCCAAGCTGTCCACGGTGTGGGCGGTGTCCGCGGTCGCGGGTCCCGGTGTGGGCGGCCTGCTGGCGGCGTACGCGGACTGGCGGTGGATCTTCCTCGTCAACCTGCCGGTCGGGGCGGTGGCGTTGTGGCTGATCGTGCGTCATCTGCACGAGCCGGAACGGAAAACGCCCCCCACGCGCGGGAGCGTCGACTGGACGGGCGCCCTCGCGGTGTTCGCCTGCGGCGGGGTCCTGCTGACGGCGCTGGTGCAGGGCGGGGTGGCCTGGCCCTGGCTGTCCGCGCCCTCGATCGCCCTGCTGGCCGCGGGGCTCGCCCTCGCGGCGGCGGTGGTGCTGGTGGAGCGCCGGGCGGCGGAGCCGATCATCCCGGGCTGGGTGTGGCGCCGCCGGACGATCGCCGCGGTGAACCTCGCGCTCGGCGCGCTGGGCCTCCTGATGGTCGCCCCGACCGTCTTCCTGCCCACCTACGCCCAGTCCGTGCTGGGCCTCGGCCCGGTGGCCGCCGGATTCGTGCTGTCCGTGTGGACGCTCAGCTGGCCGGTGTCGGCCGCGTTCAGCCAGCACGTGTACCGCAGGATCGGCTTCCGTGACACCGCGATGCTCGGCATGGGAATGGCGGCGCTGATCCTGTTCGCCTTCCCCTTCCTGCCGTATCCGGGGCAGGCGTGGCAGCCGACGCTGCTGATGCTGCTCCTGGGCGGGGCGCTCGGGCTCTTCCAGCTCCCGCTGATCGTGGGCGTGCAGTCGACGGTGGGCTGGTCGGAGCGCGGGACCACCACGGCGTCGGTGCTGTTCTGCCGGCAGACCGGGCAGACCATGGGCGCGGCGGTGTTCGGCGCCATCGCCAACGGCGTGCTCGCGGCGCGCCTCGGCGGGGCGGGCGACCTGGACTCGGTCACGCGCGCCCTCGACTCCGGTACGGCGGGCTCCGGTACGGCGGCTTCCGGTACGGCGGCCTCGAGTACGGCGGCGGAGGCGACCCGGCACGCCATCGCGGAGGCCGTGCACGCGGTGTATCTCGGCGCGGCCTGCGCGGCGGCGCTGGCGTTCCTGGTGCTGCTGTTCCTGGCGCCGCGGAAATTCCCGGTGCTGGCGGACTGAGCCTGCCTACCCTGGGCCGCATGGTGAGGCTGGAACGGCTGCGGGAGAACCACGCGCGCGTGCTGCTCGCTTTCGAGCGGGAGAACCGGGAGTACTTCGCCCGGTCGATCCCGGACCGCGGGGACGACTACTTCACCGACTTCGCCGCGCTGCACGCCGACCGGCTGGCCGAGCAGGCCACCGGAGCCTGCCATTTCCACGTCCTGCTCGACGACGAGGGCCGGCTGATCGGCCGTATCAACCTCGTGGACGTCGAGCACGGCAGCGCCGAACTCGGTTACCGCGTGGGGGAGAGCGCGGCGGGCCGGGGCGTGGCGACGGCGGCGGTCGGGCAGATGTGCCGGCTGGCGGCCACGGCGTACGGGCTCACGGCCCTCACCGCGCGCACCACGCTGGACAACCGCGCCTCGCGGACCGTCCTGGAGCGCAACGCCTTCACGCCGACCGGCGACCTCGTCGTCGGCGGACGGCCGGGCATCGCCTTTCACCGCGCGCTGGCGCCCTCTCCACAGGTGTGAAAAGTCTGAGTTAACGGGGGTAACACCCGAGGTCAGAGCGGGCGGACCGAAAGCAAGCGCATACCGACCACTCAGTTCGTCGAAACCCTCGCGCAGTTGGCTACCAACAAGTAACGTGCGTCACCCGCTCAACCGCCCCCCACCTCCCTGCGGTCCGTCACCGGACCCGAGCCGCCATGCAAGGAGCACGGGATGTCGCACCATCCGTCCCCCCACCATCCGTCCGCCCACGATCCGTTCACCTATCCCTGGCAGCCACCCGCGCCCGCCGAACCGCCCCCGCACCGCGCTCCGCGCCATCCCCCGCTCGGGCACCACAGCGATCTGCGGATCCTGCGCAGCGCCTACCGCTGGCAGCGGCGCACCGCCACGCTCACCGCGCTCGGCTACTTCGTGCTGTTCCTCGTCCTGTCGGCCACCGCGCCGTCCTTCATGACGAGCACGGTCACCGACGGCCTGCCCACCGGGCTGCTCCTCGCCCTGGTCCAGCTCCCCGTCACCTGGCTGGCGATCGCCCTGTACGAGCACACCGCGCGCCGTTACGTCGACCCACTCGCGGACCGCATCCGCCGGCAGGCCGAGGTCGACGCCCGGCGCGAGGAAGCGGCGGGCCGATGACCTCCCAGTTCAGCGGCGACACCCAGACCATGTCCCTGGTGGCGTTCTCCGCCGTCGTCACGATCACCCTGCTGCTGTGCGTGATGACCGGCCCCGACCGGGACGACCTGGACGAGTTCTACACCGGCTACGGGTCGCTGTCCCCCATGCGCAACGGCCTGGCCATAGGCGGCGACTACATATCCGCCGCGACCGTGCTCGGCACGACCGGCGTCATCGCCCTGTACGGCTACGACGGCGTCGTCCTCGCCCTCAGCACCGCCCTGTCACTGATGCTGCTGATGTTCCTGCTGGCCGAACCCCTGCGCAACGCGGGCCGGTTCA
The DNA here is from genome assembly GCF_056436565.1 of Streptomyces sp. NPDC043726. Lineage (NCBI taxonomy): Bacteria > Bacillati > Actinomycetota > Actinomycetes > Kitasatosporales > Streptomycetaceae > Streptomyces > Streptomyces sp. NPDC043726. Next base: position 126,770 of record NZ_JBWKCI010000004.1, read on the forward strand.
CCATGGGCGACGCACTCGCCCGGCGCATGCCCGGCCGCGGCGTCAGGATCGCGGCCTGCGCGGTGACGATCGCCGCGCTGCTGCCGCTGATGCTCGTCCAGCTGGCCGGCACCGGACAGCTGATGGCCTTCCTGCTCGGCTTCTCCGGCGAGTCCCTGAAGACGGGCTGCATCATCGGGCTCGGCGCGCTGATGATCAGCTACGCGGCCATCGGCGGCATGAAGGGCACCGCGCTCATCCAGATCCTGAAGATGGTCATGCTGCTCGGCTCGGGCGCCGTCGTCGCCGCACTGGTGCTCAGCCGGTTCGACTGGAACCCGGGCGCCCTGTTCGACGCGGCCGCCGAACGCAGCGGGGTGGGCTCCGCCTTCCTCAACTCCGGGCTCCAGTTCTCCGGCGGCCCCCACGGCGGCCTGGACATGGTCAGCTCGCAGCTCGCCGTCGTCCTCGGCGGTGCCGTCCTGCCGCACGTCACCATGCGCACGTACACCGCCGCCAGCGCCCGCCAGGTGCGCCGCTCCATGTCCTGGGCGGTCTCCACGGTGGTGCTGTTCGTCCTGGTCATCACCGTCGTCGGCTTCGGCGCGACCGCGCTGATCGGGCGGGCGGTGATCGCCGAGGCCGACCCGCAGGGCAACACCGCCTATCTGCTCGGCTCGCAGGCCGCGTTCGGCACCGAGGTCTCCACGGCGGAGACCTTCCTGTTCACGACGGTCACCACGGCGATCTTCCTCACCGTGCTCGCCTCGGTCGCCGGGATGATCCTCGCCTGCGCCAACTCCCTCGCCCACGACGTGTTCGCCACGCGACTGCGAGAACTGTCGGGCCGCCGCGAGATGATGCTGGCGCGGCTGTGCGCGCTGGCGGTGGGAGCGCCGACGATCCTGCTGGCCACGATGGTCCAGCACCGCAGCCTGCAGCCCCTGGTGACGCTGTCGGTGTGCATCGGCGCCTCGGCCATCGCGCCCGCCCTCGTCTACAGCCTCTTCTGGCGCCGCTACACCCGAACCGGCCTGCTCAGCACGCTGATCGGCGGCACTCTGGTGGTGCTGCTGCTGATGCCGGGCACCAACCTGGTCTCCGGGTCGCCCTTCTCCGCCTTCCCCGAGGCGGACTTCAACTGGTTCCCGTTCACCACGACCGGGCTGGTCTCCATCCCGGCCGGGTTCCTGTTCGGCTGGCTCGGAACCGTCGCGTCGGGCCGCCGGAAGGCGGAGGAGCAGCGCCGGCAGTACGAGGCCGTGGAGGGGTGGATCCTGGCGGGGGCGGTACGGCGACGGGGGTGAGGAACCTCGAAGGGGCGCGCCCGGACTCGGGCGCACCCCTTCGGTCGGCCGGTCCGTCCGCTCGGACCGTTCGGCCTACTCCGCCGCCGCCCGTCCCGTCAGGGTGATGAGGCTGTTGCGCACGTGGTCCATATGGGCGCGTACGTCGTCCCAGCGCTCCCCGTGCTCGCGCAGCACGCGCTCGGTCTCGCGCGCGATCCGCTCCTCGTGCACGCGCGCCCCGGCGATCACCTCCGCGGCTCGCGCCCGCGCCTCCTCCTGGCGCCGCCGCGCGGCCACCTCGGCGTCGGCGAGTGCCTGCTTGGCGTCGGAGAGCGCTGCCTCCGCGCGGGCGACCTGTTCGGCGTGCCGGGCTTCGGCGGCGATCGCGCGCGCCTCGGCCTCGCGCTCGAACCCCTCCCATCGCTCGGCGTGCTCCTTGGCCTGCTCGGCGAGCATGCCCGTGGTGCGCTGGCGCATCTCGCGCAGGGCGGCGAGCGCTTCGCCGCGGCTCTCCTTGACCTCGCGGCGGGCCGCGATGCGGGTCTCGTCCGCCTCGGCGCGCGCCGCGAGGAGGCGCTGGCGGGCGCGTTCCTCCGCCTCGGCGCGTACCTCGTCGGCGTGCGCCCGTGCCGCGCCCTGCACGCCGTCCGCGTACGCCCGCGCCGCCTCCGCGAGGCACCGCGCCTCCTGGCGGGCACCCTCACGCAGGGCGGCCGCCTCCTCGACGCCGAGCTCGAAGATGCGCCGCGCGCGCTCCCCGAGCGCGTCGTACGACTGCGGCGCGAGCCCCGCCACGGTCTCGCGCAGCCGTACCGCCTCCGCCTCCATCTCCTTGGCGAGCACGGTCAGCCGGGCGGCGCGCTCCCAGGCGGCGTCCCGGTCCTGGGAGAGCGCTGCGGCGTACGCGTCGACCTGTTCGGGACGGTAGCCACGCCCTCGTACGGCCGTGAAGCCGTAGGGCGGGACCGGTGTGCCGCTCATGCGGGAACCCCTCTCCATCAGACGGACGCACAATCATGATTTTGCGGACATCTTGATGGATCGGAAAGAAAGGTTCATAACGCGACACTCCGGGCGAAGGTCACGGGCACCACCCTTCGGCGGTACCCGACGCGGCCATGTCCGCGCACGAAGAAGCCGGGCCCGGTCACCCGACCGAACCCGGCTCCACGCGCGCGTGCCCGCCGCTCAGCGGCGGTGCGTCACAGCAGTCCGTCCCACATCTGCTCCAGCAGGACCGACCACCAGCTCTCCGGCGAACCGAGCGCCGCCGGGTCGAGGGAGGCCAGCTGCGCCTGGAAGTCGACGGTCCAGCGGCCCGCCTGCTCCTGGTTCAGCCCGAACCTGAGCCGCCACATCCGGCCCAGCAGCGCCAGGCAGCGCTGGAACTCGGGCAGCCCGGTGTTCACGAACTGCGGCGGCACCGGAGCACCGCCCGGACCGGCCTCCACCGGTACGGCGACGATGTTCGCCGTCCCGTACTGCACACAGATCGCCCGGCCGAAGTCGCTGCCCATCACCAGGTACGAGCCCGCGTCCGGGGCCGGCTGCACCCCGCGCTCGGCCGCCAGCTCCGCCAGCGTCGGCACCGGCCGCCCCGGCTGCGCCTGCGCCCAGAAGAAGGGGCCCATGTCCATCGGCAGCCCCGCCGCGACCAGCGAGTGCGCCACGACCGGCGGGACGCCCTGCCGGGACACCGCGGCCTGCTCGAACCGGAAGATCCCCGGCCCGAACGCCCCCGCCAGCTCCTGCGCGATCCCCTCCGGCGGAAGCGGCGGCGCGGGCTGCACCGGCGGCAGCGGCGCCCGCACCGGCGCGGGCCGCGCGGGCCCGTCCGCCACCTGGTGCAGCTCACCCTGGTGCGCCAGCAGTTGGCTCATGCCCTGCTGCCGGCTCGCGTGGTCCGTGCCGTACGGCGCGATGCTCGCGAGCCGCGCCTGCGGCCACTGCTCCCGGATCATCCGTGCGCAGTAGGCGCCCGGCAGCTCGCACGACTCCAGCTCGGTGTGCAGCTCCAGGACCTGGTCCGGCGGCACGTTCATGGCGCGCAGCTCGTGGAAGATCTGCCACTCCGGGTGCGGCGTGCCCGGCGCGGAACGCCGGATCAGCTGCTGCTCGGAACCGTCCTGCGCGCGGTAGCGCAGCACGGCCTGGTAGCCCGGGCCCACGGTCGGCTGACCGGTGGGCTGCTGCGGATAGCCGTACGCCGGCGGCTGCTGACCGGGCATCGGCTGCCCGGGCATCGGCATCGCGCCGGGCGGCATCGGCGGCTGGGGAGCGCCCGGCGCCATACCGGGGGCACCCGGAACACCGGGGGCGCCCGGGGCGTGCGGCGCACCCGGGGCGTGCGGCGGCGGAGGCGCGCCGGGGCCGCCCACCGGGGGCGCGGACAGCACGGTCTCCGCGTGGTGCACGGCTCCGCGCCCCCCACCGGGAGCGCCGACCGCGCCGGGGGCACCCGGAACGCCCGGGGCGCCAGGGTGCTGCGGCGCGCCGGGGGCGCCAGGTGCACCGGGGGCGCCCGGAGCGTGTGGTGCGCCGGGCGGGTTCGGCATACCCGGGGCGCTCGGTACGCCCTGTGCGCCGGGCACGCCGGGCATTCCAGGGGCGCCCGGAGGCTGCGGCGCGCCTCCCAGTTGGCTCGGGTCCGCCAGCATCGTCGCGGCATGGTGGACACCGCCCGGAGGCGTTCCGCCAGGCGCACCCGGCGCACCGGGCGGCTGGGGGGCGCCCGGCGGAGTCGGTGCGCCGGGGGGCTGCGGCGCGCCCGGACCGGCAGGTCCCTCGGGCCCGTCGGGGCCGAGCGCGGATACGAGCTGCGTGGGCACGTATCCGCCCGCCGGAGTCCCCGGCGCACCCGGACCGGACGGCGCGGGCGGCGGCGTCGCACCACCCGGTCGCGCGCCCGGCGCTCCCGGGGCGCCCGGCGGAGGCGGCGGATTCGACCCGCCCCGACGCGGCGGAGGCGCCGCCTTGCTCGTCGCGGCGTCGGCGATGTCCCCGGCGTTCGGCGCGAGCGGCCGACCCGGCGCACCGTCGGCGGCACCCGGGCCGCCCGGGTGACCGTAGGAAGGCCCTGCCCCCGGAGGCGGAGGCGTGGCACCCTGCGCAGAGGCGCCCGGAGGGGGCGTGCCCGGCACACCCGCACCACCGGCGCCGCCCTGCGGGTACCCGTAAGCCGACGCACCCGGCGCGGGCGTACCGCCGACCACCCCGTGCGGCGCACCAGGAACCCCGGGCGCCGGAGTGGCCGTACCACCAGGCGCACCCGGCGCCCCGTGAACCCCCGGCACCGGCGTACCGGTCGACGCGCCCGGCGCACCCGGAACCCCGGGCGCCGGCGCACCAGCGGACGCACCCGGCCCACCCGGCGCGTTCGGATCGCCGAGCGCCGGAGCGACCGTCGTGCGCGGAAGCTGGCTGCCCCCCGACATCAGCGCCGTCTTCGCGTCCGGCGCGGCAGGCGGCGGCGTGCTGTCGTCGACCTCGCTCAACGGCGGCGCGAACACGGTCGCGGGCAACGGGACGGAACGGTCGTCACCGGCGTCCCCGTTGGTGTCCGTACCGGCCCAGGGCGTCGCCCCCGCCGGCGCCCCCGGCGCACCCGAGACACCGGACGCCCCCACAGAAGCCCCCGCGCCCCCCTGCGCTCCGGCACCATCGTGACCACTACCACCGTCACCACTACCCCCGGCGTCCGGCCAAGCCGTACTCCCTCCGGCGGCAACAGGCGCCCCCGGCACGGGAGTCGGCGCCCCCCGACCGGCCGCACCACCAGCACCGGCACCGGCACCGGCACCGGCAGCAGAAACCCCCGAACCCGGCACCCCGGCCTGCGTCTCCGGAAGAGCCCCGGCCGAAGAGCCCACCGAGCCCGAAGCCGCCGCAGAGCCCGCGGAACCCACCGAGCCCGAAGCCGCCGCACCCCCCGAGGTGTCCCCACCCCGGCGCCCGGGAATCCCCAGCTGATCCGCCGCCTCCTGCAACCACTCCGGCGGCGTCAGCAAGAACGACGTCTGGTTCAGATCCACCCGCGCCGGAGCCGCCGGCGCCGGCTCCGGCGCCGCGTCGGGCAGGCCGTACTCCTCCTCGTACCGGCGGATCACCTCGCCCACCGGCAGCGACGGCCACAGCGTCGCCTCGCCGCTGTCCCGGGCGATGACCAGCCGCTGCCCGCCACCGTCCGAACGCGGCCCGTCCAACCGGTCCTCGGCCCAGACCACGAAACCGAGCTCGAACTCCCGCACCCGCACCTCACGATGCTGGTACGACGGCACATCGCCGTTGACCCACTCCTCCGCGCGCTCCTGCGCCTGAGCGAACGTCACCATCGCGAAACTCACTCCCCCGACACGGAATCGGACACCGGCACGGCATGCGCGAAGCCGCCGTCGACCATCAGGTTCGCCACCGTCTCCAACTCCGGCGGAGAACCCGCCAGACGGGACAGGAACACGTCGAAGTCCTCGCCGCAGGGCAGCAACAGCCGCTCCACACGCTCCGCGGGAGCCCACGCCGGATCGACGTCCCGCGCGTCGTCGTACGCGCAGAACCACACCGAACCGATCCGCTCGCCCTTCACCTTCACGGCCAGCAGACCGCCCTGGACGAAACCGACGCCCAGATAGTCCTTGGTCAGATGGTCACGCAGGCACTTGTTGACGTAGACCAGGTCATTGACCGCCGCCTCGTCCCGCACCGTGAAGAACGGCTGGTCGATCAGCAGCCCCAACTCCGCGTCCAGCGCCGTCCCCACCGGCGCGCAACCACCCGCCGCCTTCAGGAACGACCGGTACGCCCCCGGCAACCGGTACCCGAGCTCCTCCTCGACCCCCAGCACCTGCGACTCGCTCACCGCCACACCCGACTTCGGCAGACCCACATGCGCCGGACGCGTCTCCTGCAACGGCCGCGTGCCCCGCTTGTTCTGGTCCACCGCCGACGTGGCGATCCCGCCGTGATGCCGCAACAACGCCTTCACCTCGACCGGAACCAGCTCCAGCCGCCGCGATCCCACCACGTGGTGCCAGGTCCAGCCGTGCGGCGTCGCCACCGACGGCACCGTGTCCCACAACTCGTGCCCGGTGGCCGCCAGCGCCGCGTTCGCCGACACATAGTCCGTCAGACGCAGTTCGTCGACACCGAACCCCTCCGGCGGCTCCGCGATCTCCGCGGCCGCCCGCGCGTACGGCGAGAACTCGGGATAGCCGTGCTCGTCGACCCGCACCCCCCTGGGGTGACGGGCGGCCCGGACCGGGTCCGGGAAATGCACGACCTGCCCGGCATAGGCCGCGTTCGGCGGCGCGGCTTGCTGCCCGAGCCGACCTGTCGTCATGGCGGTTGCCCCCTGCGGCGTTCTGGTACGGCACGCAATGACCCTCCTCGGCCCTTACGTCCCGTATCGACTTCTCTCCACGCGTCAACCGCATGGATCGCGGTGCCGACAGCCTATGCGGTACGACGACACCGGTCACCGGGCGGCGGTCAGGGCCCTTCCGCTTCCGTGACCAGCCGTCACCCTGCCGTGACAGGACGCCCAAACCCGGGCGTGTCGCACCGCCCCAGCTTCCGCACGAGCCACGCCGTTTGGCACTCTGTGTCGTCCGGGGGGATGCTCGGGAGGGGATGACGATCATGAACGTGACGCAGACGGGACCACACGGCGGCCCGAAATCCGGCCCGCCCGGAGCCGGCATGTCCGGCGACCCCCGCGTCGGCTGGAGCGCCACCGAGGCCCCGCCCGCCCCCACCCTGCGCCACCGCCGTGACGGCATACTCCCCACCGTCGCGGCCGCCCTCTCGGTCCGCGGCGCCACCCTCACCGGCACCGCAGCCCGCGGCGACCAGCCGCCCGCGCTGCACCCGCTCGTCCAGGACTTCCTGGACACGCTCACCAGCGCCCAGCGCGACCGCTTCACCGGCCGCTGCGCCGAGACGATCCTCATCTCCCGGCACCTCACCAACGCCGAGGCAGCCCGCAGCAAACGTGCCGCCCGCAAACCCATGACCAACGGCGAAGCCCGCAAGGCCCTCAAGCAGGCCAAGCTCACCGCCCGCCGCATCCGCGAGGACGGCGACCCGCTGCACGGCAGCTTCGCCACCCCCTGCCGCGCCTGCACCGCCCTCAGCGCGCACTTCGGCGTCCGGGTCGTCGACCCCGCCACCGCCGACGACTGACACCGGGCCGGCGGGCCGACGGCACACCACCCACCACCATCCAAGACCTACGGCGACCGCGCCCCCCAGACACCCGCACGAACGAGGGCAGATGCACCCGGACCGCACCTCCACCACCCGCTTCCCCGTGCCCGTCGACGCCGCCCTGCGCACCGCCGGCTGGCAGCCCGGACGCTGGGACATCAAGCAGGCCGAGATCTGGGCCGACACCCTGCGCGAGCACACCTCCCCCGCCGGCCACCGGCACACCGTCTTCCCCGCCGCCGTGGAAGCCTGGGCCGAGTTCGGCGGACTCCACATCACACCCCCCGGACCGGGCCGCCAGGTCGCCCCCGCCGCCGTCCACCTCGACCCGCTGCACGGCCTCCACATGGCCCGCACCCTCGGCGACCTCGGCCGCGCCCTCGACACCGAGGTCTGCCCCCTCGGCACCGAGACCGACAGCCACGCCCTGCTCGCCATCGACACCGACGGCCGCGTCTACACCCTCGACCACACCGGCGACTGGTACCTCGGCCACGACATCGACACGGCCCTCACCACCCTCGTCGCGGGCACGGCACCCGTACGCCTCACAGCGCCATGACCACAGCGCCGCAGAGGGACGCGCACGCTCACGCCGCCGGAATCACCGCCGACACCCGGAACCCCCCGGCATCCGTCGGCCCCGACACGAACACCCCGCCCAGCGCGGAGACCCGCTCCTTCATCCCCACCAGGCCATTGCCACCCGACGGCAACCGCGCCGAGGACGCCGACGCCACCTCCGGCGGCGGCTCGTTCTCCACCTGCATCGCGATCTCCGACACCCGATGAGCCAGCCGTACGTGCGTCTTGGCGCCCGCCGCGTGCTTGTGCACGTTCGTCAGCGCCTCCTGCACCACGCGATACGCCGTCTGCTCCACCTCGGGCGCATAACCGCGCACGTCACCCTCGACCGACAGATCCACCACCATGCCCGCCGCCGCGGACTGCCCGATCAACTCGTCCAGTTCCGAAAGACACGGACCCTCGCCGTCCTCCGCCGCCCGCGAGGCCGCCACCGCGGCCGCGACACCCACCGCCGCCAGCGGTACGGCGGGACGCCGCTCGGCCCGACCGTCCCCGGACCGCAGCACCCCGAGCATCTGCCGCAACTCGGTCAACGCCTGCCGTCCCATGTCACCGACCAGCGCGGCGTTCTTGACGGCCTTCTCCGGATCCTTGCGCGCCACCGCCTGCAGAGCCGCCGCGTGCACGACCATCAGACTCACCCGGTGCGCGACCACGTCATGCATCTCCCGCGCGATCCGCGTCCGCTCCTCGCCCCGCGCCCACTCGGCCCGCTCCTCCGCCCGCTCCGCGAGCAGCTGCAGCTCCCGCTCCAGACTGTCCGCCCGCTCCCTGAGCGACTCCATCAGCCGCCGCCGGGCCCCCACGTACAGCCCCAGCAGCAGCGGAGGCGCGGTCATCCCCAGCGAGATGGTGATCGCGCCGAACGGCACGAACCAGTCCCCGAACTGCAGATCACCCTGATCCACGCCCTGGCGCAGCCATACGAACGTCACGATCAGCATCCCGACCGTCGCCATGCCGGCCAGCGCCCCGATGATCCGCCGGGGCAGCTCCGAGGCGGCCAGCGTGTACAGGCCGACGACGATCATCAAAAAGCCCATCTGGGCCGGCATCACGGCGATCGACACGAGCACGACGGCGATGGGCCACCGCCGCCGCACCACCAGCACCGAACCGGCCAGCACCCCGAACAGCACACCCACGGCACGCGGGATCCCCGCGTCCGCCGCGAAGCCGAACCCTTTCGCCCCGCACTCCAGCGCGGAGACGACCGCCAGGCCTATGTCCAACGCCGCACTACGCCACCTCGCCCACCACCACGGCCCTGCCTGGGCCCCGGCGTGGTCTTCCCCCGTCGTGGTCATGCCTCCAGCCTACGGGCGGGGGGCGCGGCTTTTCCGTCGAGTTTCCGGGACTGGCCTACACCACCCCGTGTGACGGACCGGTTGCGAATCCACCCGAAATCCCTCGAACTGCTGAATCGCTCACTGTTCGACCCCGGAAGACCGGATTCCGCCCGGACGGTATGCCCATGGCACATCCACAGGGCAAATACGCCGACTTCGAGGGACTGCGGGAGCGGGCGGTGGCACTGCGGCGGGCGGGCTACAGCCTTCGGCAGATCCGCGACGAGCTGAAGATCTTCAACAACGACGTCCTCAACCAACTGGTGAAGGGGGAGCCACCACCGGCATGGACGAAACGACCGAACGCGAAGGACGACCTACGGGCCAAGGCCCGGGAGCTACGACTACAGGGCTGGACCTACGACCAGATCGAAGCGGAGCTGGGCTGCTCACGGAGTTCGGTCTCACTGTGGGTACGGGACCTGCCGAAGCCGGAGCCGCGGTACACCCCCGAGGAGCAACGAGCCCTCATGCAGGCCGGGCTGGCCCGTCTGCGAGACGCTCAGGCCGAGGAACGCCAGAAGATCAAGCTTGCGGCCTGCCAGGAAATCGGCGAATTGACCAACCGAGAGCTCCTCGTCCTGGGGATCGCGCTGTATTGGGCGGAAGGGGCGAAGAGCAAGCCGTACGACCGCCGGGAGCGCGCTGTCTTCGTCAACAGCGACCCTGGCGTCATCCAGACCTACCTCGCGTGGCTTGACCTGCTTGAGGTGAACCGGGAACGCCTGGGTTTCCGCGTGCTCATCCACGAGTCTGCGGATGTCGACGCCGCACACCGCTTCTGGGCGGAGATCGCCGGCATCGAGGCTTCGGTCTTCGCCAGGCCGACACTGAAGAAGCACAACCCGAAGACCGTACGGAAGAACACAGGCGACGACTATCACGGCTGCCTGGTCATCACCGTGGCCAGAAGCGCTGAACTTTACAACCGCATCGAGGGCTGGTGGAGCGGGATCGTTGCCCAAGCGCAAGCGCGTCTCCGGTAAGGTCTGAGGCGCTGTCCCCCGTGGTGTAACTGGCAGCACACTGGTTTTTGGTACCAGCAGGACAAGGTTCGAATCCTTGCGGGGGAGCCACAGCACACAGACCTTGGGTTCGGGCCCTGACAGCCAAGTCAGGGCCCGCTCTCATAACCCCCACGAAACGCCCCGGTATCCTGCGGATGTCCCCCCACCCCATCCCAAAAGCCGAAGGGCAACCCCGTGAGCGCCATTCGCCCGGCAGCCGTAGTCGTTCTCGCAGCGGGTGAGGGCACCCGTATGAAGTCGGCCACACCCAAGGTCCTGCACGAGATCTGCGGCCGCAGCCTCGTCGGTCATGTGCTCGCCGCCGCGCGAGAGTTGCGGCCCGAGCATCTCGTCGTGGTCGTCGGGCACGCCCGGGAGAAGGTCACCGCCCACCTGAACGCGATCGACCCCGACACCCGCACCGCCGTGCAGGCGCAGCAGAACGGCACCGGGCACGCCGTACGGATGGGCCTCGAGGAGCTCGGCGGTGGCGTCGACGGGACCGTGGTCGTCGTCTGCGGTGACACGCCCCTCCTCACCGGTGAGACGCTGCGCGACCTCACCGAGACCCACTCCGCCGACGGCAACGCCGTGACGGTGCTGACGGCCGAGGTGCCGGACGCGACCGGGTACGGGCGGATCGTGCGGGACGGCGTCTCCGGTGCCGTGACGGCGATCGTGGAGCACAAGGACGCGAGCGAGTCGCAGCGGGCGATCCGGGAGATCAACTCCGGGGTGTTCGCCTTCGACGGGGCGCTGTTGGCCGACGCCCTCAAGCGGGTCCGGACCGACAACAGCCAGGGCGAGGAGTACCTGACGGACGTGCTCGGGATCCTGCGGGAGGCGGGGCATCGGGTCGGGGCCTCGGTGGCGGGTGATCACCGGGAGATCGCCGGGATCAACAACCGCGTGCAGCTCGCCGAGGCGCGGCGGATTCTCAACGACCGGCTGCTGACGGAGGCGATGCTGGCGGGTGTCACTGTCGTGGACCCCGCCACCACCTGGGTGGATGTCACGGTCACGTTCGAGCAGGACGCCGTCGTGCTTCCGGGGACGCAGCTTCTGGGGGCGACGCATCTCGGTGAGGGCGCCGAGGTCGGGCCGAACAGCCGGCTGAGGGACACGGTGGTCGGTGCGGGGGCGCGCGTGGACAACACGGTTGCGGACGGTGCCCAGGTCGGTGCTGAGGCGACGGTCGGTCCGTTCGCCTATCTGCGGCCGGGGACGCGGCTGGGGGCGAAGGGCAAGATCGGGACGTACGTCGAGACGAAGAACGCCTCGATCGGCGAGGGGACGAAGATTCCGCATCTGTCGTACGTCGGTGACGCGACCATCGGTGAGTACACGAACATCGGTGCCGCGAGTGTCTTCGTGAACTATGACGGACAGGACAAACACCACACGACCGTCGGGTCGCACTGCCGGACGGGTTCGGACAACATGTTTGTGGCTCCTGTCACGATCGGGGACGGCGCGTACACCGCCGCCGGCTCCGTGATCACGAAGGACGTGCCGCCCGGTTCGCTGGCCGTGGCCCGCGGCCAGCAGCGGAATATCGAGGGCTGGGTGGCCCGTAAGCGTCCGGGGAGCGCCGCGGCGAAGGCGGCCGAGGTGGCGTCCCGGGAGCCGGAAGGCGAAAGCTGACTGGAAACAGGTGCGTCTGGGACGGCGTACCGTGATAAGTGCACATCCGCACCCACCAGTGAGCCGATCGGTCATGCCCAGTGGCCGGGTCGGTTCGGTGGCCAGCTGAGACACCTCTGAGGAGACAGTGCTGTGACCGGGATCAAGACGACCGGCGAGAAGAAGATGATGTTCTTCTCCGGCCGCGCCCACCCCGAGCTTGCCGAGGAGGTCGCCCAGCAGCTGGGTGTCGGGGTCGTCCCGACGAAGGCCTTCGACTTCGCCAATGGCGAGATCTATGTGCGGTATCAGGAGTCGGCCCGCGGTGCGGACTGCTTCGTGATCCAGAGCCACACGGCTCCGATCAACCAGTGGATCATGGAGCAGTTGATCATGATCGACGCCCTGAAGCGCGCGTCGGCCCGCTCCATCACGGTCATCGTGCCGTTCTACGGTTACGCGCGTCAGGACAAGAAGCACCGCGGGCGTGAACCGATCTCGGCGCGTCTGATCGCGGACCTGATGAAGACGGCCGGTGCCGACCGCATCCTCACGGTGGATCTGCACACGGACCAGATCCAGGGCTTCTTCGACGGTCCGGTGGACCACCTGTTCGCGCTGCCGCTGCTGGCGGACTACGTGGGCAAGAAGGTCGACCGCGAGAAGCTGACCGTGGTGTCGCCGGACGCGGGCCGGGTGCGGGTCGCCGACCGCTGGTGCGACCGGCTCGGTGCGCCGCTGGCGATCGTGCACAAGCGGCGTGACAAGGACGTGGCGAACCAGGTGACCGTCCACGAGGTCGTGGGTGAGGTCAAGGGCCGCGTGTGTGTGCTGGTGGACGACATGATCGACACCGGTGGCACGATCTGCGCCGCGGCGGACGCGCTGTTCGCGCACGGTGCGGAGGACGTCATCGTGACGGCCACGCACGGTGTGCTGTCGGGTCCGGCGGCGGACCGGCTGAAGAACTCGCGGGTGAGCGAGTTCGTGTTCACGAACACGCTGCCGACGCCGGGTGAGCTGGCGGACGACCTGGACAAGATCACGGTGCTGTCGATCGCGCCGACGATCGCGAGCGCGGTGCGTGAGGTGTTCGAGGACGGTTCGGTGACGAGCCTGTTCGACGAGCAGTAGGCGAGCCCGGTCGAGGGGCGGCGGGAGCCGCTCGAAGATCCTTTTGGTGCGGCCTCCCCTGCCGAGTAAACTGCTGAAGTTGCTCGGCGAGGGAGGCCGTACTTCTTTGGTACGGCGATCCGTTATCGACGCGCTCTTCGTAGCAGGCCGTTCGTGGCCGGGTGACCTTGTCCGTTTCTCACCCATACGAGGAGTGATCAATATGTCCGAGGTGAAGATCTCCGCCGAGACGCGCACCGAGTTCGGCAAGGGTGCCGCGCGCCGCATCCGTCGTGACAGCAAGGTTCCCGGTGTGCTCTACGGCCACGGCTCGGACCCGCTGCACCTGACCCTTCCGGGCCACGACCTGCTGCTCGCGCTGCGTACGCCGAACGTCCTGATCGCCCTGGACATCGACGGCAAGACCAACGAGCTGGCGATCCCGAAGGCCGTGCAGCGTGACCCGCTGAAGGGCTTCCTGGAGCACGTCGACCTGCTGCTGGTCAAGCGCGGCGAGAAGGTCACGGTCGAGGTTCCGGTCGTCGCCGAGGGCGAGCTGGCCGCGGGTGGCAACCTGCTCGAGCACGTGCTGAACGCGCTGCCGGTCGAGGCCGAGGCCACGCACATCCCCGAGTCCGTCACGGTGTCCGTCGAGGGCCTGGAGGCCGGTGCCTCCGTCCTCGCCAAGGACATCGAGCTGCCGAAGGGCACCACGCTGGCCGTCGAGGAGGACGCGGTGGTTCTCCAGGTCCTGGCCGCGCAGGCCGAGGAGGCCCCGGAGGGCGAGGAGACCCAGGCCGAAGAGGTCGCCGAGGCCTGAGCCTGAGCTGTCGGGGCGAGCGCCCCGGCGGTGGCCGTTTTCGACCCAGCCGCCGCTTCCTGTCCGGAAGCGGCGGCTGTGGCATATCAAGGAGACATGGACGTGACTTCCGATCCGAGTGCCCCCTGGCTCGTCGCCGGGCTCGGTAATCCCGGACCCGAGTACGCGATGAACCGGCACAACGTCGGGTTCATGGTGGTGGATCTGCTGGCCGAGCGGATCGGGGGGAGGTTCAAGCGGGCCGGCAAGGCGCAGGCGCAGGTCGTGGAGGGGCGGATCGGGCCGCCCGGGCCGTTGAACCGGCGGGTGATCCTCGTGAAGCCGATGTCGTTCATGAACCTGTCCGGTGGGCCGGTGAACGCGCTGCGGGACTTCTACAAGGTGCCGCTCGGCAACATCGTGGCCGTGCACGACGAGCTGGACATCGACTACGGCACGCTGCGGCTGAAGCTGGGCGGCGGGGACAACGGGCACAACGGTCTGAAGTCGATGACGAAGGCGATGGGCCAGGACTATCACCGGGTGCGGTTCGGGATCGGCCGGCCGCCCGGGCGGATGCCGGTGGCCGACTTCGTGCTGCGGGACTTCTCCGGCGCCGAGCGCAAGGAGCTGGACTACTTCGTGGACCGGGCGGCGGACGCGGTGGAGTGCCTGGTCATCGAGGGGTTGGAGCGGGCGCAGGGGACGTACAACTCGTAGCGCCGGGCCTTCGGTGCGGTGCGTGCTGTCCTGGAAGCAGGCCCGCATTGACTTTGCGCGAGGCAATGGCCAAAGATCTCCGCCATGCCTACTGCCGTCATGTCCACCCAGGGCGCCGTGACCGCACTGCGGTTCGGCCGCGTCGCGGCGATGGGTACGGTCGCGGCGCTGATCCTGATCGCCGGTGTCTGGGCGTCCTGGGGAACCGCCCAGCACGTGATGCTGACCAAGGGGCGCGAGAGCGGCACCGTCGAGGTGACCCGCTGCGCCGGGGACACCTGCACCGGCCCCTACACACCCCTCTCCCAGGGGTCGCAGCCCCGCGACCGCGTCACCATCGAGCACACGGCGGCGGTCCGCGAGGGCCGGACGTACACGGTCGTCATCAAGCCGGGCGGCGACGACGTGGTCCGCTCCGGACCCGCCGGGATTCTCTACGCCTGGGTGCCTCTGGGCGGCGCGCTGCTGCTGGCCTCGGTCGTGGTGGCGGGCGGACTCCGGCGCACGCGCCCCGCGTGGGCGCTGGCGGGCACCGGGTTCGCGCTGCTCACGGCCGCGTTCCTGACGATGTGACCGGGACGCTGTGAAGAAAAGATGGACTGCCCCTGCGTACGGAGGGCGGCTTCCTGCTGTACCGCCGCCGCAAGGCCTGGCCACGGCGATGACACGCGGATGCCCCCAAGCCGCAGTGAGGCTCGGGGGCATCTGCGTAGGAGAAACCGCCGTAGGAAGAACCGCGTAAGGCGGGAGCCCGTCAGCCCGTGTTCCGCAGGCCCGCCGCCACGCCGTTCACCGTCAGCAGCAGCGCACGGGACAGCAGCGGATCCGGCTGCCCGCCCGCGGCGGCCGCGTCGCGCTGGCGCTTGAGCAGGGCGACCTGGAGGTAGGAGATCGGGTCCAGGTAGGCGTCCCGGATGGAGAAGGTCTGCTTCAGCACCGGCGTGGCGTCCAGCAGCTCCGCCTCGCCCGTCACCTTCAGGACCTCGCGCACGGTCAGCTCGTGCTCGGCCTTGATGGTGTCGAACACGTGCTTGAGCTCGTCCGGGACGAGGGTGTCGACGTAGTGCTGGGCGATCCGCAGGTCCGTCTTGGCGAGCGTCATCTCGACGTTGGAGATGAAGTTGCGGAAGAAGTGCCACTGCTCGTGCATCTCGTCGAGCACGGTGTCCAGACCCGCCTCGCGCAGCGCCTTGAGACCGGAGCCGACGCCGAACCAGCCGGGGACGATCTGCCGCGACTGGGTCCAGCCGAACACCCACGGGATGGCGCGCAGGCCGTCGAGGGAGACACCCGAGCCGGGACGGCGGGAGGGCCGCGAGCCCAGGTGCAGGTCGGCGAGCTGGTCCACCGGGGTCGAGGCGAGGAAGTACGTCGGCAGGTCCGGGTCCTCGACCAGTCTGCGGTAGGCGGCGTGGGCGGCGTCCGAGACCACGTCCATCGCCGCGTCCCAGCGGGCCAGGGCCTCGTCGGACTGGCGCGGGGCGGTGTGCAGGGCGGAGGCCTGGAGCGTGGCCGCGACCGTCAGCTCCAGGTTCTCCCGGGCCAGCGACGGCACCAGGTACTTGTCGGAGATGACCTCGCCCTGCTCGGTCACCTTGATCTCGCCCTCCAGGGTGCCCCAGGGCTGGGCGAGGATCGCGTCGTGCGAGGGGCCGCCACCGCGGCCGACGGTGCCGCCGCGGCCGTGGAAGAGCCGCAGCCGCACGCCGTAGCGGTGCGCCACGTCGCGCAGCCGTCGCTGCGCCCGGTGGATCTCCCACTGGGAGGTGGTGATGCCGCCGAACTTGGAGGAGTCGGAGTAGCCGAGCATGACCTCCTGGACATCGCCCCGCAGCGCCACCAGGCGCCGGTAGGACGGGTCCGAGAGCATGTCCTCCAGGATCGTGTCGGCGGCCTTCAGCTCGTCCGTCGTCTCCAGCAGCGGCACGATGCCGATCTTCGCCCAGCCCGCGTGCAGGTCGATCAGACCCGCCTCGCGCGCCAGCACGGCGGCGGCGAACACGTCGTCGGCGCCCTGGCACATCGAGATGATGTACGACTCGATCACCTCGGGCCCGAACACCTCCAGAGCCCGCTTGACGGTCTGGAAGACCCCGAGGGTCTTCTCACCGGCCGCGTCCACCGGGGCCGGCGAAGGAGCCAGCGGCCGCCGGGAGCGCAGCTCCTTGGCGAGCAGCTTGCCCCGGTAGTCGCGGGGCATGTCGGCGTACCGCCACGACTCCTCGCCGAGCCGGTCGAAGAGCTGGCCGAGGGCGTGGTGGTGGGCGTCGGCGTGCTCGCGGACGTCCATGGTGGCGAGCTGGAGGCCGAAGGCGGCCAGTGTGCGGATGGTGCGGTTCATCCGGCCGTCGGCGAACAGCCCGCCCCGGTGCTCCCTGAGGGAGGTCTGGATCAGGGTGAGGTCGGCCAGCAGCTCGGAGGTGCCGAGGTAGTCGCGGCCGTCCTCGTGCGGGATGCCCTTGGCCAGCCGCGTCTTGGTGTTCTCCAGCTTCTGCCGGATGCAGGTGGCCTTGAGCCGGTAGGGCTCCTCGGCGTTGAGGCGCTTGTAGCGGGGGCTGATCTCGGGCAGCCGCTCCAGGTCCGCCTTCAGCGAGTCGAGCAGTTCCTCGGTCGCCCCCGTGTAGCGGATGGAGTTCGACAGGAAGCCGCGCAGCTCGTCGATCATCTCCAGGGCGTCGTTGATGCCGTGCTCGTGCTGGAGGATCAGCACGTCCCAGGTGACCTGCGGGGTGACGTTCGGGTTGCCGTCGCGGTCGCCGCCGATCCAGGTGCCGAAGGTGAGCGGACGGGTGTCGTCGGGCAGCTTGACGCCGACCCGCTCCAGCTCGGCGGTGAGGTCCTCCAGGACGTCACCGACGGCGCCCGCGTGCAGCTCGTCCAGGTAGTAGATGGCGTTGCGGGCCTCGTCGGCGGGCTCGGGGCGGACGACGCGCAGTTCGTCGGTCTGCCAGACGAGGTCGATGTTCTCCGCCAGACGGGTGTCGTAGCGCCGGCGGTCGGACTCGATGACCGGGGTCTCCAGAAGCGCGGCGATGCGCCGGAGCTTGTTCAGCACCGACCGGCGCGCGGCCTCGGTGGGGTGGGCGGTGAACACCGGGCGGACGTTGAGGTTCTTCACCGTCGCGCGCAGGTGCTCGGGGTCGGCGTCCTTCAGCCGGTCGGCCGTACGGGAGAGCAGACCCCCCTCGGCGGCGCGCTTGGCGCGCAGCTCGCGGCCTCGGTGCACCTGTTCGGTGACGTTGGCGAGGTGGAAGTAGGTGGAGAAGGCGCGGACCAGCTTGGCCGCGGTGTCGAGTTCGGTGCCGCGCAGCAGCTCGGCGGCGGCCTCACCGTCCTCGCGGGTGAGTCGACGCACCCTCTCGACCAGCTCGAGGAGCTCCGGCCCCTCCTGGCGGACGAGGGTCTCGCCGAGAAGGTCGCCCAGGCGCCTGATGTCGGCGCGCAGCTCACTGCTGGTCGACGTGGTGCTCGTGGTCAGGTCGTCGGCACTGCTCACAGGTGCGGCTCCTTGCAGTGTTGAAGCTCGTCCGGGAGGGAACCCGAAGGCACGTCTCGCGCGGCGGCTGCCGCATACGGGCCGGACATCCGGGAAGTATTCAGAGCGGACCGCGCTGTCCGACCGACACAAGGATAGGTGTCCGTGCGGACGCGCAGACTCACGGGCTCTTGCCGCCGGGCGACGCGCTGCCATACTTACGTCGCCGTAGGTTACGGAACCGTAGGGACCGTTGTAACGGAACCAGGGAACGGTTCCCCAAGCCACCCGGCACTCGTCTCACCACCCACGACCCCACAGGGGACGCCCATGACCACGAGCTCCGATGTGATCGAAGACGCCCCGCGGGCGAACGACGACACCACGACCCCCTCCGCCACGCTGGGCGGCGAGAAGAAGGGGACGCTCGAACAGTTCGCGCTGCTGCTCTTCATCGTCGTCCCGTTCGTGGCGCTCGCCGCCGCGGTGCCGCTGGCCTGGGGCTGGGGAGTGAGCTGGCTCGACCTCGGCCTGCTGGTCTTCTTCTACTTCTTCGCCTGCCACGGCGTCACGATCGGCTACCACCGCTACTTCACCCACGGCTCCTTCAAGGCGAAGCGCCCGCTGCGGATCGCGCTGGCGATCGCGGGCTCCATGGCGGTCGAGGGTCCGCTGGTCCGCTGGGTCGCCGACCACCGCAAGCACCACAAGTTCTCGGACGCGGAAGGCGACCCGCACTCCCCGTGGCGTTACGGGGAGAGCGTGCCGGCGCTGATGAAGGGCCTGTGGTGGGCGCACATCGGCTGGATGTTCGACGAGGAGCGCACCCCGCAGGACAAGTACGCGCCGGATCTGATCAAGGACAACGCGATCCGGACGATCTCCCGGCAGTTCATCTACTGGACGATGCTGTCGCTGGCGCTGCCCGCGCTGATCGGCGGTCTGGTGACGATGTCCTGGTGGGGCGCCATCACCGGCTTCTTCTGGGGCTCCCTGGTCCGGGTGGCCCTGCTGCACCACGTCACCTGGTCGATCAACTCCATCTGCCACGCCGTCGGCAAGCGCCCGTTCAAGTCGCGGGACATGTCGGGCAACGTGTGGTGGCTGGCGGTCCTGTCCTGCGGCGAGTCCTGGCACAACCTGCACCACGCCGACCCGACCTCGGCGCGGCACGGTGTGGAGCGCGGCCAGATCGACTCCTCGGCGCGCATCATTCGCTGGTGCGAGCAGCTCGGCTGGGCGTACGACGTGCGCTGGCCGTCACGCTCGCGTATCGATTCCCGCCGGAACACCGGGGAAGACGGCTCCCGGCGGGGGGCGAAGGCCGCGAAGGCGGCATGATTGACGCCGTGGCGACCGACTCCAGCAGTACCCCGAGCAACGAGAAGCCGCGGCGCGCGCGTCGCACCCGGATGACCGGTGCGGAGCGCCGCCAGCAGTTGCTGGAGATCGGTCGCACCCTCTTCGCCGCGAAGGGCTTCGAGGGCACGTCGGTGGAGGAGATCGCCGCGAAGGCGGGCGTCTCGAAGCCGGTGGTGTACGAGCACTTCGGCGGCAAGGAGGGCCTGTACGCGGTGGTGGTGGACCGCGAGATGCGGCGCCTGCTGGACATGGTGACGAGTTCCCTGACGGCGGGCCACCCCCGCGAGCTGTGCGAACAGGCCGCGTTCGCCCTCCTGGACTACATCGAGGAGAACACGGACGGCTTCCGGATCCTGGTCCGCGACTCCCCCATCCCCCAGTCCACGGGTTCCTTCGCCTCGCTGATCTCGGACATCGCCACCCAGGTGGAGGACATCCTGGGCCGGGAGTTCAAGAGCCGGGGCTTCGACCCCAAGCTGGCCCCGCTCTACGCCCAGGCCCTGGTCGGCATGGTCGCGCTGACCGGTCAGTGGTGGCTGGACGTCCGCAAGCCGAAGAAGGCCGAGGTCGCGGCCCATCTGGTGAACCTGGCCTGGCACGGCCTGGACGGCCTGGAGGCCAAGCCACACCTCATAGGGCGCCGCAAGGCCTGAACGGGCCTGGCGAGGTCCACTCCCGTTCGTCAAACGCCCCAAGGGGCGCGGGGAACTGCGCGACCAGCCACGACGGCGCCGCAGCCGACGGCAAAACCACCGAGCCCTTCCGACGGAGCGCGCTCAGCACCATCCTCTCGCGGCGAGCGTCGGCGGCTTGGGGATCTCGGTCATGCCGAGGACATCGACGTAGTACGTCCGCAGCCGGTCCTCTGAGCCGGGCGGTGCGGCGAGCTGGACGTGGTCGAGCGCGGTGATCATCAGGCCTCCTTGCGGGCCACGGCGAAGACGCGGCGGAAGGGGAACGGGGTGCCGTGCGCTCCGGCCGGGTAGGCGGCGCGCAGAGCCGCGCGGTACTCCTCCACGAACGCCTCCCTGGCCTCCGGGTCGTCCTCCAGCGCGGTCAGCACCGGCCGCAGTCCCGTGCCCTTCACCCAGTCCAGGACCGGATCCTCGCCGGTCAGCAGGTGGATGTATGTCGTCTCCCAGACGTCCGCCGCGCAGCCCAGGCCGGTCAGGCGTTCCAGATAGGCCTGCGGGGTGAGGATGGCGCCGTCGTGCCGGAGAGCGTCGGTGAGGCCGTGCGCCTGGGCGAGCTCGCGCATCAGGCGGTGGCTCGGGGAGTCGAAGTTGCCGGGCACCTGGAAGGCGAGGGTGCCGCCGGGGGCGAGGCCCTCGATCCAGGTCGCGAAGCGGTCCGCGTGGTCCGGGACCCAGTGCAGCGTGGCATTGCTGACGATCAGGTCGTACGGCTCCGCGGGCGCCCAGGTGCGGACGTCGGCGTGGGCGAAGTCGAGGTGGGGACCGGCGTGCGCCTCGGCGCGGGCGAGCATCTCGGGGGAGTTGTCGTAGCCCGTGACGCGTGCCGTGGGCCAGCGGTCCGCGAGGAGCGCGGTGGCGTTGCCGGGGCCGCAGCCCAGGTCGGCGATGCGGGGACGGTCGCCGGGGAGGTCGGGGATCCGGGCGAGGAGGTCGGTGAAGGGGCGGGCGCGGTGGCCGGCGTGACGCAGGTACTGGGCCGGGTCCCAGGTGGGAGTCGTCATGACCGCCACCTTCCCGCAGATTTACCTCCATATCAAGATGCTTGACATCAAGAGACTTCACGTCGACACAACCACTACACTGATCGTCATGGAGGACGAGGTCGATCGGCTGGTCGCGGCGTGGCGTCGGGAGCGCCCGGACCTCGACGTGGAACCACTGGAAGTACTCAGCCGCGTCAGCAGGCTGGCCCGGCACCTGGACCGCGCGCGTCGGCTCGCCTTCGCCGAGCACAGTCTGGAGCCCTGGGAGTTCGACGTGCTCACCGCGCTCCGGCGCGCGGGCACGCCGTATCAGCTCTCCCCGGGGCAGTTGCTGACCCAGACCCTGGTCACCTCCGGCACGATGACCAACCGCATCGACCGGCTGGCGAAGAAGGGCCTGGTGGAGCGGCTCCCCGACCCCAGCGACCGGCGGGGCGTACTCGTCCGCCTCACCGACGAGGGCCGCGACCGAGCCGACCAGGCCCTGGCCGGGCTGCTGGACCAGGAACGCGCGATCCTGGCGGAGCTGTCGCGGGGGCAGCGGGGTGAACTGGCCGGGTTGCTGCGGCAGTTGACGGCGCCGTTCGACAACATCCCGGGTTGAGAAGCGCCCCGAAGAGGCGCTACGCCAACTGCCCGCCCCGCTCCACCACATCCCCGGCCAGATCCACCGGCCCCACCCCCGCCCTGCGCGCCAGCGCCACCGCGGCCAGGGTGCTGTGAACGCCCAGTTTGCCGAGGACGTTCTGCATGTGGGTGCGGACGGTGTGCGGGGAGAGGTAGAGGCGCTCGGCGACCGCCTTGCGGCCCAGGCCCGCCACCATGCAGCGCAGGACCTCCCGCTCGCGCGGGGTGAGCGACTCCACGAGCCGCTCGCTCTCGGTGCGGTGCTTGCGTGCCGCGGTCAGCTCGCGCAGGACGCCCGTGAGCAGGGCCGGCGGCAGATGCGTCTCCTCGCGTAGCACCCCGCGGATGACGGTGAGCAGCCGGGACAGCGAGCAGTCCTTGGCCACCCAGCCCGACGCGCCGGCCTGCAACGCCAGTGCCGCCCGCCGCGGGTCGTCCTTCTCGGCGAGCACCACGATCCGCACCCCGGGCTGCGCCGAACGCACCCCGGCGACCAGGGAGATGCCGTCGACCAGGCCGTCCTCCCCCACTTCCTGCACCGGCACGGCCGGCCGTATGCCCGGCACCCCGCCTCCCAGGTCGGCGTCGACGAGCAGCACGTCGAACCGGCGCCCCTCGGCGGCCGCGCGCTCCAGGCTGCGCAGGGCAGCCGGGCCGCTGCCGGCGGCGGAGACGTCGACGTCGGGCTCGGCCGCCAGGGCGGCGGCGAGCGACTCGGCGAAGATGCGGTGGTCGTCGACGACCAGGACTCGGATGCGAACCACTGAAACCCCCACTGGTCCGGTGAACGACGACCTGCGCGGGTACGACGCCCAGGGGAGGCCGCCGCCGCACGGCCGCCGCCATGCAGGAACTGGTACCCCCACCGCGGGCGTCGTACCCGCTCTGTCTCGCCCCCTGATCAGCACCGGCCCCCACCGGCACTGCTCATCAGAGTACGGGCGGGGGCCCTGAGCGGAAGGCAATTTGCAGAACTGGCCCGTTGACGCGTTTATCGTGTGCCGCATGTTCCGAATGGAGACAGAAGTCGACAAAGAGCGGCGCGATCTTCTTCGCGCCCGGCTGCGGGACACCAACACCGCGGCCTCCCCCGTGCTCAGCGCGCTGCGCGGAACCCCCGGGGAACGCGAACTCCCGTTGCACGTCTGGATGCTGGACGCCTCGGGCGCTCTGGCGGGCGGGCTCGTCGGGTACACCTGGGCGACCTGGCTCCAGGTGACGTACCTCTGGGTCGACGAGCGCCACCGCGGCGCCGGGCTCGGCTCGCGGCTGCTCGGCGAGGCGGAGCGGGTGGCGCGCGAGGAACGCGGCTGTGCCGCCGTACGCCTGGAGACGTGGGACTTCCAGGCGCCGGAGTTCTATCAGCGGCAGGGGTACGACGTGGTGTGCGTGATCCCCGACTATCCGCCGGGGATCACGGAGTTCACACTGGTCAAGCGGTTCGGCTGACGCGGCGGGCACCCGGCGCCGGGACCGCCTCGAAGACGCGCGGCGCGGTGAAGCCGGCGGCGGCGAAGGCCTCCTGGACCGCCTTGGTGACGGTGTCCACGTCGGCCGCCTCCGCGAGCACGATCGCCGAGCCGCCGAAGCCGCCGCCGGTCATCCGGGCGCCCAGGGCGCCGGCGGCGAGGGCGGTGTCGACGACCAGGTCCAGTTCGGGGCAGGAGATCCGGAAGTCGTCGCGCAGGGAGGCGTGCCCCTCCACCAGGACCGGGCCGATCGCCCGCGTCTCGCCCGACTCCAGCAGGGCCACGACCCGTTCGACGCGCTGGTCCTCGGTGACGACGTGGCGCACCAGACGGCGCACCTCCTCCTCGTCCCCGAGCCGTTCGAGGGCGGCGTCCAGGTCGTCGTAGGCGATATCGCGCAGCGCGTCCACGCCCAGCAGGGCGGCGCCCTTCTCGCAGCCCGCGCGGCGCTTGCCGTACTCGCCCTCGCTGTGCGAGTGCTTGACCTGGGTGTCGACGACGAGCAGCCGCATGCCCTCGGCGGCGAGGTCGAAGGGGATCTGCTTCTGGGACAGGTCCCGGGTGTCGAGGAAGAGGGCGTGGCCCTCCTCGCAGCAGGCGGAGGCGGTCTGGTCCATGATGCCGACCGGCGCGCCGACGTAGACGTTCTCCGCGCGCTGGCACAGCCGGGCCAGCTGCCAGCGCTTCAGGCCCAGGTCGTACAGGTCGTTCAGGGCGAGGGCGACGACGACCTCCAGCGCGGCCGAGGAGGACAGGCCCGCGCCCGCCGGGACCGTCGAGGCCAGGTGGATGTCGGCGCCGGTGACCGTGTGCCCGGCCTCGCGCAGCGCCCACACCACGCCCGCCGGGTACGCCGTCCAGCCCTTGTCCGACTCGGGGGCCAGCTCGTCCAGGCGCAGTTCGACGACCCCTCCCTCGACGTCGGCCGAGTGCAGCCGCAGCACGCCGTCGGTGCGCCGCGCCACCGCGGCGACCGCGGTGTGCGGCAGCGCGAAGGGCATGACGAAGCCGTCGTTGTAGTCGGTGTGCTCACCGATGAGGTTGACCCGGCCGGGAGCCGCCCACACCCCGTCCGGCTCCGCCCCGTACAGCTCCTCGAACCGCTCGGCGACAGCCTCGCTCATCCCCTGACCCTGACCTTTCTGCGTGCTACTTGTCGCGCCGCTGCGCGAACTCCCAGGCGTCCGCGACGATCCCCGCGAGGTCGGCGCGCGACGGGTTCCAGCCCAGCTTCTCGCGGGCCGCGTCGGCGGAGGCCACCAGGACCGCCGGGTCGCCGCCCCGGCGCGGGGCCACGACCTCGGGGATCGGGTGCCCCGTCACCTCGCGGACCGTCTCGACGACCTCGCGCACCGAGAAGCCGTTGCCGTTGCCGAGGTTGCAGATCAGGTGCTCGCCCGGGGTGGCCGCCCGGACCGCGAGCAGGTGGGCCTCGGCCAGGTCCGCGACGTGGATGTAGTCGCGGACGCAGGTGCCGTCCGGCGTCGGGTAGTCGTCGCCGAAGACCGAGACGGCGTCCCGGCGGCCCTGCGCGACCTGGAGGACCAGCGGGATGAGGTGCGACTCGGGGTCGTGGCGCTCGCCGAACTCGCCGTAGGCGCCGGCCACGTTGAAGTAGCGCAGCGACACCGCGCCCAGGCCGTGGGCCTTCGCCTCACCGGTGATCATGTGGTCGACGGCGAGCTTGGAGGCGCCGTAGGGGTTGGTGGGCCGCGTCGGCGCGCTCTCCTCGATCGGGACCTGCTCGGGCTCGCCGTAGGTGGCCGCCGTGGAGGAGAAGACCAGCTTGCGCACGCCCGCCTCGCGCATGGCG
Source organism: Streptomyces sp. NPDC043726 (assembly GCF_056436565.1). NCBI lineage: Bacteria > Bacillati > Actinomycetota > Actinomycetes > Kitasatosporales > Streptomycetaceae > Streptomyces > Streptomyces sp. NPDC043726. The sequence continues at coordinate 151,862 of NZ_JBWKCI010000004.1, forward strand.
GCGAGCAGGGCCATCGTGCCGCCGACGTTGTTGTCCCAGTACTTCTCGGGCCTGACCACCGACTCGCCGACCTGGGAGGAGGCGGCGAAGTGCAGCACGGCCTCGTAGGAGGAGTCCAGCCACTTCGCCGCGTCGCGGATGTCGCCCTCGACGAAGACCGCGCCCGCGGGGACGCCCTCCCGGAAGCCCGTGGAGAGGTTGTCGAGCACGGTGACCTCGTGCCCGGCCTCCAGCAGATGCTGGGCGACCACACTGCCGACGTAACCCGCCCCGCCTGTCACCAGGTACTTCATGAACTCGATACCTCTCGCAGTCGCTCGGCCGCGCGCTCCGGCGGCACGTCGTTGATGAACACGCTCATGCCGGACTCGGAACCCGCGAGAAACTTCAGCTTGCCGGAGGTGCGGCGAATGGTGAAAAGCTCGAGGTGAAGCGCGAAGTCGTCACGGACGACGCCGTCGAACTCCTCCAGCGCCCCGAACGGCGCCTGGTGCCAGGCGGCGATGTAGGGCGTCGGCGGTTCTCCTTCACCGAAGATCCGGTCGAAGCGCTTCAAGAGTTCCAGATAAACCTGGGGGAATTCTGAGCGCGCGTCCTCGTCGAGGGCGAGCAGATCCGGCACCCGGCGGCGCGGGTACAGGTGGACCTCGTACGGCCAGTGCGCGGCGTGGGGCACGAACGCGACCCAGTGTTCACTCGCGAGGACGACCCGCTCATCGTCGAGTTCACGCTCCAGGACGGCGTCGAAGAGGTTCTCGCCGCCGGCGGCCTCCTTGTGCTGCGCGAGTTGCCGCAGCATCAGCGCGGTGCGCGGGGTGGTGAAGGGGTAGGCGTAGATCTGCCCGTGCGGGTGTCCGAGGGTCACACCGATCTCGGCGCCGCGGTTCTCGAAGCAGAACACCTGCTCCACCGAGGGCAGATGGGAGAGCTCGGAAGTGCGGTCGGTCCAGGCGTCCAGCACCAGCCGGGCCTGTTCCTCGGTCAGATCGGCGAAGGAGGCGTCGTGGTCGGAGGTGAAGCAGACCACCTCGCAGCGCCCGGAGTCACCGGCCAGCGAGGGGAAACGGTTCTCGAAGACCACGACGTCGTACGAGGAGTCCGGGATCTCGCTCAGCCGCTCGCCCTGCGAGGGGCACAGCGGGCACTCGTCGGCCGGCGGGTGGTAGGTGCGCCCCTGCCGGTGCGAGGCGATGGCGACCGAGTCGCCGAGCAGCGGATCCCGACGGACCTCGGAGGTGGTGACGGTGGGCTCCAGCGGCCGCCGGTCGACCGCGTCCCGCACGCCGTCGTCGCGGAGGTCGAAGTAGATCAGCTCGCGACCGTCGGCCAGCCGGGTCGAGGTCTTCTTCACGCCAGGCTCCTTCACTCAAACATAACCAAACACAAGTAACCATAACTCGACAAGCAAGTCAACACCGGAATCCAACAAAGCCCATCACCAGAAGGGTTCAATGACGGAATGCAAACCCCCACGAACGGCGCATTCCTGGCCGCCGAGCTACGGCTCCCCACCAACTGGCTCGACTACACGATCCTGGGCATCTACTTCGTCGTCGTGCTGGGCATCGGCTTCGCCGCCCGCCGCTCGGTGAAGACGAGCCTCGACTTCTTCCTCTCGGGACGCTCGCTGCCGGCCTGGATCACCGGGCTCGCGTTCATCTCCGCCAACCTCGCCGCCACCGAGATCCTCGGCATGGCCGCCAACAGCGCGCAGTACGGCGTCTACACCGTGCACTGGTACTGGATCGGCGCCATCCCGGCGATGGTCTTCCTGGGCCTGGTGATGATGCCCTTCTACTACACGTCGAAGGTGCGCTCGGTCCCCGAGATGCTGCTGCTGCGCTTCGACAAGTGGGCGCATCTGCTGAGTTCGGCGCTGTTCGCCTTCGCCGCCATCCTGATCTCCGGGGTGAACCTGTACGCCCTCGCGATCGTCGTCGAGGCGCTGCTGGGCTGGCCGCAGTGGGTGGCGATCGTGGTGGCGGGCGCCTTCGTGCTGGCGTACATCACCCTCGGCGGTCTGTCCTCCGCGATCTACAACGAGGTCCTGCAGTTCTTCGTGATCCTCGCCGCCCTCATCCCGATCGTGGTGCTCGGCCTGAAGAAGGTCGGCGGCTGGGACGGCCTCACGGATTCGCTCACGAAGACACACGGCGCCGACTTCACCACCGCCTGGGGCGGCACGGGCATCGGCAGCGACAACCCGCTCGGCGCCAACTGGCTGACGATCGTGCTGGGCCTGGGCTTCGTGCTGTCCTTCGGGTACTGGACGACGAACTTCGCGGAGGTGCAGCGCGCGCTGTCGGCGAAGAACCTCAGCGCCGCCCAGCGCACCCCGCTGATCGCCGCGTACCCGAAGATCTTCATCGTCTTCCTGGTGATGATCCCGGGCCTGACGGCGGCGGCGCTGATCCCCGGCTTCGGCACCGAGAAGTCGGGCTACCAGTACAACGACGCCATCCCGTACCTGATGGAACAGCTGCTGCCCAACGGTGTCCTCGGCATCGCGGTCACCGGTCTGCTCGCGGCCTTCATGGCCGGCATGGCGGCCAACGTCTCGTCCTTCAACACGGTGTTCACCAACGACATCTGGGGGCGGTACGTCGTCAAGGGCCGCGAGGACGCGTACTACGTGCAGTTCGGCCGTCTGATCACCGTGATCGGCGTCTGCGCCTCCGTGGGCACCGCGTTCCTGGCGTCGAGCTTCTCGAACATCATGAGTTACCTCCAGACGCTGTTCTCCTTCTTCAACGTCCCGATGTTCGTCGTCTTCATCATCGGCATGTTCTGGAAGCGGGCCTCGGCCAGGTCCGGTTTCTGGGGTCTGCTCGCGGGCACGGTGGCCGCGATGCTCAACTACTTCTGGATCTACAAGCAGGGCATCGTCGACATCCCCACCGACCAGGGCGCCAACTTCGTCTCCGCGATCGTGGGGTTCGTGGCCGGCGCGGTCGTCATGTTCGCCGTGTCGATGTTCACCGCGCCGAAGCCGGCCGAGGAACTCCAGGGCCTGGTCTACGGCACCCGCTCCCCCGGCATGTCCGAGGCACCGGCCCCCGGCGACGAGGCCTGGTACCGCAAGCCCGCCCTGCTGGGCTGGGGCGCGATCATCCTGGCCGCCGCCTGCTACATCCCGTTCTCGTTCTGATCGCGGGAGGATGGAGAGACCATGTCTGAACACCACCGATACTCCGACGAGGACGTCCAGCGGGAAGTCAGCGAACTGCAGGCCCAGTCGGCCACCGCGGCCCGCATCTTCGACCTGCGGCGCATCATCGGAGCGTTGTTCGTCGTCTACGGCGTGATCGTCACGATCGCCGGCATCTCCCCCTCCGAGGAGGACCTGGACAAGGCGGAGGGCGTCTACATCAACCTGTGGACGGGCATCGGCATGCTGCTCCTCGGCATCTTCTTCCTGGTCTGGCTGAAGCTGCGGCCGACCCCGCCGCCCACGCCGCCCGCGGCGGAGGCCCCGGCGGAGGAGAAGCGGGGGGAGTGAACCCGGCCCCCGCACTGTGACCTGCCTCACAGCCGTTCATGCGGTGCGGGGGCACCTCGTCTCTCTTGTGAGCGCCGCACCGCGCGGCTCTCGAGGAAGGGAGACACCATGAAGATCTTCGTCGCCGGAGCGTCCGGCGCCATCGGCACCCACCTCGTCACCCAGCTCCTGGCCCACGGCCACGAGGTCGTCGGCACCACCCGCTCACCCGCCAAGGCCGACGCCCTGCGCGCCCTCGGCGCCGAGCCCGCCGTGGTCGACGCCCTCGACCCCGAGTCGGTGGCCGACGCGGTCGCCAAGGCCGCACCCGAGGTCGTCGTCCACCAGCTCACCGCGCTGAGCGGGCCGCTGAAGTTCAAGAACGTCAAGGCCATGGCCGCCGCCACCAACCGGCTGCGCACCGAGGGCACCGACCATCTCCTCGCCGCGGCCCGCGCGGTCGGCGTCCGCCGGTTCGTGGCGCAGAGCAACGCGCTGTGGATGGCACGCGGGGGCCCGATGGTCGTCGACGAGGGCCGCGGGCTCGAACCGAACCCTCCGAAGGACGTGGCGGACGGGGTGGCCGCGCTGCGGCACGTCGAGGACTCGGTCACCGGCATCACCTGGGCCGACGGCATCGTCCTGCGCTACGGCTGCTTCTACGGCCCCGGCACCGGCATCAGCTCCGCGCCGGACGCGGTGATGAGCGAGCAGATCCGGGGGCGGAAGTTCCCGGTCATCGGCAGCGGCGACGGCGTCTGGTCGATGATCCACATCGTCGACGCCGCCTCGGCCACGGTCGCGGCGATCGAGCGGGGCAGGCCCGGGATCTACCACGTCGGCGACGACGACCCCGCCCCCGTGCACGAGTGGCTGCCGTACCTGGCCCGCGCGCTCGGCGCGAAGCCGCCCCGGCGCGTCCCGGGCTGGCTGGTCGGGGCACTGGCCGGAAAGGCGGCGGTGAATATGATGACGCGGGCCCCGGGGATCTCCAGCGAGAAGGCCAGGCGCGAGCTGGACTGGACCCCTCGGTATCCGAGCTGGCGCACCGGTTTCACCGAGGGAATGGACTAGCCCGCGATGTCCGTGTCGGACCTGTACGGCGAGCTGCGCCCGCGCGCCTTCGCGATCGCCTACCGGATGCTCGGCAGCGTCAGCGAGGCCGAGGACGTGGTGCAGGAGGCGTTCCTGCGGATGCACCAGACCCTGGAGCGCCACGAGCCGATCACCTCGCCCCGGGCGTACCTCGCCACCCTGACCACCCGGCTCGCCATCGACCAGCTCCGCTCGGCGCGGGTACGACGGGAGAGCTACGTCGGTGAGTGGCTGCCCGAGCCCCTGGTCACCGGTCCGACCCCGGCCGAGGCGGCCGAGACCGCCGACTCCCTGTCGCTGGCCTTCCTGGTCCTGCTGGAGAGCCTGTCACCGCACCAGCGGGCCGCGTTCCTGCTGCGCGAGGTGTTCGACTACCCGTATCCGGAGGTCGCCGAGATCCTCGACACCGACGTGGACAGCGCCCGGCACCTGGTCTCCCGGGCCCGCGGCCGGCTCCACGACCGGCGCCCGCGCTATCACGCCTCCAGACGCCAACGGGACGAGCTCGCCCAGCGCTTCTTCGCCGCCGCCGAGCGGGGCGACCTCCCGGCCCTGGAAGCGCTGCTGACCGAGGACGTCACCCTGCACGGCGACGGCGGCGGCAGGGTGCCGGCCTGGGGCCGCGTGATCAGCGGCGCGGCACAGGTGGCCCGCACCTTCGCCCACGGCATGTCCACCACCGCCCGGCTCGGCGTACGGCTGCGGCCCACCGAGGTCAACGGCCAGCCCGGCGCCATGGCCTACGACGCCGAGGACCGCCTGGTCGGCGTCATGGCCCTCGACATCGTCGACGGCCGCGTCCGGGCCATCCACTCCGTCGTCAACCCCGACAAGCTCGGCCACGTGGACGAGGTCAGCGACCTCGGCCTCCGGCTGGCCGAGCGGGGCCGGCGCGGCGACGCCGGGGAGAGCGCGTGACCGGCGAGGAGGGGGACGCGGAGGAGCGGCCGCCGGGCAAGGGGTGCGCGTGGCCGCTCCTCACGATCGTGGTGCTCCTCTTCCTGCTCGTCGTGGCCGGGTTCACGGCCTTCGGCCTGCTCTTCTGGGCGGGCCTGGCCGTCCTGAGCTGACGCGGCTCAGGACTCCGGCCCGCGCGGCTCCTGCGGAACGGGTCCCGCCCGGTCCAGCAGGCCGGTGCGCGCCGCCAGGGCCGCCGCCTCCAGACGGGAGCCGACGCCCAGCTTCATGAGCACCCGCTGCACATGGGTCCGGGCCGTGGAGGGGGCGATGCCCATGCCGGCCGCGATCAGCCGGGTGTCCTCGCCGTCGGCGACCCGGACCAGGACCTCCACCTCCCGGGGCGTCAGCATGTGCAGCAGCCGCTGGCCCTCGTCGTCCGGCTGGGCCGCCGGGTTGAGCAACTCGCTGAAGGCCCCCTGGAGCAGTTGCGGGGCCACCGCCGCCTCGCCCGCCCGCGCCTTCATGATCGCTCGTTCCACCCCCTCGATGCGCTCGTCGTGCCGGACATAGCCGGACGCCCCCGCCGCGAACGCCGCCGCGATCCCCCGCGGGCTCGGCACGGGACCGAGGACCAGCACCGCCACCTGCGGACGCTCCCGCTTGATCTTCACGACCGGGTCGAACATCCCCGGCTCGGCCGGTGTCGCCGTCCCCAGCAGGCACACCTCCGGCGCCCGCGTGATCACCAGCTCGGCCGCCCCCGCGGCCGGTGCCGCCGCCGCCAGTACCCGGTGCCCCCTCAGTTTCAGCGCCGAGGCCAACGCCTCGGCCAGCAATCGGTGGTCGTCGACCACCATGAGCCGCACTCCCATCGAGCAACCCCCCAGTCCCCCCAATGGATCCCCACAACATCACCGAGGCGCACCCCGTGGATGCCCCCGGAAGCTACACGCTTGTTCGACGTTGCGCTCCCCCTACAGGAGAGAACTGCCCCGGATCGCCGAAAATCCTCTCATTCGAGGGTGATGAGCGGTAAGTGCACGGCCCCGCCCCTGAACAGGGACGGGGCCGTGGCCACAGGCGTTCGAGCGGCTACTTCGCGCCGAAGGCGATCACGAGGTACTCCTCCTCGCCGGTGCCGCCGAGCTCGCTGGCGTAGACGTCGGACATGAACAGCCGGCCCTGGCCGTACAGGATCTCCGCGTAGTCCGGCAGCATGCTCCGCTCCACGTCCATGACGGACTCGGTGGCGGGGTTCTCCATCAGCTTCGTCTCCTTGAAGGAGCTCCCGTCGATGGACACGACCTGGCCGCCCTTGTCGTAGGGCCCGCGCTTGTACGCGATCAGGTTCGGGCCGTCCATGCGCAGCGGCACGAGCTCGTAGTCGTCGCCCGCGTCGGCCCGCTGCCCGGTCTGCTTGCCGGTGGCCAGGTCGATGGCGACGATCTCGTTGGTGTCGCTGTACTCGCCGGTGCCCTCGTGCTTCTCGGTGGGCAGGTAGATCCGGTCGTTGCCCACCGCGATCTGCCGGCACTCCTCGACCTTGGTGATGCCGTCGCAGGTCGCGCCGTACTGCTCGCCCGGGGCGGAGATCCGGGTGCGCAGCTTGCCGGTCTTGTTGTCGATGGAGAAGAAGTCGGAGACCCCGCTGCCGTCCCCGGCGGAGTCACCGACGTCGGCGGCGACGACCAGCGGCTCGGTGGAGATCACGCTGGCGTACTCGATACCGCTGCCCATCTTGTACTCCGAGATCACCTTCCCGGACTTCGGGTCGATGGTCTGGATGTGCAGCTGGCGCTCGCCGTACTGACCGCACTTGCGCACCGCGACCAGCTTGGGGCCGCCGCCGTAGCCGGCGTCGTAGCAGGTGTCGGTCGGCTTCGGCGCCCACAGCTGCTTGCCGGAGGCGATGTCGAACGCGGCGCCGCCGCTGGTGCTGCCGACGGCCACGGTGTTCGCGCTGACGGTGACGTTGTCGAAGCTGATCGGCTGGGTGCCGCTCTCCACCGTCTTGGTCCACAGCTTCTTGCCGGTCGCGAGGTCGATCCCGGCGACCTGGCTGCAGCCGTAGGAGGGGTTGGCCTTCGTGGGCATCTTCGGCTGGTACGTGATCGCCGTCTTGCCGTCGGCGGTGGCGTGGTTGCTGCCCTGGCAGACCGGGCCGGGGAGCTTGACCGTCCACAGCTCGGTGCCCTTGTCGAGGTCGTAGCCGACGATCTCGGCGACGCCGGTCTTGGCGTACACCTCGTCCGTGAGCCAGGAGCCGACCGTGGGGACCGTCGTGCCGTCCTTCACCTTGGGCGCCGGGACCTGGAAGAGGACCTCGGAGTTGGGGTCGGCGGGCGCCTTCTCCACGGCCTTGCCGGAGGTGGTGCCGCCGGTGTCGCCACCGGTGCCCCCGGTGTCGCCTCCCTTGTCCCCGCCGGTGCCGCCGCTGGAGTTCGCGGTGTCGTCCTTGCCGCCGTCGTCACTGGAACCGGCGTACCAGATGCCGCCGCCGACGATCAGGGCGATGGCCACGACGGCGGCCACGATGATCGCCAGCTGCGCGTTGATCTTCCGGCCGCCGCCGGGCTGACCCGGCTGCGGCTGACCGGGGTACTGCGGCTGCTGCGGGTAGCCGTAGCCGGGCTGCTGGCCGTACGGCGGGGTGGGCGGCTGGCCCGGGTAGCCGTAGCCCTGCGGCGGCTGGGGCTGCTGCGGCGCCTGGGGGTAGCCGTAGCCCGCGGGCTGCTGCGGGGGCGTCTGCGGGTAGCCGTAGCCCTGCGGGGGCTGCGGGGGCTGGGCCGGGGGCTGCTGCGGTGCCTGGGGGGCGCCGAAACCTCCCTGCTGGCCGGGCTGTTGCGGGGCGCCGAAACCTCCCTGCTGGGCGGGCGGCTGGGGCGGGCCGAAGCCGGACTGCTGGGGCGGCTGCTGCGGCTGCCCCTGGGGCTGGTCCTGCGGCTGCCCCTGGGGCTGGTCCTGCGGCTGGCCCTGGGGCGGGCCGAAACCTCCCCCGGGCGGGGGCTGGTTGGGCGGAGGCGGAGGGGTGGTCATGGCGTGAATACCTCGGAGGGGGGACGGCTCGGGACGAACGGGACCGGGGAGTGGCTCACTTGCCCGGCTAGTTGCCGAAGGCGAGCATCAGCTTCTCCTTCGTCTCGTCGCTGCCGGACAGCCGCGTGGTCGACAGGTAGAAGCGGCCGTCGATCCAGTCGTAGGCCCCGGAGTAGAAGCTGTCCTCGATGTCGGCGGTGCCCGCCGGGTTCTGCAGGAGCTTCACCGGCTTGTGGTCGCTGCCCGTGGTCGCGATCGACACGACCTGGCCGCCCGTCTCCCAGCCCGGCTTGACGTAGGCGATGAGCTTTCCGCCCTCGACCTTCAGGGGCATCATCGACTCCTCGAGCGGCGACTTCACCCGCCACTTCTCCTTGCCGTTCGCCAGGCTGATCGCGACGATCTCGTTGGCGCCGGTGGTGGCCTCGGTGGGCAGGTAGAGCGTCTTGCCGTCGGAGGCCACGCCGGTGCAGCCCCGGAGGTCGCGCTGGAGGACGGCCCAGCCGCACTCGGGAGAGAAGCTCTCGTCGACGTCGACCTGCGAGGCGATGGTGCCGCCGGAGCCCAGCGTGGAGATGTTCCACGCGTTCTTGTCCTCGTTGGTGCTGTACACCACGACCGGGTTCAGGGAGTAGATCTTCCCGACCCGCCAGCCCTTGTCGGGCTTCCAGGTCCACTTGACCTTGCCGGTCTTCGGGTCGAGCTCCTGGACCTCGTCGTGCTCGTTGTTGCCGCCCGCGCCGCAGGACGACACGGCGACCAGCTTCTCGCCGCCCGCGAAGGCGGCCGGGAAGCAGGAGTCGCCGTACTTCTTCTTGTCCCACTTCTTCTTGCCGGTCGTGACGTCGTACGCCGTCCCGGACTGCGAGCGGCCCACCATCAGCGTGTCGCCCGTGATGGACAGCTCGATCTGGAGCGTGGAGTCGAAGAGTTCGCCGTCGGCGACCTCGGCCGTCCAGCCCTTCTCGCCCGTGTTCAGGTCGAGTTCCTGGAGCTGGTTGCACTCGGCGCGGTCGCTGCTGCCGCTCATGTACGCGATGACGACCTTGTCGTCGGCCGTCTTCTGCGGGGTGACCGCGCAGATCTTCTGCGGGAGCGTGAGCGCGTCCCAGGCCGGGGTGCCGTCGCCGACGCTGTAGGCGAAGACCTGCTTGTACGCCGCCTTCACCGCCGTCTTGTCGGTGATCCACATGCCGGGTGCGTCTGCGCCGGAACCGGGCGCGTCGGGCGCCGACTTGTACCAGAGCACCTTCGCCTCGCCGGCCTTGCGGCCCTCGTTGAGGTTCTCCGGGTCCTCGCCGCCGTCGCCGCTGCCGTCCCCGGGGTTCACCGGGTCGTCGGAGGCCTTGGGGTCGTCACTCTTCTGCGCGACCGGCTTCTTCTTCTTGCCGCCGCCGTCGTCACCGCCGGCCACCGCGAACACCGTGCCGCCTATGACGAGCAGTGCCGCCACGGCGGCGCCGATGACCAGCGCGGGCTTGCCCTTGAAGGGGTTGCGCGAACCGGACGGCGGGGTGGGCGCGCCCGGGTACTGGGGCTGGCCGGGGTACTGCGGCTGCTGCGGGTAGCCGTAACCGGGCTGCTGGCCGTACGGGCCGGGCTGCTGGGGCCGGCCGTAGGGGCCGGGGGCGGCCGGGGCGCCGTAGGGTCCGGGCTGTCCGCCGTACGGGCCGGGCTGGGCGTACGGGCCCGGCTGCTGCTGCGGGTAGCCGTACCCGGGCTGGGGGGCGCCGGACGGCGGCGTCTGCGGGGGCTGCGGGGGCGCCTGAGGCGGCTGGGCCGGGGGCTGTTGCGGCGGCTGTGGTGCGCCGAAACCTCCCTGCGGCGGCGGGTCCTGCGGCGCGCCGAAGCCGCCGTTCGGCGGCTGGCTGGGCGGCTGGCTCATCAGCGGTTCCCCCTTGTGACCGATGTGGCGCCGCGCTCTGTGGCGCTGCGTTTCCGCCACACCCGTTGTTCTCAGACGGTTCTCAGACGGCCCTTTCTATCACTCGGGGCCGACAACCCACCGGGCCGGTCAACCCCTGTTCCCAAGGGACGACCGGCCCGTGATACCGCTGTTACGCGCCTTCACGCGCCCTTCACCACCGCTTACGCGTCCTCCGCCAGTTCCAGCCAGCGCAGCTCCAGTTCCTCGCGCTGGCCCGACAACTCCCGCAGCTCCGCGTCCAGTTCCGCGACCTTCGCGAAGTCTGTTGCGTTCTCGGCGATTTGGGCGTGCAGCCTGGTCTCCTTCTCGGAGACCTTGTCGAGCTGACGCTCGATCTTCTGCAGCTCCTTCTTGGCGGCGCGCTGGTCGGCGGCGCTCTTCTCGGTCCGCTCGGAGGCCTTCTCGACGGCCGGGGCAGCGGCGGCGGCCGCCGCCTCCTCCATGCGGTGGCGCCGCTCGATGTACTCGTCGATCCCGCGCGGGAGCATCCGCAGCGTGGCGTCGCCGAGGAGCGCGAAGACCCGGTCGGTCGTCCGCTCCACGAAGAACCGGTCGTGGGAGATCACGATCATCGAGCCGGGCCAGCCGTCGAGCACGTCCTCCAGCTGGGTCAGGGTCTCGATGTCGAGGTCGTTGGTGGGCTCGTCGAGGAAGAGCACGTTCGGCTCGTCCATGAGCAGCCGCAGCAGCTGGAGCCGGCGCCGCTCACCACCGGACAGGTCGCCGACCGGCGTCCACTGCTTCTCCTTGTTGAAGCCGAACGTCTCGCACAGCTGTCCGGCCGTCATCTCGCGCCCCTTGCCGAGGTCGACGCGCTCCCGCACCCGCTGCACGGCCTCCAGGACCCGCAGGTTCGGGTCGAGTTCGCCGACCTCCTGGGAGAGATAGGCGAGCTTGACGGTCCTGCCCACGCCGATCCGGCCCCCCGCGGGCTGCGCCTCGCCCTCCGTGCGCGCCGCCTCGGCCATGGCCCGCAGCAGGGAGGTCTTGCCCGCGCCGTTGACGCCGACGAGGCCGATGCGGTCGCCCGGGCCGAGCTGCCAGGTGACGTGCTTGAGCAGCACCTTGGGGCCCGCCTGGACGGTCACGTCCTCCAGGTCGAAGACCGTCTTGCCGAGCCGGGAGGAGGCGAACTTCATCAGCTCGCTGCTGTCCCGGGGCGGCGGCACGTCCTTGATCAGCTCGTTCGCGGCCTCCACCCGGAAGCGCGGCTTCGACGTCCGCGCGGGGGCGCCGCGGCGCAGCCAGGCCAGCTCCTTGCGGACGAGGTTCTGCCGCTTGGTCTCCTCGGTGGCCGCGATCCGCTCCCGCTCCGCGCGGGCGAAGACGTAGTCCGAGTAGCCGCCCTCGTACTCGTACACATCGCCCTTCTGCACGTCCCACATGCGTGTGCAGACCTGGTCCAGGAACCAGCGGTCGTGGGTCACGCAGACCAGCGCGGAGCGCCGCTCGCGCAGGTGTTGGGCGAGCCAGGAGATGCCCTCCACGTCGAGGTGGTTGGTCGGCTCGTCGAGGACGATCAGGTCCTGTTCCTCGATGAGCAGCTTGGCGAGCGCGATACGGCGGCGCTCACCGCCGGAGAGCGGGGCGATGACGGTGTCCAGGCCCTGGGGGAAGCCGGGCAGGTCCAGGCCGCCGAAGAGCCCGGTCAGCACGTCCCTGACCTTGGCGTTGCCCGCCCACTCGTGGTCGGCCATGTCCCGGATGACCTCGTGCCGCACGGTGGCGTTCGGGTCGAGGGAGTCGTGCTGGGTGAGGACGCCGAGGCGCAGTCCGCCGGAGTGCGTGACCCGGCCGGTGTCGGCCTCCTCCTGCTTGGCGAGCATCCGGATCAGGGTGGTCTTGCCGTCGCCGTTGCGGCCGACGACCCCGATCCGATCCCCTTCGGAGACGCCGAGGGAGACACCGTCGAGCAGGGCACGGGTGCCGTACACCTTGCTGACGTTCTCGACATTGACCAGATTGACGGCCATTTCTCTCCTGCCCAGGGGGATCGATCGACCCTCCAGGGTAGTCCGCGCCGGTGCCGGCCCGGCCCCGGCGCCGGAATCAGCGGGCCGCTGCCTACGAGGACACCACCGTGGCGCCCGGCGCGGGGCCCGTCGCCACCCGCACCGCCCGGCAGGTGCCGGACGACCGCAGCGCCTCGGCCACCTTCGCTGCCGACTCCGGGTCCCGCGCCAGGAACGCCGTCGTCGGGCCGGAACCGGAGACCAGTCCGGCGAGCGCCCCGGCCGCCCGTCCGGCGGCGAGGGTGTCGGCCAGTTCGGGGAAGAGGGAGAGCGCGGCGGGCTGGAGGTCGTTGGAGACGGCCGCGGCGAGCGCGTCCGGGTCGCCCTCGGCCAGCGCGCCGAGGAGTTCCTCGGAGGCGACCGGCTCGGGGATGTCCAGCCCTTCGGCCAGCCGGTCGAACTCACGGAACACGGCCGGCGTCGACAGCCCGCGCGAGGCCATCGCGAACACCCAGTGGAAGGCCCCGCCGGTCTCCAGCGCGCGCAGCTTCTCGCCCCGCCCGGTGCCGAGCGCGGCCCCGCCCACCAGGCTGAACGGCACGTCGCTGCCCAGCTCGGCGCAGATGTCGAGCAGTTCCTCCCGGGAGGCCCGCGTGCCCCACAGCGTGTCGCAGGCGAGCAGGGCGCCGGCGCCGTCCGCGCTGCCGCCCGCCATGCCGCCGGCGACGGGGATGTCCTTGGTGATGTGCAGATGCACGTCCGGGCGGATGCCGTACCGCGCGGCGAGCGCCTCGGCGGCGCGCACGGCGAGGTTCGTGCCGTCGAGGGGGACCTGGGCGGCGTCGGGCCCCTCGCAGGTGACCCGGGGGCCGCCCGCCGACGTGGTCGCGGTGACCTCGTCGTACAGGCCGACCGCGAGGAAGACGTTGGCCAGGTCGTGGAAGCCGTCGGGGCGGGCCGCGCCCACCCCGAGCTGGACGTTGACCTTGGCGGGGACGCGTACGGTGACGCTCACTGACCGGGCTCCTTGTGCTCCGCGATCCGCGCGAACTCCTCGACCGTCAGGGACTCCCCGCGCGCCTGCGGCGAGACGCCCGCCGCGACGAGCGCCGCCTCGGCGGCCGGGGCGGAACCGGCCCACCCGGCGAGGGCGGCCCTGAGCGTCTTGCGCCGCTGCGCGAACGCGGCGTCGACGACGGCGAACACCTCCTGCTTGGAGGCGGTGGTGCTGACCGGCTCGGTCCGGCGGACCAGGGACACCAGGCCGCTGTCGACGTTCGGCGCCGGCCAGAAGACATTGCGGCCGATGGCGCCGGCCCGCTTGACCTCGGCGTACCAGTTCGCCTTCACCGACGGCACGCCGTACACCTTCGAACCGGGCGCCGCGGCGAGCCGGTCGGCGACCTCGGCCTGCACCATCACGAGCGTGCGCTCGATGCTGGGGAAGGTGGCGAGCATGTGCAGCAGCACCGGTACGGCGACGTTGTACGGCAGGTTCGCCACCAGGGCGGTCGGGGCGGGGCCCGGCAGCTCGGTGACGTGCATGGCGTCGGAGTGGACCAGCGCGAACCGCTCGGCGCGCTCCGGCATGCGGGCGGCGACGGTGGCGGGCAGGGCGCCGGCGAGGACGTCGTCGATCTCGACGGCGGTGACCCGGTCGGCCACCTCCAGCAGCGCGAGGGTGAGCGAGCCGAGCCCGGGGCCGACCTCCACGACGACGTCCTCGGGCCGCACGTCGGCGGTCCGGACGATGCGCCGCACGGTGTTCGCGTCGATCACGAAGTTCTGGCCGCGCTGCTTGGTGGGCCGTACACCGAGCACCTCCGCGAGCTCACGGACGTCGGCGGGGCCCAGAAGGGCGTCGGGGGCGGGGCTGGTGCTCACGGGACAAGGGTACGGGCCGCGGGCAGGCGCCCCTCACCCCCGCAGCCGGGCCCCGCAGTGCGGCCAGGGGCTCGCTCCCCGCTGCACGTACAGCTTCTTCGCGCGGAGGGTCTGTTCCGCGGGCGGGGCGTCCTGGGGGCGGCCGCTTCCGCCGAGGCTGCGCCAGGTCTGCGTGTCGAACTGGTACAGGCCGCCGTACGTCCCCGAGGGGTCCACCGCGCCGGGGCGGCCGCCCGACTCGCATGCCGCGAGCCCCTGCCAGTTCAGATGGTCGGCGCCCTGCACGGAGGCCGGCATGGGCTTCGTGCCCACCTTCACCACCTGGGTCCGCGGCTCGCGCACGACCTCCGTCCGGATCCGCCGCGGCTTCTGCCGGACGCCGTTGACGGTGACCAGGGAGTACGTGATCCGGCGCAGCCCGGACTGTCCGGCGCGCTCGACGACCTCAGTGCCCCGGAACAGCGACGGGTCCTCGGTGCGCGAGACGTCGAAGGGGATCTCCTCCTCGCGGACCTCCTTGGTACCGGTGATCCGCAGCACGGTGACCGTCTGTCCGTCGCGCGGGAAGCTCGCGGCCGGGACGGAGGTGGTGTCCTGGCCGCGCAGGGTGATCCCGGCCTCCTCGACCACCTCGCCCACGGTGGCCGCGTTGGTGCGCACGGTGCGGGCCCTGCCGTCCGCCGTGACCGTCACCGAGCGCTCGGTCCGCACGTCCAGGGCGATCCCGGCGCGCCCGATCCGCAGGGAGCGCGCGGCCGACAGGTACGCCCCCTCCGCACGCACGCCCCACTGCGCGAGCGCCTCCTCCACCGTGCGCCCCGTCGTCCACACCTCGTACCGCTGGCCGTCGAGCGTGAGCCGGACCGGGCGCCCGTAGCGCACCTCGATCTCGTCGCCGCTGGTGAGTTCCGTGCCGGGGGCGGGCGTGACCACGTCGTGGGTCCCCACCTCGACGCCTTCCTGCGCGAGCAGCTCGGTCACGTCGTCGGCGAAGGTGTGCAGGGTGCGCGGCCGGCCGTCGACGCTGAGCTCGATCGCCTTGTCCTTGGCCACGAAGGCGGAGGTGCCGCCCGCGAGGAACGCGACGACCAGCGCCTGCGGCAGCAGTCGGCGCACGGGGCGGTCCATGCCCCCGGCGTACCGCGCCTTCCTCCGGCGTGCGCCCCGCCGCCCTCCTCCGGCGCGCGCACCGGACGCGAGCGCCCCGTCTTCTCGCGCCGCCTCCTCGTACGCCGGCCGGTACGTGTCCGCGTACGGCTGCTCGAGGGCGCCGGCCCCGGCGGCCACCCCGTACCCCCACGTCTCCGCGCTGTGCAGATCACCGGGGGGCGCGTCGAGGCCGCCGTACGCCACAGGCGTGTCGTACGCCTCGTACGTCTCGTACTGCGAGTTGCTGCTCAACGTCGCCACGCTCCAGAGGGCCAGAGGGGTCCCGATCGGGCCCCCAGAACCTAGCGGAGCGAGTGTCACTCTCCAAAGCGACGCGACTACACGAGGTGACCGAGCGGGGTCCGGGCCCCGGGCGGGGAGCCCGGCCTCAGTAGCCGAAGGCGCGTGCCGTGTTCGCGCCGAGCGCCGTCGCCAGCGCGTCCTCGTCGATCCCGCGCACGGCGGCCATCGCGCGCACCGTGACCGGAATGAGATAGGGGGCGTTGGGCCGTCCGCGGTAGGGCGCCGGGGTCAGGAAGGGCGCGTCGGTCTCCACCAGGAGCAGTTCCAGCGGGGCCACGGCCACCGCGTCCCGCAGGTTCTGGGCGTTCTTGAAGGTGACGTTGCCGGCGAAGGACATGAAGTATCCGGCGCGGGCGCAGATCTCCGCCATCTCGGCGTCGCCGGAGTAGCAGTGGAAGACGGTCCGCTCGGGGGCGCCCTCCTCCTTCAGCACCCGCAGCACGTCCGCGTGGGCGTCGCGGTCGTGGATGACCAGCGCCTTGCCGTGCCGCTTGGCGATCTCGATGTGGGCGCGGAAGGAGCGCTCCTGCGCCTCCTTGCCCTCGTCGCCGGTGCGGAAGTAGTCCAGGCCCGTCTCGCCGACGGCCTTCACGTGCCCCAGCGCCGCCAGCCCGTCTATCTCCGCGAGCGCCGAATCGAGTCCGGCGTCCCCGCCCGGCTCGCGCGCCCCCTGCCGGGACCAGCCGTCGGGGTCGCCGTGGACGATGCGCGGGGCCTCGTTGGGGTGCAGGGCGACGGCCGCGTGGACGTTGTCGTGCGCCGCGGCCGTGTCCGCCGCCCACCGGGAGCCGCGCACGTCGCAGCCGACCTGCACCACGGTCGTCACGCCGACCGACGCCGCCTTCGCCAGCGCTTCCTCCACCGTCCCGGACTGCATGTCGAGGTGGGTGTGGGAGTCGGCGACCGGCACCCGCAGGGGCTCCGGGAGCGGCGGCGCCGCGTTCTTGTCGCGGTCGCTGGAGCTGGAGCTGGAGCTGGAGGAAGGCATGCCCCGATCCTACGAAAGGGGCACGCCCCGCATGTCAGCTCGCCCGGCGCTGGAAGGGGTGGAGGAGCCCGGACAGGTGCCAGTGGTGCCGTTCCCCGTCCGGCCCGTGCGCCCGCTGTGCTTCGCGCACCGACGAGACCTGGCCCGCGCGCAGGAGCCGTACGACAGTGCCGTCGCAGTTCTGGCAGGTGGGTCGGCCAAGCGGGGAGGGGACGACCCGGCCGTCCGCCACGTACAGGACGAACTCCTGCCCGTCGGCGTCCGTGTGGTGCTCGATCTCGTACGACTGTTCCCAGCCGTGCCCGCAGCGCATGCAGGCGAAGGAATACGACTCGTGGACGACGGGGGTCGCCGCGGTGCGGAGGCGGATCTGTCCTGCGGTGTCACTCATGCCGGCTCCAGTTGGTCCGCTGACGGGGCGGGTCGCGCCCCTGTCGTCAGTGGACTCCTCGGCCGGGACGAATGCACGCGAGCTGTGCACTGTTGGCATCGCCTTGGACGTTCCTTGCCGAAACACCCCGACCGCTTTACCCCGGCATGGCGAGCGGCCCCGGACAGGTCAGCGGCTCTTCGCCGCCACCACCGCGTCGAACACCACCCGTTTCGGCAGCCCCGCCTCCACCGCGACCGCCGCGATGGCCTCCTTGCGCCGCTCCCCCGCCTCCTCGCGCACCCGCACCCGGGCGACCAGCTCCTCGGGCCCGATCTCCTCGGGGCCCTTCTCCGGCGCGCCCTCGACGACGACGGTGATCTCCCCGCGCACGCCCTCGGCCGCCCACTCGGCCAGTTCGCCGAGCGGGCCGCGCTTGACCTCCTCGTACGTCTTGGTCAGCTCCCGGCACACCGCGGCCCGCCGCTCGGGCCCGAACGCCTCGGCCATGGCGGCGAGGGTGTCGTCGAGCCGGTGCGGGGCCTCGAAGTAGACGAGCGTGCGCCGCTCCCCGGCGACCTCCCGCAGCCGCGAGAGCCGCTCACCGGCCTTGCGCGGGAGGAACCCCTCGAAGCAGAACCGGTCCACGGGCAGCCCGGACAGCGCGAGCGCCGTCAGGACGGCGGAGGGGCCGGGTACGGCGGTGACCTTGATGTCCTTCTCGACGGCCGCGGCGACCAGCCGGTACCCGGGATCGGACACCGACGGCATGCCCGCGTCCGTGACGAGCAGCACGCGCGCGCCGCCGAGCAGCTCGTCGACGAGTTCGGGCGTACGGGCGGACTCGTTGCCCTCGAAGTACGACACCACCCGGCCCTTGGGCGTCACGCCCAGCGCCTGGGTCAGCCGGCGCAGCCGCCGGGTGTCCTCGGCGGCGATCACGTCCGCGCCGGCCAGCTCCTCGGCCAGCCTCGGCGGGGCGTCCGCGATGTCGCCGATCGGGGTGCCTGCCAAAACAAGGGTTCCTGTCACGTTTCCATCCTCGCAGGCGCCATGCGCGGGACTCCCACAGAAGGGTTCCCTACGATGGCGCGGTGACCAGTACAGCCTCGTCCATGGACTCCACGGACACCCGGCAGGGCAAGGCGCCGCAGGACCAGCGGCCCTCGTGGCAGCAGCGGCTGCGCCGCTTCGGATACCCGGCGGGGCCCAGAACCGACGTCCGCGACCGCCTGGTGCCCCCGTACGTACGGCCCGGCACGCGCGTGTGGACGCTGATCGGCCTGCCGCCGACGCTCGCCGAGCGGCTGGTGCGCTGGTCGGGCTGGGGCGGTCCGCTCCTGGTCACGCTGTTCGCGGGCGTGCTGCGGTTCTGGAACCTGGGCAGCCCCAAGGCGGTGATATTCGATGAGACGTACTACGCCAAGGACGCGTGGGCGCTCGTCCACCGCGGCTTCGAGGTCAACTGGGACAAGAACGCCAACGACCTGGTGCTGTCCCTGGGCGACAAGGTCGACATCCCCTCGGACGCGGCGTACGTCGTGCATCCGCCGGTCGGCAAGTACGTCATCGGGCTGGGCGAGCTGATCTTCGGGTTCGATCCGTTCGGCTGGCGGTTCATGACCGCGCTGCTCGGCACGCTGTCGGTGCTGATGCTGTGCCGGATCGGCCGCCGGATCTTCCGCTCGACCTTCCTCGGCTGTCTAGCGGGCGCGCTGATGGCGGTGGACGGACTGCACTTCGTGATGAGCCGGACCGCCCTGCTCGACGGCGTGCTGATGTTCTTCGTGCTGGCCGCGTTCTGCTGTCTCGTGATCGACCGCGACAAGGCGCGCGAGAGGCTGGCGGCGGCGCTGCCCGTGGACGCGGACGGCCGGGTCCGCCCCGACGCGCACATCGCCGAGACCCTGTCCCTGGGGTGGCGTCCATGGCGCTGGGCGGCGGGCCTGATGCTGGGCCTGGCCATCGGCACCAAGTGGAACGGCCTGTACTTCCTGGCCGCGTTCGGCCTGCTCACGGTCCTGTGGGACGTCGGCTCGCGCCGGGTGGCGGGCGCCCGCCACCCGCACCTCGCGGTGCTCAAGCACGACCTGGGCCTGGCCTTCGTCGCCACCGTGCCGGTGGCGATCGTCACCTACATCGCGTCCTGGACCGGCTGGATCCTCTCCGCCACCGACGGTTCCGGCGGCTACTACCGCGACTGGGCCGCCACCGACGGCAAGCACAGCGACTGGTCGTGGCTGTTCCCGGACTGGTGGCGCAGCCTGTGGCACTACGAGCACCAGGTGTACGACTTCCATGTCGGCCTCAGCTCCCCGCACACCTACGAGTCCAACCCCTGGAGCTGGATCGTCACCGGCCGCCCGGTGTCGTACTTCTACGAGTCCCCCGCGCCCGGCAAGGACGGCTGCCCCGCCGACGCGGGCGAGAAGTGCGCGCGCGAGGTGCTGGCGATCGGCACGCCCCTGCTGTGGTGGGTGGCCTGCTTCGCCCTGCTGTACGTGCTGTGGCGCTGGTTCTTCCGCCGCGACTGGCGCGCGGGCGCCATCGCCTGTGCCGTCGTGGCCGGCTATCTGCCCTGGTTCTTCTTCCAGGAGCGGACGATCTTCTTCTTCTACGCCGTCGTCTTCCTGCCCTTCCTGTGCCTGGCCGTCGCGATGCTGCTCGGCGCGATCGTCGGACCACCGGGATCCAGCGAGACCCGCCGGGTCGCGGGCGCGACCGGCGCGGGCGTCCTGGTGCTGCTGATCGCCTGGAACTTCATCTACTTCTGGCCCCTGTACACCGGCACGTCGATCCCGATGGACGACTGGCGTTCACGGATGTGGCTGGATACCTGGGTCTAACGATCGGGAAACTCCCGTCTCCCTTGTCACAGCCTCCCCTTACAGTGCGAAGGACCAATGGGGAAACGGGGAGGGGACAGCCCAATGGGCAAGGGGGTGAAGGCCGCCGTCATCGGCGGAGTGTTCGCGGTGATGGTGGGCGGTGCCGGGTACGGCGCCTACAACATCGTGTCCGCGGTCAGCGGTGACGGAGGCGGACCGGCGGAAGTGAAGACCGGGCCGCCCAGCGGGGACGAGGTCGAGGAGACCTCGGGGAAGTTCTTCGCGGCCTGGGAGAAGGGTCAGGCCGCTGAGGCGGCCTCGTACACGGACTTCGCGCAGTCCGCCGAGCCGCTGCTGACCGCGTACGGCGAGAACGCGCACATCACCGACGTGAGGATCACGCCGGGGAAGGCGAACGGCGGGGTCGTGCCCTTCTCGGTCGCGGCGAAGGTGTCGTACGACGGGAAGACGAAACCGCTGCGCTACGACAGCGAGCTGAAGGTGGTGCGCGGGAAGACCTCCGGGCGGGCGCTGGTCGACTGGGACCCGGCCGTGGTCCATCCGGAGCTGAAGAAGGACGACACCCTGGTCACCGGCGAGTCGGCGAGCCCGCCCATCGAGGCCGTGGACCGCGACGGGCAGGTGCTGACGAAGGCGAAGTACCCCTCGCTCGGGCCGGTCCTGGACACCCTGCGCGACCGGTACGGCGACAAGGCCGGGGGCTCTCCCGGCGTCGAGCTGGTGATCCGGCACGCGGCCGAGGGCGCCGCCGACACCCCGCTGCTCACGCTCGCCGAGGGCGAGCCGGGCAAGCTGCGCACCACGCTGAGCGCGGGCGTGCAGGCGGCGGCCGAGCAGGCGGTCAAGCAGTACGCCGAGTCCTCCGTCGTCGCCGTCAAGCCGAGCACGGGCGAGGTGCTGGCGGTCGCCAACCACCGCGAGGACGCGTTCAACGCCGCCTTCGAGGGGCGGGTCGCGCCCGGCTCCACGATGAAGATCGTCACCGCGGCCATGCTCATCGACAACGGTGTCGCCTCGATGAACAGCCCCGCGCCCTGCCCGGACACCGCCACCTGGCAGAGCCAGACCTTCAAGAACCTGCCGGGCCTGGTCGCCAACGAGAGCGCCACCCTGGCGGACACGTTCATGCGGTCCTGCAACACCGGGTTCATCAAGCTCGTCGACGAGAAGCCGCTGACCGACGCCTCGCTCATGGCGGAGGCGCAGGAGCGGTTCGGGCTCGGCAAGGACGACTGGAAGACCGGCATCATCTCCTTCGACGGCAGCGTGCCCGCCTCCGCGGGCCCGGACCGCGCGGCCAACGCCATCGGCCAGGGCCAGGTCCAGATGAGCCCGCTGAACATGGCGTCCGTCACGGCCACCGCGATCACGGGAACCTTCCGCCAGCCCTATCTCGTCTCCCCCGACCTGGACGGCCGCGAACTGGCCACCGCCCAGGGCCTGTCGGCGAACACCGCGTCCCAGCTCAAGCAGATGATGCGGCTCACCGCGACCCAGGGCACGGCCCAGCAGGTGATGTCCGGGCTCGGCGGCGACATAGGCGCCAAGACCGGCTCCGCCGAGGTCGACGGCAAGGCCGCCAACAGCTGGTTCACGGGCTTCCGGAACGACGTCGCCGCCTCGGCGATGAGCGTCTCGGGCGGCCGCGGCGGCGAGGCGGCGGGCCCGATCGTACGGGCCGTACTGGCGGCGGGCGGCTGACGCGCTCCGCGCGGGAGGTACGGCCCGTGCGCGCGGTCGGTGACTGACGGCGTCCCCGCGCGGGACGTACGGCCCGTGCGCGCGGTCGGTGGCTGACGGCGCCGCGCTCGGGAGGTGCGGCCCGTACGCCGCGGGTGGCTGAAGTCACGCGCTCAGGACGGGACTCTAGGGTGGTGCCGTCGTTGGATGGTCGAGGGCAACGGGGACCCTGGGGAATTCGCGGAGGAGCGAAGGCTGTGGGCAAGAGAAGGCGCGTCGCCGAGCGACGGAGGACGAGTCCCGCCGTACTGGTCGGCGGGGCGGTCGCCGTGGTCGTCGTCGCGGGCGCCGGGATCGCCGGCTGGGCGCTGTACGGCGACGAGGACCGCACGCAGAACGCGGCCGCCAACGAGAAGGCGGACACGGTCAAGACCGGCCCGCTCTCCGCGAAGGAGGTCGCCGGCGCGTCCCGGGCCTTCCTCACCGCCTGGCAGCAGGGCGACACCGCCGGGGCGGCGGCGGCCACGGACGACGCGGCGGCCGCGAAGAAGCTGCTCACCGGCTACACCAAGGACGCCCACGTCAAAGGCGTCACCCTGGCCGCGGGCACCCCGGCCGGCGCCAAGGTCCCCTTCGCCGTCAAGGGCACGGTGACGTACGAGAAGCTGAGCGAGCCGCTGGCCTACGACAGCGCGCTGACCGTCGTACGGCGCGAGGGCGACGGCGAGCCGGTCGTCCAGTGGGCCCCCTCCGTCGTCCACCCCGACCTCAAGGACGGCGACACCCTGGTCACCGGCGAGTCCGGGACCCCGCCGGTGAAGGCGCTCGACCGGGACGGCGGCGAGTTGACGGCCGCGAAGTACCCCTCGCTGGGCACGGTCCTGGACGGACTGCGCGAGAAGTACGGCAAGACGGCCGGCGGCAAGGCGGGCATCGAGCTGCGCGTGGTGCGCGGCAAGGGCTCCAAGTCGGCGGACAAGACGCTGCTGGAGCTGAGCGAGGGCACCCCGGGCACGGTGAAGACGACGCTGAACCCGACCCTCCAGGCCGCCGCCGAGGAGCAGGTCGCCAAGAAGGCGCGCTCCTCCGTGGTGGTGCTGCGTCCCTCGACCGGCGAGATCCTGGCCGTGGCCAACGCGTCCAAGGGCTTCAACACCGCCTTCCAGGGCTCCCTCGCGCCCGGCTCCACGATGAAGGTCATCACCTCCTCGCTGCTGATCGAGAAGGGGCTCGCGTCGGCGAACGAGGCGCACCCGTGCCCGAAGTACTTCACCTACGGCGGCTGGAAGTTCCAGAACGACGACAAGTTCCTGATCAAGGGCGGCACCTTCAAGGCGAGCTTCGCCCGCTCCTGCAACACCGCCTTCATCAGCCAGGCGCCCGAGCTCGACGACGACAGCCTGACCGAGCAGGCCCAGCAGGTGTTCGGACTCGGCCTGAACAACTGGTCCGTGGGCGTCTCCACCTTCGACGGCGCGGTCCCGGTGCAGTCGCAGGCGCAGATGGCGGCCGAGCTGATCGGGCAGGGCGGGGTGCGGATGAACCCGCTGAACATGGCGTCGGTCTCGGCGACCGTGAAGTCGGGCGTCTTCCACCAGCCCTACCTGGTCTCGCCCGACGTGGACGGCCGCGAGCTGGCGACCGCCGCGCGCACGATGTCCGCCGGCACGCTGTCCCAGCTGCGCGAGCTGATGGCCTACACGGCGGCCTACGGTACGGCGGCCGAGGCGATGTCCGGGGTGGGTGGGGACGTCGGCGCGAAGACCGGCTCGGCGGAGGTCGACGGGCAGAAGAAGCCGAACGGCTGGTTCACCGCGTACCGGGGCGACCTCGCCGCGGCCGGGGTCGTCCAGGCGGGCGGCCACGGCGGCGAGACGGCGGGGCCGATCGTGGCGGCACTGCTGAAGGTGGGGGGCTGAGGCCGGGCGCTCGGTCCCGGGCGGGTTCAGCCGCGTACGGGTTCGGCGGCGGCTATGTAGGTACGGCGCAGGAAGCGCAGCAGTGCCTTGCTGTCGAACTGCACGACCGAGACGCCCTGCGCGGAGTGGAACTCCACCACCGCCTGGACCCGGCCGCACGGCCAGACCCGTACCTCACCGCTGCCGGCCGGGGCGCGCAGTCCCTGTTCCAGCAGCGACCGGTCGCACGTCCACTCGTGCGCCCCGGGCAGCCCGAACCGCACCGCGCGGGGATCCAGATCGGGGTCGTAGCGAAGGACCACGGGGACGGCGTCGCGGTCTTCCTGTACGCGGACGTCGGTGTCCGTGACGATGTGGGCTCGTGCGTACTGCTCGACTACGGACATCGGAAGGCCCCTTACGCTCAGCGACCTGTATGAAAGCTGTAAATCCGCTTTCCCTCCAATGTCGCATATTTCGCGCCGGGCGCTTCTCGGGCCGGAGACCCTGCGCCGGTTCTTTTCGGTCACACGCTCTTGCAAACCGTTCGCAACAAGCCACTATGATCGAACGGTGCATGTGCCTGACGGATTCATAGACGCCCCCACCTCGGTCGCGACCGGAGCGGTCGCCGCGGCCGCGGTCGCCGTGAGCCTGCGCGGCGCGCGCCGCGAGCTCGACGAACGCACCGCCCCGCTGGCCGGCCTGGTGGCCGCGTTCATCTTCGCGGTGCAGATGCTGAACTTCCCCGTCGCGGCGGGGACCAGCGGCCATCTGCTCGGCGGCGCCCTCGCCGCGATCCTTGTCGGCCCCTATACCGGCGTGCTGTGCGTGTCGGTGGTCCTGCTGATGCAGGGCATCCTCTTCGCCGACGGCGGTCTGACCGCGCTCGGCGTGAACATCACCAACATGGCGGTCGTGACGACGGTCGTCGCCTACGGCCTCTTCCGCGGCCTGGTGAAGATCCTGCCGCGCACCCGCCGCTCGGTGACCGTCGCGTCCTTCGTCGCCGCGCTGTTCTCGGTGCCGGCGGCAGCCCTCGCCTTCACGCTCATGTACGCCATCGGCGGCACCACCGACGTCTCGATCGGCAAGGTCGCCGGCGCGATGGTCGGCGTGCACATCCTGATCGGCATCGGCGAGGCGGCGATCACGGCGCTGACGGTGGGCGCGGTGATCGCGGTGCGCCCGGATCTCGTGTACGGCGCGCGCGACCTGCGTCAGCGCCTGCGGCTGCGCGTGAACGGCGAGCTGGTCGACGCACCGGCGCGGGACGACGAGCCCGAGGGGGCGCGCACGGCGCCCGTCGCGGCGCGCACCTCCCGCCGCGGGCTGTGGATCACCGGCCTGGTCACCTCGCTCGTCCTCGCCGGCTTCGTCAGCTTCTACGCCTCCGCCGACCCGGACGGCCTGGAGAAGGTCGCGACCGACAACGGCATCGACAAGAAGGCCGAGGAGCACGCCTACGCCGATTCGCCGCTGGCGGACTACGGCGTGAAGGACGTGGACGACGCCCGCCTGTCCGGGGGGCTGGCGGGCGTCATCGGCGTCGGGGTCACGGTCGTCGCGGGAAGCGCGGTGTTCTGGGCCGTGCGCCGTCGGCGTACGCCGGAGGACGCCTCGTCGGGCTCGTCCGCCTCGCCCGCCAACACGAGTATCTGACGTGGGCGCGGGGCACGCGCACCGGCTGTACCGGCACGGGCACTCGCCCGTGCACGGTCTGCCGCCGCACACCAAGCTCGCCGCCACGTTCGCGTTCGTGGTGGTCGTGGTGTCGACCCCGCGCGAGGCGATGTGGGCGTTCGGGCTGTACGCCGTCCTGCTCGCGGTCGTCGCCTCCGTCGCGCGCGTGCCCGCCGGTTTCCTGCTCAAGCGACTGTTGATCGAGGTGCCGTTCGTCGCGTTCGCGGTGCTGATGCCGTTCGTGGCGGAGGGCGAACGGGTCGACGTCCTCGGCATGTCCCTGAGCGTCAGCGGCCTGTGGGGCGCGTGGAACGTGCTCGCCAAGGGCACCCTCGGCGTCGCCGCCTCCGTGCTGCTGGCCTCCACGACCGAACTGCGGGAACTCCTGCTGGGCCTCCAGCGCCTGAAGCTCCCGCCGCTGCTGGTGCAGATCGCGTCCTTCATGATCCGCTACGGCGATGTCATCACCGACGAGATGCGGCGCATGCGGATCGCGCGCGAGTCACGCGGGTTCGAGGCGCGGGGCGTACGGCACTGGGGGGTGCTCGCGAAGTCGGCGGGCGCGCTGTTCATCCGCTCCTACGAACGCGGCGAGCGCGTCCACCTGGCGATGGTCAGCCGCGGGTACGCCGGTGCCATGCCGGTCATCGACGAGGTGACCGCGTCCCGGGCGCAGTGGACGTACGCCCTCGCCCTCCCCTTCGCCGCCCTCGTCGTATGTCTGCTGGGATGGACGCTGTGACTGCTTCTCTGGAGGTCTCCGGCCTCGCCTTCGCCTACCCCGACGGCCACCAGGCCCTGTTCGGCGTGGACTTCTCCGTCGGGCGCGGCGAGCGCGTCGCGCTGCTCGGCCCGAACGGCGCCGGCAAGACGACGCTCGTGCTGCACCTCAACGGCATCCTCACCGGCGGCACCGGCACGGTGAAGGTCGCGGGACTGCCCGTGGGGCGCGCGCACATGGCGGAGATCCGGCGCAAGGTCGGCATCGTCTTCCAGGACCCCGACGACCAGCTCTTCATGCCGACGGTCCGCGAGGACGTGGCGTTCGGTCCGGCGGCGGCCGGGCTGAAGGGGGCCGAGCTGGAGGAGCGGGTGGACCGGGCGCTGGCCCGGGTCGGCATGGCGGAGTTCAAGGAACGGCCGCCGCACCATCTGTCGTTCGGGCAGCGCCGCCGGGTGGCGGTGGCGACCGTGCTGGCCATGGAGCCGGAGATCCTGGTCCTGGACGAGCCGTCCTCCAACCTGGACCCCGCCTCACGCCGTGAACTGGCCGACATCCTGCGCTCCTTGGACGTGACCGTCCTGATGGTCACGCACGATCTGCCCTACGCCCTGGAGCTGTGCCCGCGGTCGCTGGTCCTCAGCGAGGGCGTGATCGCCGCGGACGGCAGGACGGGCGAACTGCTCGCGGACGAGGAGCTGATGCGCGCGCACCGGCTCGAGCTGCCCTTCGGCTTCGACCCGCGTTCGGTGCCGGCGGCTCCGGGCCGTCCGTGACAATGGGCGCGTGAGAGACGACGAGAACGGTCGCGCCGCCGGGTCCCCGCTGCTCGACGAGCAGCTGTGCTTCGCGCTGTACGCCGCCCAGCGCGCGGTGACGGCCGCGTACCGGCCGCTGCTCGACGAACTCGGTCTCACGTATCCGCAGTACCTGGTCCTGCTGGTGCTGTGGGAGCGGGGCGAGACGACGGTGAAGGAGCTGGCGGGGGCGCTGCGGCTGGACTACGGCACGGTGTCGCCGTTGCTCAAGCGGCTGGAGGGCGCGGGGCTCGTACGCCGGGAGCGCGCGACGGGCGACGAGCGCTCGGTGCTCGTGGCGTGCACGGGGCGCGCGGAGGAACTGAGGGAGCGCGCGGCGCGTGTACCCGGCGCCCTGCTCGCGGCCACGGAGCTCGACGGGCCTGAGGTCGCGCGGTTGCGCGAGGAGCTGTGGCGGCTCACGGAGAGGGCGCAGGCTGCGGCAGACCGCGCACGCTGATCTTCACGGGCCCGAACCCACTCCCCGCGCCGGGCTTGCCCCGCGGTTGCCACCGGGGGTTACCCGC
Organism: Streptomyces sp. NPDC043726; assembly: GCF_056436565.1. Classification (NCBI taxonomy): domain Bacteria; kingdom Bacillati; phylum Actinomycetota; class Actinomycetes; order Kitasatosporales; family Streptomycetaceae; genus Streptomyces; species Streptomyces sp. NPDC043726. The sequence goes on from NZ_JBWKCI010000004.1 coordinate 179,099, forward strand.
GGTTGCCACCCCTGCCCGCACCCTCACCCCTACCGGCCAGTACCTTGTGCACGATGTACTCGTGCGCAAGCAAATCCGGGGGAGGCCGACCATGACCGACGACACCGCTGTCGACACCCGTCCCACAAAGATCATGTACGTCGCGGAGGCCACCGCGCACGGCGGCCGGGACGGCTATGTGACCAGCCAGGACGGGCAGATCGAGCTGAAGGTGGCGATGCCGCCGGAGCTCGGCGGCGACGGCAACGGCACCAACCCCGAACAGCTCTTCGCGGCCGGGTACAGCTCCTGCTTCCACAACGCCCTGATCCTCGTCGGCAACCGCGAGGGCTACGACCTGACCGGCTCCACGGTCGCGGCGAAGGTCGGCATCGGCCCCAACAAGCACCGCGGCTACGGCCTCGCGGTGGCGCTGAGCGTGTCCCTGCCGGTCCTCGACGCGGACCTCGCGGCGAAGCTGGTGGACGCGGCGCACGACGTCTGCCCGTACTCGAACGCCACCCGCGGGAACATCGATGTGACGATCCTGCTTGGGTGAAGGGGAGGCACCAGCACCGAGCGGGGCGTAGAGGAGTACGGGCGTGGACGTGAACGGCACAGTGGCCGAGGGCTTCGAGCCGGTCAGGGAGGCGTTCCGGCGGAACTTCGAGGCGCTCGGGGACCGGGGTGCCTCGGTCGCCGTCTACCGGGACGGCCACCGGGTCGTAAACCTGTGGGGCGGCACCCGGGACGTCGACGGAACGGCGCCGTGGGAGCGCGGCACCGCGCAGATCGTGCGCTCGGCGACCAAGGGCGTGGCCGCCGCCGTACTCCTGTTGCTTCATCAGCGCGGGGAGCTGGACCTCGACGCGCCGGTCGGCCGGTGGTGGCCGGAGTTCAAGGCGGCCGGCAAGGAGCACACGCTCGTCCGGCACGTCCTCGCGCACCGGGCCGGGGTGCCGGTGCTGGACCGGCCGCTCACGCCCGAGCAGGCGGCCGATCCCGTACTCGGCGCGGAGGCGGTCGCCGCGCAGGCGCCCGCGTGGGAGCCGGGCACCGCGCACGGCTATCACGCGCAGACGTACAGCTGGCTGACCGCGGAACTGGTGCGCCGGGTCACCGGGCGGACGATCGGTGAGTGGATCGCCGAGGAGATCGCCGGGCCCGTGGGCGCCGACTTCTGGCTGGGACTCCCGGACGCCGTGGCACCGCGGGTGGGCCGGGTGGGCAAGGTCGAGGGACCTGAGGCCGCCGGCGGCCTGCGCACCCGCCCCAAGCGGGCCGTCTCCGACGCCTACGCCGACCCGGACTCCCTGACCCGCCGCGCCTTCGCCGCGATCACGCCGCTGCCCGACGAGAACGACCCGGCGTACCGCGCCGCGGCCCTGCCCGCCTCCAACGGCATCGCCACCGCGGACGGCCTGGCCCGCGTCTACGCCTCGCTGATCGGCGAAGTCGACGGCGGACGGCGGCTGTTCACCCCCGGGACGGTCGAACTGGCCCGGGGCGAGCAGTCCGCGGGTCCGGACCGGGTGCTGGTCGTGGGCACGCGCTTCGGGCTCGGCTACATGCTGCACGGCAGCGCGTCCCCGCTGTTCTCCCCCACCTCCTTCGGCCACCCCGGCCGCGGCGGCGCGCTCGGCTTCGCCGACCCCGACTCGGGCATCGCCTTCGGCTACGTCACCAACGGCTTCCGCAAGAGCGTGACGGCGGACCCGCGCGCGCAGGCGCTGGTACGGGCGGTACGAGAGGCGCTCACGCGGGGCGCGTAGACACGTCCACGCGCCCCGCGTCTCGGCGTGCGCTACTTACACGTGGATCGGGTGCGACGTGCGCCCCGAGGCCTGGTCGATCTCGCTGTGCGCCTTGGTCAGCATCTGCATGGCGAGTTCGTTCAAGGCCCGCGCCGCCGCTATCTCCTCCCCGACCCGTGGCTGATTCGCGTCGGTGTGGTGGCGGCTCGCGTGACCCTGAGCCCGTACCTCGGTGCCGTCGGGCAGCCGTACCATCGCCGCTGCCCGCGTGTGTGTCTGGTCCTCCTGGAACTCGAGCTCGACGTGCCATCCCACTGCGGTGTGCATCATGACGATCACCTCCGGAACACCTCCTTCCAGGGTGCTCCTCCAGCCATGCTCCGCACCACCGCTGTGCCCTACCCCGCTCGCAGCATCAGCCCGATGCCCAGCACCAGCAGCGCCGCGGCCACGACGCGCGGCGCTCCGAACCGCTCCTTGAAGAACACCGCACCGATCACCGCGCCCACGATGATCGAGGACTCCCTCAGCGCGGCGATCGGTGCCAGGGCCGCCCGGGTCTGGGCCCACAGAACGAGGGCGTACGCGAGCACCGACAGCAGTCCGCCGAGCAGGCCGAGCGTGGCGAAGGGCCGTAGCCGCGCCAGAGTCTCGCCCCGCCACCGGTACAGCGCGTACAGCGGGAGCACCGACCCCTGAGCCGCCATCAGCCACGCGATGTAGCCCAGGGAGGTGCCCGCCGCGCGGACGCCGAGGCCGTCGACGACCGTGTACGCGGCTATGGTCAGGCCGGTCGCGAGGGCCGCGGCGATCGCCGCCCAGTTCGGCCGGTGCCCGCGCAGCCCCCACAGCGCGACCCCGGTGAGGCCGGCGCAGGACACCGCGATCCCGGCGGCGGCCCAGCCGTCGGGCACCTCGTGCGCGAAGAGCGCGGCGAGGACCGTCACCACCAGGGGTGCCGTGCCGCGCGCGATCGGATACGCCTGGCCGAAGTCGCCGAGCCGGAACGACCGCATCAGCAGGGCGTAGTACGCGATGTGAACGGCCGCCGAGGCGAGCAGGTACGGCCACGCCCCGGCCGCCGGGAAGGCGGTGAACGGCACGGCGGCGAGGCCGATCAGCATTCCGCCGCCCGAGATCAGGGCGAAACCGACGAGCTTGTCGGGGATGCGGTGCGCGAGGGCGTTCCAGCCGGCGTGGGTGACCGCGGCGAGCAGGACGGCCGTGGCGACCAGCGGCGTCACGCGGTGCGTTCGCGCACGTCCACCACGGTGGCGCCGGCATGGGCGATCAGGGCCTTGGGCTCCATCGGGAAGACGGTGTACGGCGTCCCCGCCGCGGCCCACACCACGTCGTGGTCGAGCAGCGACCGGTCGGCCAGCACCCGCGTCCTCGTACGGTGCCCGAAGGGCGGCACGCCGCCGATGGCGTACCCGGTGGTCTCCCGTACGACGTCCGCCTTGGGCCGGGTCACCTTCTCGGCGCCGAGTTCCGCGCGGACCCGTTCCATGTCGACGCGGGAGGCGCCGTCCATGAGGACCAGCACCGGCTCGCCGTCCGCGGCGAAGATCAGGGACTTGCAGATCTGGCTCAGCTCGCAGCCGATCGCCGCGGCGGCCTCCTCGGCCGTGCGGGTCGCCTCCGGGAAGCGGCGGATCCCGGCGTTCAGCTCGTCCAGGCCCAGCTCGGTGAGGGCCGCGGCGAAGCGGGGGTGGGCTGCGGACTCGGTAGAGGTCATGCACCGCACGCTAGCGGTGGGTGTACCGCGCACGCGAACGGCTTTCGGGACAGGGAACAGCCGGTGAGGGCGCCACCGTCCCCACGTTGGCCCTCACCGGCTGGTCTTGTCGGAAGCGGTACGTCAGGCGCGTACCAGCTCCTTGTCCCCGTCTTCCTCCTCCTTCGCCGCCCGCGCCTCGGACGCGGCGCGCAGGCCCTCGCCCTCGACGTCGACGTTGGGCAGCGCGCGGTCCAGCCACCTCGGCAGCCACCAGGCCTTCTTGCCGAGCAGCGCCAGCACCGCCGGAACGATGGCCATGCGGACCACGAAGGCGTCGAAGAAGACGGCGACCGCGAGGCCGAAGCCGATCATCTTGACCATCGATTCGGAGGAGCCGATGAAGCCGGCGAAGACCGCCATCATGATCACGGCGGCCGCGGTGACCACCCGCGCGCCGTGCTTGAAGCCGGTGACCACGGCCTGGCCGGGCGTCTCGCCGTGGACGTACGCCTCGCGCATCCGGGTCACGAGGAAGACCTCGTAGTCCATCGCGAGACCGAAGACCACGCCGACCATGAAGATCGGCATCATCGACATGATCGGGCCGGTCTCCTCCACACCCATCAGGCCGGACAGCCAGCCCCACTGGAAGACCGCGACCACGGCGCCGAGCGCGGCGAGCACGCTGAGCAGGAAGCCGAGGGCCGCCTTCAGCGGGACCAGGATCGAGCGGAACACCGCGATCAGCAGCAGGAAGGCGAGGCCCACCACGAGCGCCAGATACGGGATCAGCGCGTCGTTCATCTTCTGCGAGAAGTCGATGTTCATCGCCGTGGTGCCGCTGACCAGCACCTCGGTGTCCGTGCCGGCCTTGATGTCCGCACCGGCGTCACGGATGGCGTGGACCAGGTCCTCGGTCTGGGTCGAGGAGGGCTTGGAGTCGGGGATCACGGTGATGGTGAAGGTGTCCCCGGCCTTGTTGAAGGTCGCGGGCGTGACCGTCACGACGCCCTTGAGGCCCTCGATCTCGTCGGCCACCTCGGTCGCGGCGCCCTTGGGGTCGTCGCTGCCCTTGGCGTCGCCGACCACCATCAGGGGGCCGTTGAAGCCGGGCCCGAAGCCCTCGGAGAGCAGGTCGTAGGCGCGGCGCTGGGTGGTGGAGGTGGGCTGGGAGCCGTCGTCGGGCAGGCCCAGTTCCAGCGAGGTGACCGGGACGGCGGCGGCGCCGAGGCCGATGACGCCGAAGAGCAGCACGGCCACCGGGCGGCGGACCACGAAGCTGGCCCAGCGGGTGCCCATGTTGGGCTTCTGCGGCGAGGCGTCGGCGGACTTCCCGCCCCGGCCGAACAGCTTGCTCTTCCCGCCCGCCGGCTGGACCTTGCGGCCCGCGTACCCGAGCAGCGCCGGGATCATGGTGAGGGCGATCAGGACCGCGATGACGACCGTGCCGGCCGCCGCGATGCCCATCTTCGTCAGCATCGGGATGTTGACGACCGACAGGCCCACCAGCGCGATGACGACGGTGAGGCCGGCGAAGACCACCGCGGAGCCCGCCGTGCCGACGGCCCGGCCGACGGCCTCCTCGCGGTCCCGGCCCTCGGCCAGTTCGGCGCGGTAGCGGGAGACGATGAAGAGGGCGTAGTCGATGCCGACCGCGAGGCCGATCATCATCGCGAGCGTGGAGGTGGTGGAGCCCAGGTCCAGCGCGTTGGCGAGGGCGGTGATCGTCGAGACGCCGATGCCCACGCCGATGATGGCCGTCAGCAGTGGCAGTCCGGCCGCGACCAGGGAGCCCAGGGTGATGACGAGGACGACGGCGGCGACCGCGATGCCGATGATCTCGGTGGACCCGGTCTCGGGCGTGGCCTGGAGCGCGTCACCGCCGATCTCGACGGTCAGACCGCTCTCGCGGGCCTCGTCGGCGGTGTGCTCCAGGGCCTCCTTGGAGGAGTCCTCGAGCTCCATGCCGGAGACCTCGTAGCGGACCTGGGCGTAGCCCACGGTGCCGTCCTTCGAGACGGAGTTCGTCTTGAAGGGGTCAGTCACGGAGACGACCTCGGAGCCGGTGCCCAGTTCCTTCACGGCCTGCTCGACGGCGGCCTTGTTGTCGGCGGCCTTGAGCTTCTGTCCGTCGGGCGCCTGGAAGACGACCCGGGCGGTCGCGCCGTCGGCACTGGAACCGGGGAATCGTTCCTCCAGGAGGTCGAAGGCCTTCTGGGCCTCGGTCCCGGGGATGGAGAAGGAGCTGTTGCCCGCGGCGGGCGCGGAGGCGGCGCCGACGCCGGCGAGCGTCAGCAGGGCCACCCAGATCAGGGCGACGAAGTGGCGTCGCCGGAAGGCCAGACGGCCCAGGCGATAGAGAAACGTGGCCACGGAGGCGTACTCCCGGTCATGTCGGTGGGGTGTTCAGGGCAGGGGGGATCAGCCCGGCGACGTGAGCGGTGACGTCAGGTGGGGGCTTGCTGGGGAGGTTGTTCAGCTTGCGGGCACGCCGAGGGCGGGGAGGACCACGGCGTCCATGTACGAACGGAGGAAGGCCTGGGTGGGCGGCCGGTCCTCGATGAGACCTCGGGTGACGAACGCCCCGATCATCATGTGCACCACGTAGTCGAGGGCGGGGCAGTCCTCGCGGATCTCACCCCGGTCGATCGCACGCTGCAGCACACGACGGAGCTCCGACATCTCCGGCTCGATGAGCTGTTCCCGGAACTCCCGCAGGAGGTCGGGGTTGTTGTGCACCGCCATGGCCAGACCCCGCATCAGCGCGGCGTTCTGTTCCATCTGGCAGTCGTCCGAGTGCTCCAGGTGGGCGTGCAGGTCGCCCCGGAGCGTTCCGGTGTCGGCGTCGGCGAAGGAGCCGCCGGGCTTGCTCGCCCGGATCGCCTTGACGACGAGCTGCGGCTTGCCGCCCCACTGGCGGTAGAGCGTGGCCTTGCTGGACTTGGTGCGCGCCGCGACCGCGTCCATGGTGAGGGCGTCGTAGCCGACTTCGCGCAGCAGGTCGAGGACGGCCTCGTAGAGCTCGGCCTCACGCTCGGGGGTGATACGACTGCGACGCGCCGTTGCGACCTCAGCCATGACTCCCACCTTCTCCCGCTCACTGCGAACGACACGGTTTCGTACATGACGAATGTAGCGCAGAGACTGAGCGAAACGAAACCGTTTCGTACGTGTCGTGGGTCACGCGGGTGCGCTTACTGATGGTTTTGTACGAGTTGCCCCGGCCCATCCACGGGAAAAGCATGGGGAGGTGAGCTATCTGCGCATGCCCCACATCAACGGTGACCTGCTGTGCTTCGTGGCCGAGGACGACCTCTGGCTGGCCCCTCTGGACGGACCCGGCAGAGCCTGGCGGCTCACCGTGGACCGTACGAAGGTGGGGCACCCCCGCTTCTCGCCCGACGGCGCCCTCGTCGCGTACACGAGCTGGCGCAGCCTGGTCCCCGAGATCCACCTGGTCCCGGCGGACGGCGGCCCGGAACGGCGACTGACCCACTGGGGCAGCCCGGACACCCAGGTGACCGGGTGGACACCGCCCGACAAGGAGGGGGCGAGCGACATCCTGGCGGTCGCCTCGCACGGCGAGCCCTTCTCCTACTTCACCTGGGCCTACAAGGTCACCCCCGACGGCTCCCCCGGCCGGAAACTGCCCTGGGGCCCGGTCTCCGACCTCCAGGTCGCCGACCTGGACGGCGAGCGCAGGACCCTGCTCCTCACCGGCACCCCGCCGCACGAACCGGCCGCCTGGAAGCGGTACCGGGGCGGCGCCATGGGCCGCCTGTGGCTGCACGGCGAACGGCTGCTGGCCGACCTCGAAGGACATCTCGCCTGTCCCATGTTCGTCGGCGGACGGATCGCCTTCCTCTCCGACCACGAGGGCGTCGGCAACCTCTACTCCTGCGCCCACGACGGCTCCGACCTGCGCCGGCACACCGACCACGACGCCTTCTACGCCCGGCACGCGGCCAGCGACGGCACCCGGGTGGTCTACCAGTGCGCGGGCGAACTGTGGCTGGTGGACGACCTCCTGAGCGAGCCTCGGAAACTGGACGTCCGGATCGGCGGCCCGCGCCCGGGGCGGCGCCGGTACATGGTCCCGGCCGCCCACCACGTCGACGGCGTCTCCGTGGACGAGACGGGCCGCGCGAGCGCCGTCGTCGTCCGCGGCAGCCTGTACTGGCTCACCCACCGCGACGGCCCGGCCCGGACCATCACCGACACCCCGGGCGTACGGGTACGGCTCCCGGAGATGCTCGGCTCGGGCGGCCAGGTCGCCTATGTCACCGACGCCGAGGGCGAGGACGCGATCGAGATCGCCTATCTGCCCCGGGCGACCGGCGACCGCGAGCCGCGCCGGATGGCCTCGGGCGAGGTCGGGCGGGTGCTGGAGCTGGTCTCCGATCCCGACGGAGAGCGCCTGGCCATGGCCGCGCACGACGGACGGCTGCTGCTGCTCGACGCCACCGAGGACTCCAACGGCGAGGTGACCGAGCTGATCCGGTCGATCAACGGCCCGGTCCGGGACCTGGCGTTCTCCCCGGACGGGACCTGGCTGACCTGGTCGCACCCGGGCATCGGCCGCTCCCTGCGCCAGATCAAGATGGCCCGGATCAAGGACCGGCTGATCGTCGACGTCACCAACGGCCGCTTCGAGGACGAGAACCCGGTCTTCACCAGCGACGGCCGCTATCTGGCCTTCCTGTCCTGGCGCGGCTTCGATCCGGTCTACGACGTCCACACCGGCGACCTTTCCTTCCCGCTCGGCTGCCGCCCCTACCTGGTGCCGCTGTCGTCGGCGACGCCGAGCCCGTTCGCGCTCACCCCCGAGGGCCGCCCGGCCGCGGGGGGCCTGGACCCGGTGGAGGACGAGGGCGGTGAGGGCGGCGCGGTCACCGTGGAGATCGAGGGCCTGGAGAACCGGGTGACGCCGTTCCCGGTCGCCGCCTCCAAGTACTCGGCGCTGTACCCGGTGGCGGGCGGCGGTCTGGTCTGGCTGCGCTGGCCGATCTCGGGGGCGCTCGGCGAGACCTTCGCCAACCCCGACGACACGACCGGCCGCCCGACCCTGGAGCACTTCAACATCACCAAGGCCAAGAAGTCCGAACTCGTCGGCCACCTCGACTGGTTCGCGGTCAGCGGCGACGGCAGCAGGCTGGTCGTGGTCGACGAGGGCGACCTGCGGGCCGTACCCGCCACGGAGAGCGGGGACAGCGACTCGACGGTGTGGATCGACGCCCGCCGCATCCTGCACGAGGTCGACCCGCCCGCCGAGTGGCGCCAGTCCTACGAGGAGGCCGGCCGGCTGATCCGCGCCTACTTCTGGGACCCCGGGATGTGCGGGATCGACTGGGACGCGGTGCTGGCGCAGTACCGGCCGCTGGTCGAACGGGTCGCCTCTCCCGACGAGTTCGCCGATCTGCTCCGGGAGGTCCTGGGCGAGCTGGGCACCTCCCACGCCTACGTCTCCCCCGCCCGCCGCAACGAGGGCCCGCCGCACTACCAGCGCCGCCAGGGCCTGCTCGGCGCCAACTTCGTGCTGCGCGAGTCCGGTTGGACGGTACGGCGGATCCTGCCCGGCGACTCCTCCGACTCCAAGGCCCGTTCGCCGCTGGCGGGGACGGGGATCCGCGAGGGCGCGGTGCTGACGCATGTGGACGGCCGGGAGGTGGATCCGGTGACGGGTCCGTATCCGCTGCTGGCCGGGGCGGGCGGTACGACGGTGGAGCTGACCTTCACCCCGGCCGAGGGCGAGGGCCGCTCCCGCCGGGTCGCGGTGGTCCCGCTGGTCGACGAACGGCCCCTGCGCTACCAGGACTGGGTGGCCAAACGCCGCTCGGTCGTACGGGAGTTGAGCGGCGGGCGGTGCGGCTATCTGCACATCCCCGACATGGGCGGCTCGGGCTGGGCGCAGTTCAACCGGGACCTGCGGATGGAGGTGTCCCGGCCCGCGCTCATCGTGGACGTACGGGGCAACGCGGGCGGCCACATCAGCGAACTGGTCGTGGAGAAGCTGACCCGCACGATCCTCGGCTGGGACCTCACCCGCGACGCCCAGCCGGTGTCGTACGCCTCCAACGCCCCGCGCGGTCCCGTGGTGGCCCTGGCGGACGAGGCCACCTCGTCGGACGGCGACATGATCACGGCGGCCTTCAAGCTGCTGAAGCTGGGCCCGGTGGTGGGACAGCGCACCTGGGGCGGGGTCGTCGGCATGACCGGCCGCCACCGGCTCGGCGACGGCACGGTGATCACGGTGCCGATGAACGCGGCCTGGTTCGACGCGTACGGCTGGTCCGTCGAGAACCGGGGCGTCACACCCGACCTGGACGTCCTGCGCACCCCCCTGGACTGGGCGGAGGGCCGCTACGCCCAACTCGACGACGCGGTACGCCTGGCGCTGGACCTGCTGGAGACGAACCCCCCGGCGACCCCGCCGGACCACTCGCACGTGCCGGACAGGTCCCGCCCGAAACTGCCGCCGCGGAGCTGAGCCCCCGCGGAAGGGGGGAAAGGGGGAAAGGGTGCCCCTGGTCGGGGGCACCCTTTCCGCTCAGCGCGCAGCGTCAGACGTCGTAGTCCTGATCGAAGCGCTCCTGCTCCTCGCGCCGGGAGCGCTCCGAGTGCTCCGGGCGCTCCGTGCGCTCCGAGCGCTCCGGCTCCTCGTCGCGGTCACGGGGCTGCCGGCCGCGCTGCGAGGCCGCCTTGTCGCGCGCCTCGTGCATCTTGTCCTTGGCCTGCTGCTGCCACTGCTCGGTCTTGTCCTGGAACTGGTCCTTCATACCCATGTGGGTTCACTCCCGTGGGGGTGAGGGGAAGAGCCCCTGTCCGGGGCCTCGACCAGATTCACACGGCCCGTGACGCTGCGCATGTCGATCAGTCACGGCGCGTAATACGCTCCTGCTCATCGGCCTCGCCGCCCGCCCCCACCAGCCCGATCCGCATGCCGTCGAGACGGTCCGCGAACCGTCGCATCTCCCGCTGTCCGACGGTCCCGATGAGCGCCGGCAGATACCCCCGCACGCCCTGCATCCCGCGCAGCCACCACTGCCCGTACACATGGCTGGACCGCCGTTCGATCCCGGCGACGATCCGGTCGACCGCGGGCCCCAGCGGATACGTCTTGTTCGACGGCCACGGCAGCCGCTGCCGCAACTCCCGCATGACGTCGTCCTGGTCGGCCCCGCGCACCATGTCGGTGTCGGTCCAGGACAGATACCCGACGCCCACCCGGACGCCCTTGTAGCCGACTTCGGCGCGCAGGCTGTGCGCGTACGCCTCCACGCCCGACTTGGAGGCGCAGTACGCCGTCATCATCGGCGCCGGGGTGATCGCGGCGAGGGAGGCGATCTGGAGCAGATAGCCGCGGCTCTCCATCAGCACCGGCAGGAAGGCCCGCGCGGTGACCGCGGAGCCGATGAGGTTGACCTCGATGACCCGCCGCCAGGCGTCCGGATCGGAGTCCACGAAGGGCCCTCCGGAGGCGACACCGGCGTTCGCCACCACGATGTCGACCTTCCCGAACCGTTCCTTGACCTCCCGCGCGACCTGGGCCATCGCCTCGTGGTCGGTGACGTCGGCGAACCAGTGGCCGCTCTCGCCGTGCAGCCGCTCGGAGACCTGCTTGAGGGCGTCCGCTTCCAGACCGACCAGGGCCACCTTCGCCCCGCGCGCGGAGAGCTTGCGGGCGAGCAGCTCGCCCACGCCCCGCGCCGCTCCGGTGACGACGGCGACCTGTCCCTCGAGGCTCACCCTGCTCATGCGCCCTCCTTGATCTGTGCGTGCCCGCCGTGTGCGTGGGCGGTGACGAGTTCCCGGATCCGGCCGCTGACCAGCTCGGGTGCCTCGACGGGGGTCATGTGCCCGAGCCCGGCCAGCTCGGTGACGCCGAGGCAGTTCGGCAGCGCGGCGGCCAATGAGCGGGCGTGCACCGGCGGGGTGAGCCGGTCGGCCGTGCCCACGACGACCGCGGTCGGCACCGTCAACTCCCTCACCCCGTGGTCGAGGTCGAGCAGGTCCAGCACCTGCGACCAGGAGTACCGCACCCGGCGCGGACAGGCGTGCACGATCCGCGCGCACGCCTCGACCATGTGCGGCGCCGAACCCGGGCCCATGGTCGCGTACTTGAGGATCCGCCGGGCGAGGGGCGTGACCGGTCCGAGCGGCGCCCGCGACCCGAGGACGCGCTTGGTCAGCCACGTCCGTGCCCGCCCCGGCCGCATCGGCACGACGGTGGACTCGGCGACCAGCCGCGACGCCCCGGTGCTGCACAGCAGCACGGCGGCCGCGTGCTCCCGGAACGCGGGCCGCGTGGCGGCGGCCAGCACCGTCATCCCGCCCATGGAGTGTCCGGCGATCACCGCCTTCTCGCCCGGCGCGAGCGTCGCCTTCAGTACGGCTTCCAGGTCGTCGGCGAGCGCGTCGGTGCCGCAGGCCCGGCTCGCCGGACTGCGGCCGTGGCCGCGCTGGTCGTAGGCGATGACCCGGTGGTCGGTGGCGAGTTCGCGGATCTGCGCCGCCCAGAAGGCCGTGGAGCAGGTCCAGCCGTGCGCGAGGACGACGGGGGGCGCGTCCTCGGGTCCGTGCACCTCGACGTGCAGGCGGGCGCCGTCCGCGGAGATCGCGGTGAGTTCACGGGCGGGGGCGGGCGGGGCGTAGGGCCCGGAGCTCACGTGCGTCAGCCGGCTCATGCGTCCACCTCCGGGCGCGTGTCGGTGGAAGTGCGCCCCTCATCAGGGTTCGCGCCGACCTGCGCGCCTCCGCTCACCTCGGCGCCGCCCTCCGCGCCGCCCTCCGCGCCCGCGGCGCGCACCACCGCGTACTCCCCGAGATCCACCCGCCGGGTCGCGCGCCGGAACTCGCTCGTCGTGCCCGGCCAGATCGTGGTGTTGCGGCCGCTCGCGTCGAGGTACCAGCTCGTGCAGCCGCCCGTGTTCCACACCGTGCGCTTCATGCGCTCCTGCACCCGGCGCGTCCAGGCGTTCACGGCGCTCGGGCGGGCGTCCAGGGCGACGCGTCCGCCGAGGACGTCCAACTGCCGTACGTAGTCGGCCAGATAGTTGAGCTGGCTCTCGATCATCAGGATCATCGAGGAGTTCCCGAGCCCGGTGTTGGGCCCGATGATCGTCATCCAGTTCGGGAACCCGGCGGCGGACGCGCCCCGCAGCGCCTCCATCCCGCCCTTCCACGCCTCGGCGAGCGTCCGCCCGTCCGCGCCGACGACCCGGTCCGCGATCGGCATGTCGGTGACGTGGAAGCCGGTGCCGAAGACGATCGCGTCGACCTCGGCCTCGGTGCCGTCGGCGGCGATCACCGTCGAGCCCCGGATCTCGGTGAGCCCGCTCGCGACGACGTCCACATTGGGGCGGGCTATCGCCGGGTAGTACTCGCTGCTCAGCAGGATCCGCTTGCAGCCGATCCGGTAGTCGGGGGTGAGCTTGGCGCGCAGGGCCGGGTCCTTGATGGCCCGGGCCATGTTCTGCTTGGCCAGCTTCTCGATCAGCCCCAGTTCGTTCGGGTGCTTGGTGAAGGCCTGGACCTGGAGTTCCCGGATGCCCCACAGCAGCCCGCGCCGGGCCTGGGTGGTGAAGGGGAGCCGCCGGTGCAGCCAGCGTTCGGCGCCGCTGATCGCGCGGTCCATGCGCGGCATCACCCACGGTGGGGTGCGCTGGAAGAGGGTGAGCCGGGAGACCTCCGGCTGGATCGCCGGCACGATCTGGATGGCGGAGGCGCCGGTGCCGACCATGGCGACGCGCTTGCCGCGCAGGTCGTAGTCGTGGTCCCAGCGGGCGGAGTGGAACACCTCGCCGGGGAAGGAGTCGAGGCCGGGGATGTCCGGGACCTTCGGGTCGGACAGCGGGCCGGTGGCGGAGACGACCAGGTCGGCCGAGAGGTTCCCGCCGGTGGTCTCGATGTCCCAGCACAGCCGCTCGGCGTTCCACGTCATCCGCTTCACCTCCGAGTCGAAGCGGATGTGCGGGCGCAGCCGGAAGACGTCCGTGACGTGCTCCAGGTAGGCGCGGATGTGTTCCTGCCCGGAGAAGGTGCGCGGCCAGTCCGGGTTGGGCGCGAAGGAGAAGGAGTACAGGTGCGACGGGACGTCGCAGGCGCACCCGGGGTAGCTGTTGTCCCGCCAGGTGCCGCCGACGCTCGACGCCCGTTCCAGGACGACGAAGTCGGTGACGCCCTCGCGCCGCAACCGCACCGCGGCTCCGAGTCCCCCGAACCCGGATCCGATCACCGCCACCCGTACATGCTCGTGTTCGGTCATCCCGAAGCCCTCCACAGACGTACGACTCCGCACAGCGTGCGACTCTGCCAGTGAACACTGGCGCAATGGGAGCGTAGAGCAGCTCCGTACTCATGGGTAGGGGTCGGGACGAGGAAAGTTACCGCGGGTACGACATAGGCTGCGGGCGTGGCAGAAAAGCGTGAGTACCGCATGGAGGAGCTGGCCAGGGTGGCCGGCATCACGGTGCGCACCCTGCGCTTCTACCGCGAGCGCAAACTGATCCCGCCACCTCGCCGCGAGGGCCGCATCGCCTGGTACGACGACCACCACCTGGCCCGGCTGCGCACCATCGCCGCCCTGCTGGAGCGCGGCCACACCCTCAGCGGCATCGCGGAACTGGCCGAGGCCCTCGACAACGGCCGGGACGTCGCCGACCTGCTCGGCGTCACCGCCCCCACGGAGGAGGAGCCGGTCCGGCTGACCCCCGAGGAGCTGGCCGCCCGCTTCGAGGGCCAGGTCACCGCCGAGAACCTCGCGGCCGCCCTCGATCTCGGCTACCTCGGCACCGACGGCGACGAGATCGTCCACATCAGCCGCCGCCTGCTGGACGTGTCGGCGGCCCTGGTCCGCGAGGGCATCCCGCTCGCGGACGTCCTGGCGGCGGGCAAACAGGTCCGCGAACACGCCGACGCCCTCGCCGGACTCTTCGCCGAGGTCATCCTGCGCCACGCCCCCGAGGAGGACCTCCAGCGCCTGCGCCCGCTGGCCCGCAGCGTGGTCGACGCGGAGCTGTCCCTGGCGCTGGACCGGCGGCTGCGCAAGCGGCCCTAGCGGGCCCCGGAGCGTTTCAGAGGTCGTAGACCACCGTGACCGGCGCATGGTCCGACCAGCGCTCGGCGTGGGTCGCCGCGCGCTCGACGTAGGCCTTGACCGCCTTGCCCGCGAGTCCCGGCGTCGAGATCTCGTAGTCGATGCGCCAGCCTGAGTCGTTGTCGAAGGCCCGGCCCCGGTACGACCACCAGGTGTACGGGCCCTCGACCTCGGGGTGCAGGGCGCGGACGACGTCGACGTAGCCGCCGTCCGCCGGGTCGAGGACCTGGGTGAGCCAGGCGCGCTCCTCGGGCAGGAAGCCGGAGCTCTTCTGGTTGGCGCGCCAGTTCTTCAGGTCCGCCGGCTGGTGGGCGATGTTCCAGTCGCCGCAGACGACGACCTCACGGCCGTCGGCGGCGGCCTTCTGCCGCAGCTCCTTCAGGTACGCGAGGAACTCGTCCATGAAGCGGACCTTCTCGTCCTGGCGTTCGGTGCCGACCTCGCCGGAGGGGAGGTAGAGGGAGGCGACCGTCACACCGGGCAGGTCGGCCTCGACGTAGCGGCCACTGGTGTCGAACTCGCTCGAACCGAAGCCGACCCGGACGCGGTCGGGCTCGCGGCGGGTGTAGAGGGAGACGCCCGCGCGGCCCTTGGCGGCGGCGGGGGCGTGCACGACGTGCCAGCCGTCAGGGGTGCGCACGTTCTCCGGCAGCTGCTGCGGCTCGGCGCGCACCTCCTGGAGGCACAGCACATCGGCGGAGGTGTCGGCGAGCCACTCCACGAAACCCTTCTTCGCGGCGGCGCGCAGACCGTTCACATTCACGGAGGTCACAGTGAGCACCCGGGCACGATACCGGCACACTGGACCAAGTCTAAACTTGGCATCAACGGCGACATCGAATGGATGTACGGTTTCCGGTATGGACATACGCCCCGTTCCCTACGACCACCCCGACGCCCTCAAGCTCGACGCCGAGGTCCAGGCCGAGTACCACGAGCGGTACGGCGACGGCGGCGACGCCACCGTCCTCGCGCCGGAGGACTTCGAGCCGCCGAACGGCGTGTACCTGATCGCCTACGACGCGCTGGACCGGCCCGTCGCCACCGGCGGCTGGCGCCGGCAGGACGCGAACGGCGAGGGGAACGAGGACGGCGACGCGGAGCTGAAGCGGATGTACGTCGTCCGGGAGATGCGCGGGGTGGGGCTGGCCCGCCGGATCCTGGCCGCGCTGGAGGCGGACGCCCGGGCGGCGGGCCGTACCCGCATGGTGCTGGAGACCGGCACGCAGCAGCCGGAGGCGATCGCTCTGTACACCTCCAGCGGCTACGAGCCGTGCGTGAAGTTCGGCTACTACCGCTTCCACGAGCTGAGCCGCTGCTACGCCAAGGCGCTGGTCTAGCCGAGCTTGTCGACCGCCTGGTAGTAGGTCCAGGCGGACGCGTCGCAGGAGGTCTTCTTCAGGCCGGAGTAGGCGGCGCACACCCGCTTGAGGTCGGCGTAGAAAGCATCGTCGAGGCGGGCCTTGTTGGCGTCGAAGGTCCCGGCCGCGGTGTAGTTGCGGTAGCCGAAGTCATGGCGGACGCAGGCGTTGGCGAACGGGAAGCCGAAGGGGTTGTCCGGCGAGGTCGTGCAGTAGTCCGTGGACCAGTCGAAGCCGTACGCGCTCCAGGCGCCCTGGTTCGCCTTGGCCGCGAAGAAGGCGTTGTAGCTGCTCGCGCTGGTCTGGGTCCAGCCGCTGAGCACCGCGTTCTTGTCGGCGGGTGCGGCCGCCGCCTCGGTGGCGGGCAGCAGGGCGGCGGTCAGCGCGAGCGTGGCGGTGGCCAGGGACGCGGCTGCGGTACGACGGCGCATGTGGGGTCCTCCGTGGGAGCGCTGCACGCTCCGACGTCCGTCGCCGGAGCGGCGTCAGCGTTCGCCGCGGGGTTACGGCGGATGTATGCGCCGCCTATAGGGCCAGGTCAGGGCCGCGTCGTACGGCCGGGTCAGGCCCGCAGGTAGGCGAGGACCGCGAGGACCCTGCGGTGGGTCTCCTCCGCCGGGGGCAGATCGAGCTTGGTGAGGATGGAGCCGATGTGCTTGCCCACCGCCGCCTCGGACACCACCAAGGCCTTCGCGATCGCGCCGTTGGACTTGCCCTCCGCGATCAGCGCCAGCACCTCCCGCTCGCGGGGGGTGAGCCGCTCCAGCGGGTCGCGGCGCCGGCGCAGCAACTGCCGTACGACCTCGGGGTCGACGACCGTGCCGCCCTCGGCTACCTCGCTCAGGGCGTCCACGAACTCCTCGACCTGGCCGACCCGGTCCTTCAGGAGGTAGCCGACGCCGGAGCCGTCGCCGGAGTCGAGGAGGTCGGAGGCGTAGGTGCGCTGGACGTACTGGCTGAGGACGAGCACGGGCAGGGCGGGCCGCTTCTCCCGGAGGGTCACCGCCGCGTGCAGCCCCTCGTCCTGGAAGCCGGGCGGCATGCGCACATCGGTGACGACGATGTCCGGCTCGTGCTCGGCGACGGCCGCGACGAGGGCCGGCGCGTCGCCGACGGCCGCGACCACCTCGTGGCCGCAGCGGCTGAGCAGGCCGATCAGGCCCTCGCGCAGCAGCACGCTGTCCTCGGCCAGAACTACCCGGAGCGATCGGCGCGTTCGGCCGTCTCGGTCCACTCGCAAGGAATCTCCACACGCAACAGGGTCGGTCCGCCCGGCGGACTGGACAGGGAGAGTCTGCCATCGAGGACGGACACCCGGTCGGCGAGACCGGTCAGTCCGGTGCCGAGTCCGGCGTCCGCGCCACCGCGCCCGTCGTCGCGGACCTGGAGCACCAGCCGTCCGTCGGCGTGCCCGCCGCTGACGCCCGCGCGCTCCGCGCCGCTGTGCTTGGCGACGTTGGCGAGGGCCTCGCAGACGACGAAGTAGGCGGCGCTCTCCACCGCTTGGGGCAGCCGTCCGGGCAGGTCGAGGTCGACGTCGACGGGGACGGCGCTGCGGTCGGCCGCGTCGGCGACGGCGGCGTCGAGGCCGTAGTCGGCGAGCACCTTGGGGTGGATGCCGTGGATTAGCTCGCGCAGTTCCGCGAGGGCCTTGCCGGCCTCGTCGTGGGCCTTGGCGAGCTGGTCGGCGAGCGGGCCCGGCGGGGCGTCGAGGCGGGCGAGGCCGAGGGTCATGGTGAGGGCGACCAGGCGTTGCTGGGCGCCGTCGTGCAAGTCCCGTTCGATACGGCGGCGTTCGGCCTCGAAGGCGTCGACGATCCGGACCCGGGAGCGGGTGAGCTCGACGACCTTCTCGCCGAGGTCGGCGTCGCGGGGGGCGATCAGCAGCCGGGTGAGCTCGGCGCGGGCCCCGGCGGTGAGGCCGAGGACGTAGGCGCCGGCGGCCAGCAGCAGCACGCCGAGGACGGCGACCCCGAAGGCGGTGGGCCAGTCGGTGACCGTCCAGGTCTTGAGCACCTTGGTCTCCTCGCCGCCGCCGACCGTGGCCATCAGCAGCGGGGTGGCCACCATCGACACCGGGAAGAGCAGCGCGCCGGTGACGACGAAGGCCTCGGCGGGCCAGAGCAGACAGGCGAAGAGCAGGGCGTAGCCGAGCTCCCGCCAGGTCAGCTGCTCGCGCACCCGGGTGGTGAACCAGCTCCACGGTCCCGGCTCGGCGGGCTCGGGGTGGCTGCCGTGCGCGGGGTCGAGGTCGATCAGCCGCAGCCGGCGCCGCTCGACGGTCGCCACGGGCAGTCCGGCGAGGGCCGTGACGGCGAGCAGGGGCAGGCCGACCAGGGCTATGGCGAGGACACCGCCGACCGCCAGCAGGGTCACCAGGGACACGAGCGCGGCGAGCCCGGCCAGCACGCCCGTCAGCAGGTACGCGACGGAGCGCCAGGGCCACGGCGACAGCAGGAAGCCCGGGCGGGACATGGCCTGCCACACATTGCGAGGGTGCATGGGGGTCACCGTAGAAGGCGTGGCCATGGGTGTGCCATCGGTCCAGGGGGCGGACCGGGGGTATGGCCAGCCCTACCTCGGGAGGTCCGGGGGTCACGGGTGCCGGGGTGCAAGCTCCTGCCATCGCAGGCTGCTGCCAAATCGAAGGCTGAATTCCGGCCGGGAGTGGCGCAAACAATGGCCACGGGTCAACGCTCCGCGCGTTGCGATCCGGCCCTGACCGTACGGCCGGGGCTCTCAAGAGTGGGGGACTCACATGGAATTCCAGCTTCTCGGGCCGGTGGAGGCACGGCACACGGCGCGGCGCGTGGCTCTGTCCGGTTCCAAGGTGCACACGGTGCTGGCGGCGCTGCTGCTGGCCCGGGGCCGGGTCGTGGGGGACGGCAGGCTCAGCGAACTGCTGTGGGGGTGGGAGCCGCCGGCCACCATGAACGCGCAGATCTACACCTACATCTCGCGGCTGCGCAAACTCCTCGGCCCGGAGGTGGAGTTGGTCCGCCGCCAGCCGGGATACCAGCTGCTGGCCGAGGGGGCGCGGCTGGACGTGGTGGAGTTCGAGGAGCTGGACCGGCGGGGGCGGCGGGCGCTGGAGGAGCGGCGGTTCGGGGACGCGGCGGACTTACTGCGCCGGGCGCTCGATCTGTGGCAGGGGCCGGCGCTGGCCGGGGTGACGCCGTATCTGGCCGAGGCGGAGGTGCCGCGGCTGGAGGAGGCCCGGGTGACGGCGCTGGAGCACCGGGCCGAGGCGGATCTGGCGCTCGGCCGGCATCAGCGGCTGGTGCCCGAACTGACCGGGCTGGTCAGTGAGTTCCCGGTACGGGAGCGGCTGCGGGCGCAGTTGATGACGGCGCTGTACCGCAGCGGGCGGCAGGCGGACGCGCTGCACGTCTACCACGAGGGGCGGACGGTCCTGGCCGAGGAGCTGGGGGTGGATCCGGGGCCCGATCTGACGGCTGCCTATCAGGGTGCGCTCAGTGGGGAGTTGGGGCGGCTGCCGGAGCCCGCGTCCCGGGGGGCGGTCCTCGTCGGGTCGGGGGCCGTCGTCGGCGCCGGGGCCGTTGCGGAGCGGACGCCGCCGATGCTGCTGCCGCCGGATCTGGCGGACTTCACCGGGCGGCGGCGGGAGTTCGAGGAGCTGTGCGCGGCCCTGGTGCCGGGGCCGGCGGAGCGGCGGCTGCCGTTCCGGCCGCGGCGGCTGCTGATCAACGGGATGGCGGGGGTCGGCAAGACGGCGCTCGCGGTGCGGGTCGCGCACGCGGTGGCCGGGGACTTCCCGGACGGGCTGCTGTACGCGCGGCTGCGGCACGAGGACGGGACGGTCAAGGACTGCGGCACGGTGCTCGCGCAGTTGCTGCGCACGCTGGGTGAGCGGCCGGAGGAGGTGGCCGTGCCGGGTGGGGAGCCGGGGCGGCTCGACGAGCTGGTGCACCGGTGGCGTACGGCGACGGCGGGGCGGCGGCTGCTGATCGTGCTGGACGACGCGGCGAACGAGCTGCAGCTGGACGCGCTGTTGCCGGCGACGACGGACGCGGCGGTGCTGGTGACGAGCCGGGGGCGGCTGTCCACGGTGCCCGGGGCGCGGAGCATGACGCTCGAGCCGCTCGGGGAGCGGGATGCGCTGGCGCTGCTGGGGGCGGTGGCCGGGGCCTCGCGGATCGGGGTGGAGCCGGAGGCGGCTCGGCTGATCGTGCGGGCGTGTGCGGGGCTGCCGTTGGCGCTGCGGGTGGCGGGCACGCGGCTCACGGCTCGGCCGCACCGGCCCGCGGCGCGGCTGGCGCGGCGGTTGGCGGATCCGGCGTGCCGGGCGGATGAGCTGCGGGTGGGGGAGCTGGACGTACGGCGCACGCTGCTCGCGGCGCTGTCGCAACGGCCGCGGGACGAGCGGGAGTTCGCGATGTCCTTCGCCGCGCACGGGACGGAGGCGTTCACGACGGGTCGGGCCGCCTGCTTCCTCGATGTCCCGGAGGAGGTGGCGGAGGAGTTGCTGGAGCGGCTGGTGGAGGCGGCACTGCTGGAGATGGCGGGCATCGACGCGTCCGGTGAGCCCCGGTACCGCTTCCACGAACTGGTACGGCTGGTGGCGGCGGGCCAGTCCGACCGGGACGGCGACCTGACGCTGACGGGGGCGTGAACGGGGGTGCGGGTGCGTTGTCCTGGGGCCGAGGTGGAGGTGGCTTCAGCACACCCGCGCCGGCGGTGCCGCTGCGCTGGAGCCCAGGTGGAGGTGGGTTCGGCTCGCCCGCGCCGACGGGGTGCCGCTGCGCTGGAGCCCAGGTGGAGGTGGGTTCGGCTCGCCCGCGCCGGCGGGGTGCCGCTGCGCCCACCCGTGCCGCCCCAGCGGCACGACTGCCCGCAGCTGCGCGGGATTGGCGGTGCCGCTGCTCGGGTGGGCGCCGCCCTCCGCTACGACTGCCCGCAGCTCAGCGAGTTTGGCGGTGCAGCTGCCCGGGTGGGCGCCGCCCTCCAGCACGACTGGACGCAGGTAGGCGAGTTCGGCGGTGCTGCCCGCAGCTCTGCGAGTTTGGCGGTGCAGCCGCGCAGGGCGGGCGGCGCCGCTACCCCGCGAGGTATGTCTGGCCCTACCCCAAGTCTCCGTTCTGCCGCACTGCGTCGGGGCCCTCGCCCGGGGTTTCGTAGAGGGGTCGGGATGGTGTGAGGGACGGGGGAACCGGATGTTGGCCTGGATGGGGGAGCGGGTGCTCGCCTATGGGAGCTTCGGGATTCTGGTCACCGTTCTGCTGCTGCCCGCTCTCGAGGCCGCGCTGCCGGTGATCGGGGTGCTCCTGCCGGGGCAGACCGCTGTGGTGCTCGGCGGGGTGTTCGCCTGGCACGGGCACATCAGCGTGGAGGCCGCGCTGCTGACCGCCATGGCCGGCGCGCTGCTCGGCAACGCCGTCGGGTACGCCGTGGGGCGGCGCTGGCGGCGCCGGTTGCTGGAGCGGATCCCCGGCGCGGGACGCCGGCGCCGGTACACCGAGCGGGCGCTCGGGCTCATCGAGCGCCGGGGCGGCGGGGCCGTGTTCGTCGGCCGGTTCACCGCCGTACTGCGCACCCTCGTCCCCACCCTCTGCGGAGCCGTCCGGATGCCGTTGCCCCGCTACCTCGCATGGTCGCTGGTCAGCAGCGCGGTGTGGGCGCCGTCCTTCGTGCTGATCGGGTACGTCCTGGGCCCCGCCGGGCCCGGCTGAGCCGCCCCTGACCGCCTGCCACGCAGGTTCCTGCCAGGACAGTCTCCTGCCATCCGAGCCGCCCCCGCCGGCCCCCCGCCCGCTTCGACAATGGCTTCGCCGGCGCCTCTTCATCCCCACCGACCGCTACTTCCGTCCCGCCGTGGTGCGCGGGAGGACCGACTCCGACACCAACGAACAGGGACTTAGGGACAGATGACCAACAACGCGATCCAACTGCGCTCCGTGAGCCGGGAGTACGGATCGGGCGCCGGCCGTGTCACCGCGCTCGACCAGGTCTCCCTGGCCTTCCCCCGGGGCACCTTCACCGCCGTCATGGGCCCCTCCGGCTCCGGCAAGTCCACCCTGCTCCAGTGCGCCGCGGGCCTGGACCGTCCCACCTCGGGCTCGGTCACCGTCGGCGACACCGAGCTGACCAAGCTGAACGAGACCAAGCTGACGCTGCTGCGCCGGGAGCGCATCGGCTTCGTGTTCCAGGCGTTCAACCTGCTGCCCTCGCTGACCGCCGAGCAGAACGTGGCCCTGCCGCTGCGGCTGGCGGGCCGCCGGCCGAAGAAGGCCCGGGTCCGCGAGGTGCTGGCCCAGGTCGGCCTCGGCGACCGCGCCGGGCACCGCCCGTCGGAGATGTCCGGCGGCCAGCAGCAGCGCGTCGCCCTGGCCCGCGCCCTGATCACCCGCCCCGAGGTGCTGTTCGGCGACGAGCCGACCGGCGCCCTGGACTCGCAGACCAGCCGTGAGGTGCTGACGCTGCTGCGCGGCATGGTCGACGCCGAGGGCCAGACGATCATCATGGTGACCCACGACCCGGTGGCCGCCTCCTACGCGGACCGCGTGGTCTTCCTGGTCGACGGGCACGTCAACGGCGAGCTGATCGGCGCCTCGGCGGGCGAGATCGCCGCCCGCATGACCAAGCTGGAGGCCGTGCCGTGCTGAGCGTCGCCCTGCGCACCCTGCGCACGCGCTGGGTCACCTTCGTCGGCAGCTTCGTCGCGCTGTCGCTCGGTGTCGCGCTGATCGCCGTGATGGGCCTCGCCCTCGCCTCCTCCCTGAACGCGCCCGAGCGGCAGCCGGAGCGGTTCGCCGCGGCCCCGGTCGTCGTCCAGGGCGAGGACACCCTGATCGTGCCGACCTCGATCGGCGACCGGAAGCAGAAGCTGGAGCAGCCCAACCCGGTCCCGGAGAAGACGGTCACCGCGCTGAAGGGGCTCGGCACCGTCACCGAGGACCGCTCCTTCGCCGTACGGGCCGAGGGCGCGCCCGGCGATCTGGTGGGCCACCCCTGGTCGACGGCGGCGTTCGCGCCGTACGAGCTGACGGACGGCCGGGCGCCCTCCGGCGCGGGTGAGGTCGTCGTCACCGGCGACTGGGCCGCCGTAGGAAAGCAACTGCGCACCGGCTTCGGCACCGTGACGGTGGTCGGGACCGTCGGCGGGCTCGGCTTCGAGGACGCCGTCTTCTACACCGACGAGCGGGCCGCCCAACTCGCCCCGGTCAGCACACAGCTGGTCGTGGACGCCGATCCGGCGGCCGTACGCCAGGCCGTCGGCGCCGGCGCTGAGGTGCTGACCGGGAACGACCGGCGGCTCGCGGACGCCGACCCGGACCGTGACAGCGAGGCCCTGACCGCGATGAACGCGATGTTCGGCACCGCCGGCGGGGTCAGCGGCTTCGTGTCGGTGTTCGTGGTGGCCTCCACCTTCGCCTTCGCCGTCGCCCAGCGGCGCCGGGAGTTCGGGCTGCTGCGCACCGCGGGCGCCACTCCGGGCCAGATCCGCCGGATGGTGTTCGCCGAGGCGCTGCTCGTGGGCGTCCTGGCCTCGGCGGCGGGCTGTGTGCTCGGCGCGTACGCGGCGCCGTACCTCGCCGAGTGGGTGGTGGACGGCGGGCTCGCGCCCGCGTGGTTCACCATCGGCGACCACACCTGGCCGTACCACATGGCCTTCTGGACGGGTCTGCTCGTGGCGCTGTGCGGTGTCGTCGCCGCGTCCTGGCGGGCCGGGAAGACCGGGCCGACGCAGGCGCTGCGCGAGGCGTCCGTGGACAGCCGGACCATGACCTGGGGCCGCTGGCTGTTCGGCGCGGGCCTGCTGCTCGCCGCCGCCGTGACGCTGGTGCTGGCGCTGGTGACCCAGCCGGGCGACCTGCTGCACCGCAAGACGTACACCAGCCGCCCGATGCTGCTGATCACCGCGATCGCGCTGCTGTCGCCGGTGCTGGTGCGCCCGCTGACCCGGCTGATCGCCTGGCTGCCGGCCCAACTGCCGGGCGCGGGCGGCATGCTGGTGCGCGAGAACGCCGCCGCAGGAGTCCGCCGTACGGCCGCCATCGCGGCGCCCGTGCTGGTCACGGTCGCGCTGGCCGGTTCGCTGCTCGGCGCCACGGCCACGCTGAACGAGGCGAAGGCGACGGAGACGCGGGAGCAGACCTCCGCCGACTTCGTGCTCTCCCCGGCCGGGGAGGGTTTCGACGCGGCGACCGTGGAGCGGCTGCGGAAGGTGCCCGGCGCCGAGGTCTCCGCGACCTCGGCGAGCGCGGTGTACGTCCTGGAGGAGGGCGTCGCGCTGATCCGCTCCGACGCCCGCGCCGCCGAGCCGAAGGCGCTCGCGGACACCGTGCGGCTGCCGGTCTCGGCCGGCCGGGTCACCGACCTCGACGACGACTCGATCATCGTCAACGAGGAGTGGGAGCAGCACGCGGTCGGCGACACGGTGAGCGTGTGGCTCGGCGACGGCACGAGGAAGTCGCTGCGGATCGCCGCGGTGATGTCCATCGGCACCGGCAACAACGGCGTGTACGTCACCCCGGCGAACGCCCCGAGGGCCCCGGTCGACCGGGTCGACGTGAAGGTCGCGGACGGCGCCGACGCCTCGGCGGTGGCGGCGGCCCTGCGCACCGCGGTCCGGGCGGACGGCGGTGAGGTGTTCACCAAGTCCCAGTGGGTGCAGGCCAGTTACCCGGAGACCAACGAGACCACCCGGCTCGGATATCTGCTGGTCCTCGGCATCGCCCTGCTCTACACGGGCATCTCGCTGGCCAACACCCTGGTGATGGCGACCTCCGACCGGGTGCGGGACCTGGCGGTGCTGCGGCTCGCCGGGGCCACCACCGGGCAGGTGCTGCGCCTGGTCGCCGCCGAGGCCCTGATGGTCGTGGTGGTCGGCGGGGTGCTGGGGCTGCTGGTGGCCGCGCTCAACCTGCTCGGGATGTGGAGCGCGCTGGGCCTGCTGTCGGTGTGGACGCCGATCGCCATCCCGTGGACGGCGATCGGCTCGGCGGTGGGCGCGTGCGCGGTGCTCGCCGTGGTCTCCGCGGTGGCCCCGGCCGGGATCTCCATGCGGCGCCGGGCCGTGGAACTGGCGGGCATGCGGGAGTGACCGCCCGATGACCGTCGCGCCGGGTGGTCCACTCCCCCGTCCCGCTCGGCGCGACACCCAAGAGGGCCGGCTGCCGGTTCCGTACGTCATGAGTACGGAACCGGCGGCCGGCCCTCGCTTCGTGCGCGCGCCGGAGAAGGCGCCAAAAAAGGGGTCGGGAAAAGGGGTCGGGAAGAGAGGTCAGACCGCGACCGGGGAACGTGAGGGCTCCGCCATCGCCACCGCGATCTTCCGCGGACCGGTGAACGGCTCACGGCCGTGCGCGGCCAGCATGTTGTCGACGATGAGGACGTCGTCGCGCTCCCAGTCGAAGCGGGTGGACGCCTTGCGGTAGGCGGCCCGCAGATGCGCCACCGTCTCGTCGGGGATACGGCCGCCGTCGCCGAAGTAGGTGTTGGTGGGCAGGTCCTCGTCGTCGAAGATCTCCCGCAGCCCTTCCTGCACCTCCGGCGCGAGCGAGGTGACGTGCCAGAACGTGGCGTGGTTGAACCAGACCTCCTCGCCGGAGACCGGGTGCGTGTGCACCGCCTCGCGGACGGTGGTGGTGCGCAGCCCGCCGTCGGAGCGCCACTCGGCGGTGATGCCCTTGCCCCGGCAGTACTCCACGATCGCGTCCCGGTCCTCGGTGCCGAACGCCTCCTGCCACGGCACCCCGAAGTCGGCGTGGAAGTTGCGCACCACGCGCCAGCCGCCGCGCCGCACGAACTCCTCGCGCACCGCCGGGTCGATCGCCGCGTACACCTCGCGGATGTCGGCGAGCGGGGTCGCGCCCTGGGTGAGCGCCGGCTCGATGCAGTAGAAGTACAGGGTGTGCGGCCAGACGGCCTGGTAGGAGTTCTCGTTGTGCAGGAAGATCTCCTCGTCGGCCGGGTAGTCCGTCGAGGTGTACACCTGCCCCTTGATGGTGGAGCGCGGCGAGGAGCGCTCGGCGTAGTCCAGCGGCGCGCTGCCGGAGAAGGCCCGCACCACTCCGTCGAAGCCGTCGACGCCGCCGACCTCGAAGCCGCGCAGCAGGATCGCCCCGCGGGTGCCGAGGACCTCCCTCAGCTCGGCGCGGTGCTCGGCGATCCACTCGTGCACCGCGGTGCCGGGCGCGGCCGTGTACGTGATCGCGGTCATGGGACCAGGACCCCTCTCGTCGTCTCGCCCTGGCTCTCCAGGGACTCGTAGCGGCGCGGTACGACCGGGCCGAGTGCGGTGCCCGCCTGCCGGGCCAGTGCGGCGAACACGCCGTCGACCACCGGCAGGTCCTCCACCAGCCAGGTGTCGGGCCCGGTGGGCAGCGCGTGGCCGACCAGCACCGGGCCGTCGTCGGCCGGTTGTACGTCGACCTCGCGCAGGTTGGTGATGATGCCGACGCCGCTCGCCTTCACCACGGCCTCCTTGCGGGTCCAGCAGCGGAAGAAGGCGTGCAGCTTCTCGGTCTCGCCCGCGCGGGAGTCCACGTGGGCGAGTTCGGAGGCGCTCATCACCAGCCGGGAGGCGCCCTCCACGTCCAGGTCGCGGCCGTCCTCCAGGTCGACGCCGACCTGCCGGCCGACCAGGACGGCGAGCAGCCAGTGCGGCCCGGACCTCGACAGGTTGAAGTCGAGGTCCGTGGCGGGCCGGTCGATCCTCGGCCGGCCGTGCCGGGGGTGCGCGCAGCGCGGGCACGGGCGGCGGCCGAGGACCACCTCGCGCGGGGGCACGCCGAGGTACTCGGAGAGGATCCGGCGCAGGGCCGCGTGCGCGGACGCGTAGCGGGTGGCGGCCGGGTCGCCCAGCCGCCGCACCTGCGCCAGTTCCTCCTCGGACAGCAGATCGAGGTCGCCCGGCGCGAGGGTGTCC
This sequence comes from Streptomyces sp. NPDC043726, assembly GCF_056436565.1. NCBI lineage: Bacteria > Bacillati > Actinomycetota > Actinomycetes > Kitasatosporales > Streptomycetaceae > Streptomyces > Streptomyces sp. NPDC043726. Next base: position 205,899 of record NZ_JBWKCI010000004.1, read on the forward strand.
GGTGCCCTGCCCCGCCAGACGTGGACCGCGTCGTGGTCCCTCAGATACTCGTATGCGGCGGTCATCGCCTCAGTCCGTTCTGTTTCGTCGGTGCGCCGAGGGGTCAGTCGGACATGGCGACCAGCACCCGGCGGTCCCCGGTGAAGGGGCGGCGGCCGTGGGCCAGCAGGACGTTGTCGATCAGCAGCAGGTCTCCGGTGCGCCAGTCGACGTCCACGGCGTGCTCCAGGCCGCGGTCGCGGATCTGTTCCACGTACTCGGCGGGGATGGGGCTGCCGTCGGCGAAGGTGACGTTCTGCGGCAGCTCGTCCTCGGGCAGGATCTGCGCCAGGGCGGCGGCGGTGTCGTCGCCGAGGCCCGCGGGGTGCCACTGGTCGGCCTGGTTGAACCACACCTCGGCGCCGGTGACCGGGTGCCGGGTGGTGGCGGGGCGCAGCGAGGAGACGCGGATGCCGCCGTCGGCCTTCCACTCCCAGTCGGCGCCGGTGGGGGCGAGGAACGCCTCGACGTCCTCGCGGCTGGTGGTCTCGAAGGTGTCCTGCCAGCTCTTGCCGAGGCCGAAGCCGTCGTGCAGGTTCTGCACGTAGCGCACGCCGCCGGCGAAGGACTCGCGCACCTTGTCATCGAGGGACCGCAGCCACAGGGCGGCGTCGACCACGGGGGTGGCGCCGCGGCTGCCGGGCTGGACCTCGCAGTAGAACGCCAGGCGGGCCGGCCAGGCGTGGGCGTAGCTCATCTCGTTGTGCATCGAGATGGTGAACTCCTGCGGGTACTCGGTCGAGGTGTAGACGTTGCTGCCGACCTTGGTGCGCGGGGAGTTGCCGTGCACGTAGGCGAGCCGGTTGGGCAGCAGCGCGTCGAGCACCCGGTCGAGTTCGGCGGGGGTGACGCCGAAGCCGCGGAAGACCAGGCCCTTCTCGGCGACGAGCAGCTTGCCGAACTGCTCGCCCATGCCGATGACCCGCTCCACGAGTTCGTCGGCGCCGCCCGTCCCCTCGGCCTCGATCTCCAGGGGGGTCCAGATGTCCGTCTGAGTCATGTCAAACCTCCAGGTCATGAGTGATGTCCGCGAGCAGCTCGGCTTCGCGCGGCGCGAGGTAGAAGTGGTCGCCGGGGTAGGTGCGCAACCGGAAGCCGGCGGTGGTCAGTTCGGCCCAGGCGGCGACCGCGTCCGGGTCGCAGCCGGGGTCGCCGCTGCCGAGGCAGGCGGTGATCGGGGCGTGCACGGGCTGGGGCGGCTCGGCGGGCCGGTAGGCCTCGATGAGCCGGTAGTCGGCGCGCAGCGCGGGCAGCAGCAGCTCGCGCAGCTCGGGGACGTCGTAGGCCTCCGAGCCGAGGTCGCCGAGGCGGCGCACCCCGGCGACGAGGTCGTCGTCGGAGCGGTGGTGCAGTCCGGTGGGGCGGGCGCGGTGCGGGGCGGAGCGGGCGGAGACCACCAGGCGGCGCGGGACGACGCCGTGCCGCGTCTGCAGCCGCAGGGCGGTCTCGTAGGCCACGGAGGAGCCCATGCTGTGCCCGAACAGGGCGACGGGCCGGTCGAGGCACGGCAGCAGCGCGGCCGTCACGGCGTCGGCGAGGGTGGCCATGTCCTCCACGCACGGCTCACTGAGCCGCTCCTGCCGCCCGGGGTAGCGGACGGCGAGCAGCTCCACGTCGGCCGGCAGCCGGGCGGCCCAGCCGCGGAACAGCTGTGCGTTGCCGCCGGCGTGCGGGAAGCAGACGAGCCGGAGCCGGGGCGCCCGCCCGGACGCGGCGGGATAGGCCCGCAACCAGGGCATGTCCTGCACGACGGTCATGAGGCCGCGTCTCCTTTCGTGGGGGTCAGGGGCTCTTCGGGGGTCACAGGCACGCCGCGACGCGAGGGTGCCGCCGGCCCGCCGGGGTGCGTGGAAGCCGCGGGCACATCGCGCTGCGTAGGGGCCGCGGACGCGTCGGGCGCGGGAGACGCGGACGCGCCGGGCGCAGGAGGCGCGGACGCCCCGGGCGCAGGAGACGCGGACGCGTCGGGACGCGAGGGAGGCGCGGGCACGTCGCGCTGCGTAGGGGCCGCGGGTGCGTCGGGACTCGTAGGAGGCGCGGGCTCGTCCGGCGCGTCCGGGAGTTCTCGTCTCAAGTCCGGTGCCAGTACGGCCAGTACCGCCAGCACGGCCATCGCGGCGGCGATCGCGCGGACCGTGGACTGCGCTCCCCACGCCGCCAGGAGCAGGCCGCCCGCGAAGGAGCCGAGGGCGTTCGTGCCGGAGCCGATCAGCGCGGCGGTCGCGGCGACGCGGCCCTGGAGGGCGTCCGGGGTGGTGCGGACCTGGTAGACGGCGGCGGAGACGTTGAAGACCGCGCCGACGAAGCCGATCCCGGCGTAGAGCGCTCCGAGCAGCACCGGTTCCGCGGTGAAGCCCATGGCGCCGATCAGCAGGGTCCAGGCCACCGCCCCGGCGATCAGCAGGGCGCGGCGGCTGGTCCGGCGCTCCAGCCGCCCGCCGGCCAGCGCCCCGCACAGGCCGCCGATCCCGCCGACGCCCACGACGACCGCGAGCGCCGAGGGCGACAGGCCCTCCTCCTTGATCCGCAGGATCAGGGCCAGCGCGAGCATCTGGAAGAGCACGTTGGTCCCGGCGACATAGCCGAGCGCCGCCCGCAGGAACCGCTGCCGCCACAGCCAGCGCATGCCCTCGGCGACTTCGGCGGCGGGCCGGCGGGGTGCCGCGGTGCGCCGCTGCTGGAAGTCCTTGCGGATCAGCAGCAGGCTCACGAAGGAACAGGCGTAGGCGAGGGCGCCGAAGCCGAAGGGCAGGCCGCGTGCCGCCGTGTAGAGCAGCGCACCGCCCGGCTGGCCGAGCAGCCCGGCCGCCCGCCCGCGCGCCTCGTTCTGCGCGAGGGCGGCCGACAGATGCGCGGGGTGCACGAGGTTGCGGACGGCACCCCGCTCGGCCAGCCGGTAGAACACCGCCAGCGCCGACTCCGCGAACGCCACCGCCGCCAGATGCGCCACCGACATCCGGCCCGCCGCCAGGGCGAGCGCCACGCTGCCCACCGCCAGCAGCCGCCCCGCCTCGCAGACCAGCATCAGCCGGCGCCGGTCGAAGCGGTCCACGACCACCCCGGCCGGCAGTTGCACCAGCAGCAGCGGCAGCAGGGCCGCGGTGGTGACGACCGACATGGCGACCGGCGAGCCGGTGTGCCAGAGCACGATCAGCGGATAGGCGACCGAGGTGACCCGGGCGGCCAGGAACGACAGGCTCGCCCCGGACCACAGCAGCAGGAACTCCCGGTTGCGGCGCAGCGGAGCCGGGGCGGCGGGGGCCTCGGCGACGGGCGAGGTCATGTCCTGCACCACTCCAGGACCGCCATCGCGCTGTGCATCTTGTTCTCGGCCTGGGCGAAGGCGATGGACTCGGGGCCGTCCAGCACCTCGGCGGTGACCTCCTCGCCTCGGTGGGCGGGCAGGTCGTGCATGAACACCGCCTTGGGGCTGTCCTCCCACAGCGCCTTCGTGACCTGGAACGGCGCGAAGATCTCCCGCCAGTCCGGGTCCGGCTTGGCGGTGCCGGTGGTCTGCCAGCGGGTGGTGTAGACGACGTCGAACCCGGCGGGTACGGCGTCCATGTCGTGGCTCTCCGCGAACCGGGCCCCGCTGCGGGCGGCCTGTGCGGCGGCCCGCTCCCGGAAGGCGGGGGCGAGGCCGTAGCCGGGCGGGGTGCGCAGCTCGAACTCGACCTCGGGGAACCGGGTCAGGGCGAGGGCGAGCGCGGAGGCGGTGTTGTTGCCCTCGCCGACGTAGAGGACCTTCAGTCCGTCCACCCGCCCGAACCGCCCCTGGAGCGTGGTCAGATCGGTCAGCGCCTGGGTGGGGTGCTCGTCGGCGCTCATGGCGTTGATCACCGCCATCCGCTCCTGCGCGGCCCAGGCCCGCATCTCGGCGGGGTCGCCCGCGGTCCGGGCGACCAGCACGTCGAGCATCCGGGACATGACCCGCCCGGTGTCCTCGCTGGTCTCCCCCGTGTTGAGCTGGAGGTCGCCGGGCCCGTAGGCGATGATCTGCGCGCCGAGCCGGAGGGCGCCGCTGGAGAAGGCGGTGCGGGTGCGGGTGGAGGTCTTGCTGAAGTAGATGCCCACGACGTCCCCGGCCAGCGGCGCCGGGCGGCCCGCCGCGCGGGCCGAGAACTCGGCGCCGCGCGCGACGAGCGAGCGCAGGTCGGTGTCGTCGAGGTCGTCGATGGAGATCAGGTGCCGTACGGATGCCACGGTGTCCTCCAGGAGGTCGGGATGCGGGCCGGGACGGTCATGCGCGGTCCTCGTCGGTGACGACCGGGGCCAGTACGGCGGGGAGTTCGCCGGCGTCGCCCTCGCCGCGCCAGTCGGCGGCGAGCCGTCCGCTGCCGAACCGGGCGTCGTCCCGGCCGAGTTCGGCGGTGAGGTGCTTGACCACGGCCTTGCCGGAGTCGGCGTTGGTCAGGGCCACGAAACCGGTGCCGGCGTGCAGCCTGCTGATCGCCATGTTCCAGTAGCCGGAGGGCTCGCCCCCGTGGCCGAACTCCAGGTCGTCGCCGCTGTCGTCGACGATGGTGCCGAGCCCGTAGAAGGTCCCGGACTCCCCCGCCAGCAGCTCCCGCGCGCTCGCCTGGCCGACGAGCGCGCCCTCGGTGCCGAGCAGGGCGTCCCGTACGGCGAGGACCAGCCGGGCGGTGTCCCCTGCCGTGGTCCACAGGCCCGCGGCGGCCAGGTGGGCGCGGCCCCGCCAGCCGCCCGCCAGCGGGGTGCCGTGGGCGTCGTGCCCGTGCGCCACGGGCAGCCCGGAGGTCTCCGGGAACCGCTGGTCGAAGCTGGTGTCGGCGAGGCCCAGCGGGTCCAGGACCAGGCGTCGCATCAGCGTCTCGAAGTCCTCGCCGGTGACGTCCTCCAGTACCTGCTGGAGCACCCAGTAGTGCGTGCTGCTCTTGCGGAACACCTCACCGGGCGGCAGTTCCCGTCGCACGCGCGGGGTGCTGACCGGCGGGCGGCCCTCCAACAGGTCCAGCAGGGTGGGAAGTTGCTCGCCGGGCTTGAAGCCGACACTGCGGTGCCGGGCGAGTCCGGCCCGGTGGCCGAGCAGGTGGCGCACGGTGACCGGCCCCGGCGCGGCCGGGTCGTCGGCCAGCTTCCAGGAGGTCAGCAGGGAGTTGACGTCCGCGTCCAGGTCGAGCACGCCCTGGTCCGCCAGCCGTACGGCGGCGAAGGCGGTGACGTGCTTGCTGATCGAGCCGACCTGGAACAGGGTCCGGCCGGTGACCGGCGCCTCCCCGTCCGCGGCGAGCACGCCGTGTCCGCGTACGTCGGCCAGGGCGCCGTCCCGCAGCACCGCGAGGGCGACTCCGGGGACGTGGTGGTCGGCCATGACGGCGGTGAGTCCGTCGGCGAACTCCCGCTCGGCGGAGAAGTGCGGGGTGGTGGCGGCCGGGCCGAGCAACGCTGCCGCCCGGGCGAGAGCGGCGGGGTCCGCCGCTCCGGCCTGGGCCTGCTTCAGCAGGGTGGCGAGGAGTTCGGCGGGCACCTGGACGGTGTCCGTGGCGGAAGCCTCGGGCTCCTGCGGTACGGCCTCCCGCACGGCTGGTGCTGCCTCAGCCACGGCCGGTGCGGCCTCCGCCACGGCCGGCGCGGCGTCCGCCATGTCCTCGTCGATCGCCCCCGCCAGGTCGATCAGGGTGTCGTGCTGGTACATGCGGTAGATCGAGACCGTGAGGCCGGCCGCGCGGGCCGCCGCCAGCACCTTGATCATCAGCAGTGAGTGGCCGCCGAGGTCGAAGAACCGGTCGTGGACGCCGATCTGCTCGACGCCGAGGACGTCGGACCAGATGCCCGCGAGGGTCAGCTCGGTGGGCGTGCGCGGCGGCACGTGGTCGGTGCCGGTGCGCAGGGCGCCGCGGTCCACGGCGGGCAGGGCGCGCCGGTCGACCTTGCCGTTGGCGTTCAGCGGCAGGGCGTCCAGGGCGACGAAGGCCGACGGGACCATGTAGTCCGGCAGGCGCAGGGCGCAGTGGGCGGCGAGAGCCTCGGCGTCCGGAGCGGCGGACGCGGCCGGCGTCCAGTACGCGACCAGGCGGCGGTCCCCCGGCACCGGCTCGTGCACGGTGACGAAGGCGTCGCGGACGTCCGGGTGGGCGGCCAGCACGGCCTGGACCTCGCCGAGTTCGACGCGGTAGCCGCGGATCTTGGCCTGGTCGTCGATCCGGCCGAGGAACTCCACGTTCCCGTCGTCGAGTTGGCGCACCAGGTCCCCGGTGCGGTACAGCCGGGCGCCCGGCACCGAGCCGTACGGGTCCGGCACGAACCGCTCGGCGGTCAGGTCAGGACGGCCCGCGTACCCACGCGCCACCCCGGTACCGCCCACGTACAGCTCGCCCGTCACCCCGACCGGCACCGGACGCATCGCCGTGTCCAGCACGTACGTCGTCATGTTCGGCAGCGGACGGCCGATCGGGACGACGTCCCGTGCGACGGGTCCGACGACCGGGAAGACGGTGGAGCCGACGGAGGCCTCCGTGGGCCCGTACTCGTTGATGAGCCGGCCCGGGCCGAGGATGTCCAGGGAGCGGTCCGCGGTCGCGCCGGGCAGCGCCTCGCCCGCGACGACCATGACCCCGGCGAGCTCCTGCGCCTGCTCGGTGGTGAGCTGTTCGGCGAGCAGGTCCAGATGTCCCGGCGTGAGCTTGACGAAGGCGTACGGCGCACCCGCGAGCAGCGCCCGGCCCAGCGTCCCGGGCTCGGTGTCCTGGGCGACGGTGAACACCCGCTGCCCGGTGACCAGCGGCCCCCACAGGTTGGGGACGATCAGGTCGAAGGCGACCGAAGAGAACATCGGCGCGCCGCCGTCGCCCTGGGAGGCCAGCTCCCGCGCCGCCCAGGCGACGTGGTTGACCAGGCCCCGGTGCGGCACCTCCACGCCCTTGGGCGTGCCGGTCGAGCCGGAGGTGAAGATGACGTAGGCGAGCCGGTCGAGGTCGTCGGTGCGGGCGGGGGGTGTCGACGGCAGGGCGTTCCCGGCCTCCGCCGGCAGGACGTCCGTACCGTCGAAGCGGTCCGCGTACTCCGCCTGTGTGAGCGCCACCGCGGCGCCCGAGGTGCGGACGATCGCGGCGACCCGCTCGGCCGGGTAGGACGGGTCGATCGGCACATAGGCGCCGCCCGCCTTCCACACCGCGAGCAGCGCGGCGATCAGGTCCGGGCCCCGGTCGAGCTGGACGGCCACCCGTGCCTCGGCGTCGACGCCGCGCGAACGCAGGGCGTGGGCGAGGCGGTTGGCGCGGGCGTCGAGCTCGGCGTAGGTGACCGTCTCGTCCCCGAGGGTGACGGCCGGGGCGTCCGGGACGCGGGCCGCCTGCTCCTCGAAGCGCTGGAGCACGGTGGCGGTCTCGGCCTCGTGCGCGGTGTCGTTCCACTCCACCAGCTGGCGGTGCAGTTCTTCCGCGGGCAGCGGGACGAGCCGGGCGTCGCCGGTGGGGTCGGTCGCCATGGCGGCCAGGACGCCCGCGTAGAGGGCGGTGAGCCGGTCGGCGTGCTCCCTCGACAGGGCGTGGGTGTGGGTGGTCATCAGCAGGTAGCCGGAGACCGCGGAGACGGCCAGGTCGAACTCGGTCGCCCCTTCGCCGGAGCTGTCGCCGACGTCGACGCGCTCGGTGTCGACGTGGTCGAAGTCCTGGTAGCTGAACCGGACGTCGAGCAGCCGCTCCAGGCCCGCGTCGCGCTGGATGGCCGGCATCGGGTAGCGGCGGTGCTCCCACATGCCCGCCTCGTGCGCGAAGACCTCGCGGACCAGCTCCTCCCAGGTGCGGTCGCGGTCGGCGTCGAAGGCGAACGGCAGGGTGTTGAGGTACATGCCGTAGACGCGGTCGGCGCCGGGGGCCTCGGGGCGGGCGCTGAAGACGAGCCCGGAGTGGAAGCGGTCCTCCTCGGTGAGCAGGCTGAGCGCCTTGAGGTGGGCGGCGAGCAGCACGCTCTTGAGGGAGACCCGGGCCCGCGTGGCGAGCGCCCGCAGCCCCTGCTCGTACGGCCTGAGCTCGACGGCGACCCGGAACCGCTCGCGCGGGGCGGTGCGGTCGCCCGCCCAGGCGGACGGCAGGGCGAAGCGCGCGTACCGGCCGGTGACGTCCTGCCAGTGGCCGCGGTCCGACTCCAAGTCCAGGGAGCGCAGTTCGGCGGCGACGAAGTCGGCGTAGCGGACGGCGGGCGCCGGCAGGTCGGCCGGGGCGGCCTCGTCGCGGGCGCGGCGGTACTCGTCGAGGAGCTCCATGAGGAGCGCCCGGTGGCTCCAGCCCTCGGTGATGGCGTGGCAGACGGTGAGGCCGAGACGCCAGGCGCCGTCGCCCTCGACGTGCGCGGTCATCCGCAGCAGCGGGGCCCGCTCCAGGTCGAACAGGTCGGCGCGCTCGGCGGCGATGAACTCCTGGACGGCGTCCCGGCGGGCGGTCTCGTCGAGGCCGGTCAGGTCGTGGACGGCGACCGGGACGGCCGCCTCGGCGTGCACGACCTGGAGCGGCTCGGTGTACCCGTCCAGGTGGAAGGAGGTGCGCAGCAGCTCGTGCCGGGCGGTGACGGTGTCCGCGGCGGTGCGCAGGGCGGCGGCCGAGAACGGGCGGTCGTCGTCGGTGATCCGGAACGAGGAGACGTTGTGGTAGGCGGCCTGGGTCCGGTCGGCGAGCATCTCCAGGACCATGCCGAGCTGGACCTGGGTGAGGGGGTAGGCGTCCACCGCGTCGGCGGGCAGCTTCTGTTCGTCCTCGTCGGAGATCAGGGCGAACCGCTCGACGGGCGTGTCCACCTCGGTGCGCGCGGGGCGTCCGGTGAGGAACTCGCTCAGCTCGGCGACCGTGCGGTGCTCGAAGACGTCGCGGACGCCGATGTCGAAGCCGGCCTGGCGCAGCGCGCCGACGAGGGCGACGGCGCGGATGGAGTGGCCGCCGATCTCGAAGAAGCCGTCCTCGACGCCGACCCGGTCCAGGCCGAGGACCTGCGCCCAGACCTGGGCGATGCGCTCCTCGGTGACGGTGCGCGGGGCGACGTAGCCGTCGTGCACGGCGGCCGCCGGGTCCACGGCGGGCAGGGCGCGCCGGTCGACCTTGCCGTTGGCGTTCAACGGCAGGGCGTCCAGGGCGACGAACGCGGCCGGGACCATGTACTCGGGCAGCCGGTCCGCCAGGTGCGCGCGCAGGGAGTCGGCGGTGACCGTCGCGGGGGTGCAGTAGGCGACGAGCTCGCCGTCGGCCGTGGTGACGAAGGCGTCGCGGACGTCCGGGTGAGCGCCGAGGACGGCCTGGACCTCGCCGAGCTCGACGCGGTAGCCGCGGATCTTGACCTGGTCGTCGATCCGGCCGAGGAACTCCACGTTCCCGTCGTCGAGTTGGCGCACCAGGTCCCCGGTGCGGTACAGCCGGGCGCCCGGCACCGAGCCGTACGGGTCCGGCACGAACCGCTCGGCGGTCAGGTCCGGACGGCCCGCGTACCCACGCGCCACCCCGGTACCACCCACGTACAGCTCACCCGTCACCCCGACCGGCACCGGACGCATCGCCGTGTCCAGCACGTACGTCGTCATGTTCGGCAGCGGACGGCCGATCGGCAGGACGTCCGTGTCCGGGTCGGCCGGCACCGGGTGGATCGTGGTGCCGACGGAGGCCTCGGTCGGCCCGTACTCGTTGATCAGCGTCACGTCCGGGGCGAGCGCCCGCCAGCGCTTCAGCGTGGCCCGGGTGAACGCCTCACCGGCGACCACCAGCACCGGCGCCAGCCCGGCCGCCTGCCCGGCGGTGAGCTGCTGGGCCAGCACGTCCAGGTGACCGGGCGTCAGCTTGATGAAGCTGTACGGCGCCGAGGCCGCGAGCGTCTCGCCGAGGTCCGCCATGTCGACGTCCCCCGCGACCGTGTGCACGGCCTGCCCGGTGACCAGCGGCGCCCACAGGTTGGGGACGACGAGGTCGAAGGCGACCGAGGAGAACAGCGGGGCGCCGCCCTCGCCGCGTGAGGCCAGCTCGCGGGCCGCCCAGGCGACGTGGTTGACCAGGCCCCGGTGGTGCACCTCGACGCCCTTGGGGGTGCCGGTGGAGCCGGAGGTGAAGATGACGTACGCCAGCCGGTCCAGGTCGTCCGTCCGCTCCGGGGCGTGCACGGGCCGGTTGACGAGGGCGTCGGCCGGCAGCGCGGTCAGGGTGAGCGCGGCGCCCGAGAGCGCGCGCATGGCCTCGACCCGGTCGGCCGGGTAGGACGGGTCCACGGGCACGTAGGCGCCGCCCGCCTTCCACACCGCCAGCAGCGCGGTCAGCAGGTCGGGGCCGCGGTCCAGTTGGACCAGGACCCGGGACTCGGCGCCGACGCCCTCGGCGCGCAGGTGGTGGGCCACCTGGTTGGCGCGGGCGTCGAGTTCGCCGTAGGAGAGCGTGCCGCTCGCGTGGCGGACGGCGACGGCGCCCGGGGTGCGGGCGGCCTGCTCCTCGAAGCGCTGGAGGACGGTCCGGGTCTCGGCGGGGTGGGCGGTGGCGTTCCACTCGACCAGCTGCCGGTGCCGCTCGCCCTCGGGCAGGAAGGTGGCGCGGGCGTCGCCCTCGGGGTCGGCGGCCATGGCCTCCAGGACCTGGCGGAGCATGGCGGCGAGGCGGTCGGTGCCGGTGCGGCCGAGGGCGCGCGGGGCGGTGGTCAGGACGAGGTGGCCGACGCGGGCGGAGACGCCGAGCGGGAACTCGGTGGGGCTGTCGTCGATGCTCGCCAGGTAGTCGACCTGCTCGCGGTCGACCTGGTCGAAGTCGTGGTAGCTGAAGCGCATGTCGATCAGCCGCTCGCCGTCGGCGAGGTCGCGCTGGATGACCGGCATCGGGAAGGCGCGGTGCGGCCACAGTTCTATCTCGCGGGCGAACACGGCGGCGACCAGCTCGCGCCAGGTGTCGTGGTCGCGGTCGTGGGCGAACGGCAGGGTGTTGAGGTGCATGCCGTAGACGCGGTCGGCGCCGAGGATCTCCGGCCGGGCGTTGCACACCAGGCCGGAGAAGAAGCGCTGCTCCTCGGTGAGCATGCTCAGCGTCTTCAGGTGGGCCGCGTGCAGGACGCTCTTGAGGGAGGCGCCGGCCTTGGCGGCCAGGGAGCGCAGCCGCTCCTCCAGGTCGTGGAAGGGCACGGCCACCCGGTAGGGGGCGCCGGTGTCGTCCGGGTCGCCGCGCCAGGGGGCGGGGACGGTGAGCCGGGCGTGGCCGTCGACGATCCCCTGCCAGTAGGCGCGGGAGTCGGCGGAGTCCAGGACGTCCAGTTCGGCGGCGATGAAGTCGGCGAAGCGGACGGCCGGGACGGGGGCCTCGGAGGGCTCCTGGCCGTCGCGGATCCGGTCGTACTCGGTCAGGACCTCCATCAGCAGGGAGTGGTGGCTCCAGCCGTCGAGGATCGCGTGGCACTCGGTGTTGGTGATCCACCAGCTGCCGTCGGCGGCCGTGTGCGCGTACAGGCGCAGCAGCGGAGGCGTGGCCAGGTCGAACAGACGGGCCCGTTCGACGACGGTGAACTCGCGCAGAGAGGCCTGGAGTTCGTCGTCGGTGAGGTGGGACAGGTCGCGGGCGCCGACCGGCATCCCGGCGTCGGCGTGCACCAGTTGCAGCGGCACCGAGTAGCCGGTGAGGGCGACGGAGGTGCGCAGCACCTCGTGCCGGGCGACGACGACCGCGGCGGCCTCCCGCAGCGCGTCGAGGGCGAAGGGGCGCTCGTCGCGGATCCGGAAGGACGTGACGTTGTGGTACGGGTGCTTGCCGTCGTCGGTGAGCATCTCGACGACCATGCCGAGCTGCACCTGCGACAGCGGGTAGGCGTCGGCGAGGCCCTCGGGCAGCAGCGCCCGGTCCGCCTCGGGGACGAGGGCGAACGGCTCCACGGTACGGACCGCCTCGGCGGGCGCCGGGCGGCCGGTGACCAGCTCGGCGATCCGGGCGACCGTGCGGTGCTCGAAGACGTCACGGACGGCGAGGTCGTAGCCGAGGGCGCGCAGCCGGCCGACGAGGCTGACGGCGCGGATGGAGTGGCCGCCCAGCTCGAAGAAGCCGTCCTCGACACCGACCCGTTCCAGGCCCAGCACCTCGGCCCACACCTCGGCGATGCGCTCCTCGGCGACGGTGCGCGGGGCGACGTACCCCGAGGCGCCGAGGGCGTCCTGGCCCGGGGCGGGCAGGGCGCGCTTGTCGAGCTTGCCGTTGGTGGTCAGCGGCAGCGCGTCGAGGGCCACGAAGGCGGCCGGGACCATGTACTCGGGCAGCTGCCCGGCCAGGTGGGAGCGCAGCTCGGCCGGGGTGGGGGCGGGGTCGCCCGCCGGGGTGACCCAGGCGGTCAGGCGCTTGTCGCCGGGGGTGTCCTCGCGGACCAGGACGACGGCGTCACGGACCCGCGGGTGCGCGGCGAGGGCGGTCTCGATCTCGCCGAGCTCGATGCGGAAGCCGCGGATCTTGACCTGGTCGTCGATGCGGCCGAGGAACTCCAGGCTGCCGTCGGGCAGTCGGCGTGCCAGGTCGCCGCTCCTGTAGAGCCGGGAGCCGGGCGGGCCGTAGGGGTTGGGCACGAACCGCTCGGCGGTCAGCCGCGGCCGGTTGAGGTAGCCGCGGGCCACGCCGGGGCCGCCGACGTGGATCTCGCCGGGCACGCCGACCGGGACGAGCAGCCCGTCGCCGTCCAGCAGGTAGACCCGCAGGTCGGCCAGCGGGTGGCCGACGGGGTTGCCGGCCTGCGGGTCGAGGTCGGCCCCGGTGAGGCGGTGGTAGGTGGTGTGGACGGTCGTCTCGGTGATCCCGTACATGTTGACCAGGGCGATCCGGTCCAGCCCGAACCGGTCGGTCCACGGCCGCAGTTCGGAGACCTCCAGCTTCTCACCCGCGAACACCACGGCCCGCAGGGAGAGTTCGGCGTCGGTGCCGATCAGCGAGCGGAACGCGGTCGGCGTCTGGTTGAGGACCGTGACCTTCTCGCGCACCAGCAGGTCGAGGAACTCCTCCGGCGAGCGGGTCACCGCGTACGGCACCACGACGAGCCGCCCGCCGAACAGCAGGGCGCCCCACATCTCCCACACGGACACGTCGAAGGCGTACGAGTGGAACAGCGGCCAGACGTCGGTCTCGGAGAACGCGTAGTGCTCGTGGCCGCGCTCCATGAGCCGTACGACGTTGGCGTGGGTGAGCGCGACGCCCTTGGGCTTTCCGGTCGAGCCGGAGGTGTAGATCGTGTAGATCAGGTTCTCGGGGCTGCCCGCGACACCCGGGTTCGTCTCCGGCTGCTCCCCCTCCTGGCCGACGAACAGCACGTCCACGTCGAACAGATGGGCGTGCTCGGGGGTGGTGACCACCACCGGCGCCTGCGCGTCCTGGACGATGTAGGCGATGCGGTCGGCCGGGTTGGCGGGGTCCAGCGGAAGGTAGGCGGCACCGGACTTGAGGATGCCGAGCAGCGCCGGGATCAGCTCGGCGCCGCGTTCCAGGCTCAGCCCGACCAGCGTCTCGGGGCCGGCACCGCGGGCGATCAGGGCGTGCGCGACGCGGTTGGCGCGGGCGTTGAGCTCGGCGTAGGTGAGATCGGCGCCCTCGAAGGACACGGCCACCGCGTCGGGCGTGCGCGCCGCCTGCTCCTCGAACAGCTCGTGCACGCGCCGGACCACCGGCTCGGGCACCTCCGGGGAGCCGACCAGCACGGCCCGCTCCTCGGCGCCGAGGATGTCGTACGACGACAGGGGCGCGGCCGGGTCGGCGGCGACGGCGTCGAGCAGCCGCAGCAGATGTCCGGCGAAGCGCTGGACCGTGGTCTCGTCGAACAGGGCGGTGGCGTACTCCAGGTGGCCGCCGAGGGAGCCGTCGGCACCCTCGCGGACCTGGAGGTCGAGGTCGAACTTGGCGACACCGCCGGAGCCCTCGAACGGGGAGACCTCCACGCCGGGGAAGGCGAAGGCGGCGCCGCGGTCGCCGTGCATGGTGAACGCGACCTGGAACAGCGGGGTGCGGGACAGATCGCGCTCCGGGCCGACGGCCTCGACGACCTGGGCGAAGGCGACGTCCTGGTGGTCGTAGGCGTCGAGGACCGTGGACCGGGTGCGGGCCAGCAGCTCGCCGAAGGCGGGGTCGCCGGCCAGGTCGCCGCGCATCACCAGGCTGTTGATGCCGTAGCCGATGAGCTGCTGCAGCTCGGGACGGCCACGGCCGGAGACCACGGTGCCGACCGCGATGTCCGTGATGCCGGTCCAGCGGGCCAGCAGGGACTGGTAGGCGGTCAGGAACAGCATGAACAGGGTGGCGTCGTGACCGGCGGCCAGCTCGCGCAGCCGGGCCGCGAGGGTGTCCGGGACCTGGAAGGCGACGGACGCGCCCGCGCCGTCGCGCACCGCGGGACGCGGCCGGTCGGCGGGCAGGTCCAGCGGGGTCAGGCCGTCCAACTGGCGCCGCCAGTAGCCGAGGTGGCGCTCGATGACCTCACCGGTCAGCTCGGCGCGCTGCCAGGCGGCGTAGTCGGCGTACTGCACGGCGAGCGGGGCCGGGGTGGCGCCGGTGTACAGCTCGCCGAGCTCCTGGCCGAAGACGCCGGTGGACCAGGCGTCGCAGGCGATGTGGTGGAAGACGACGGCGAGGAGGTGCTCGTCGGCGGCGAGGCGGATCAGCCGCCCGCGCACCGGCCAGTCTTGTCCGAGGTCGAAGGGGCAGGCCAGGTCGGCCTCGACGACGGCACGGGCCGCGGAGTCGTCGGCCGCCGCGGAGTGCTCAAGGGGCGCGAGTCGGGGCTCGTCGATCACCTGGACGGGCTCGTCGCCGTCGAGGACGTACCGCGTACGCAGGATCTCGTGCCGATCCAGCAGCCCCTGCCAGGCCCGTCCGAGCGCGTCGGTGTCAAGCTCCCCGCGCAGCCTGAGGACCAGCGGCACCAGGTACTCGGGGCTGTCCGGCTCGAGTCGGCTGAGGAACCACATCTGCTGCTGCCCGTACGACAGCGGCAGCGGCCGCGACCGGTCGGCGCGGGTGATCTCCGCCCGCCGCGACACCCCGCCCCGCCGCCCCGCGAGCCGCCGCCGCAGCAACTCGGCCCGCAGCGCCTCGGGATCGGCATCCGGGACCGTGCCGTGGCCGGACTCCCCGGGGCCCGGGACCGTGCGGTACTCGGACCCGTCGGCGCCCGAGACCGTGCTCTGCTCGATTTCCCCGGTGCTCATGCCTGGTGCTCCTTCAGCGATGCGTGGGTCGAAAGGTCCGTGGTGGCGTCCCGCGCCTCCGCCGGCTGCGTGGCGTCCCGCAGCAGGTCGGCGTCGGACAGCGCGTCGATCTGCGCCAGGACGCGCTCCTCGACGGCGGCGGCGAGCCGGGCGATGGTCGGTCCCTCGAAGACCGTGCGGACGGCGAAGTCGATCTCGTACTCCTGCTGGAGGTGCGAGATGAGGCGGATGGCGAGGATGGAATTGCCGCCGATGTGGAAGAAGTTGTCGTGTGCTCCGGCCTGGACGCCGAGCAGCTCGGTCCAGATCTCGGCGACGCGCTCCTCGACCGGACCGCTCGGCGGCACGTGCCCCGCGTCCTCGGCGGCCCGGCCCGGCGCGGGCAGCGCCCGCCGGTCGATCTTGCCGTTGGCGTTGACGGGGAGGGCGTCGAGGCCGGTGAAGGTCGCCGGGATCATGTACTCCGGCAGCCGCTCCGCCAGGTGCTCGCGCAGCGCGTCGACCGGGACCGCGGCCGGGGTGCAGTAGGCGGCGAGTTCGCCGTCGACGGTCGTCACGTACGCCTCGCGCACCTCCGCGTGGGCGGCCAGCGCCGCCTGGACCTCGCCGAGTTCGACGCGGTGGCCGCGGATCTTGACCTGGTCGTCGACGCGGCCGAGGAAGGCCACGTCACCGTCCGGCAGCCGGCGCACCAGGTCGCCGGTGCGGTAGAGGCGGGCGCCCGGAGTGCCGTAGGGGTCGGGCAGGAAGCGCTCGGCGGTCAGGTCGGGGCGGTTCGCGTAGCCGCGGGCCACGCCGGTGCCGCCGACGTACAGCTCGCCCGTCACGCCGACCGGGACCGGCTGGAGCGCCGCGTCCAGGACGTACATGGTCATGTTGGGCAGCGGGCGGCCGATCGGCAGGACGTCCGCGATGCCCTCCGTGCCGTCGGCCGGGACCGGGTGGACCGAGGTGCCGACGGAGGCCTCGGTCGGCCCGTACTCGTTGATCAGCCGCATGTCCGGGGCGAGTTCGCGCCAGCGCTCCAGCGTGGCCCGGGTGAAGGCCTCTCCCGCCACCACCATCACCGGGGTGAGGGCACCGGCCTGCGAGGGACTCAGCTGGTGGGCCAGGATGTCGAGGTGACCGGGCGTCAGCTTGAGGAAGCTGAACGGCTCGGCCTCCGCCAGGCGCTTGCCCAGCTCGGACATGTCGGTGTCCTGCGGCAGCAGGAACAGCCGCTGCCCGGTGACCAGCGGCGCCCACAGGTTGGGCACGACCAGGTCGAAGGCGACCGAGGAGAACAGGGCGCCGCCGCCGTAGTCCTCCCCCGCCAGCTCCCGCGCCGCCCAGGCGACGTGGTTGGCGAGACCCCGGTGGTGCACCTCGACACCCTTCGGGGTGCCCGTGGAGCCGGAGGTGAAGATGACGTACGCGAGCCGGTCCAGGTCCGTGTCCCGGCTCCGCGCGGGGATCGTCGAGGGACGGGCGGCGATGTCGGCGGCGTCCTCGTCGACCAGCAGCGGCCGGGCGCCGGAGTCCTGGAAGCGGTGGGCGTAGGCGGCGGAGGTGACCGCCGTCCGGGCGCCCGCCGCCGTGCACATCGCGGTGATCCGGTCGGCCGGGTAGGAGGGGTCCACCGGCACGTAGGCGCCGCCGGCCTTCCACACCGCGAGCAGCGCGGTCACCAGTTCCGGACCCCGGTCCAGCAGCACCGCGACCCGCGACTCGCAGCCCGCGCCCCGGGTGCGCAGATGGTGCGCGAGCCGGTTGGCGGCGGCGTCCAGCTCGCCGTAGGTCGTCGTGCGGGTGCCGCAGGTCAGCGCGGTGCGCTCGGGGGTCTCGGCGGCCCGCTCCTCGAAGAGCTCGAAGACGGCCTTGTCCGCGAAGGGGAACGCGGTGTCGTTCCACTCGGTCAGCAGCCGGCCGCGCTCCTCGGCGGAGAGCAGGTCGACGGTGCCGAGCGGGGTGTCCGGCGCGGCGGCGACCCGCTCCAGCAGGGTGAGGAAGTGGCCGGTCATCCGCTCGGCGGTGGCCCGGTCGAACAGCGAGGTGGCGTACTCCAGGACGCCGTCGAGCGCGCCGTCGGGGGTCTGCCGCATGAACAGCGACAGATCGGTCTTGGCGACCTGCCAGGCCTCGGTGAACGCGGCGAGGTCGGCGTCGGCGGTGACGACGCTGGTGACGCCCTCGCTGTGCAGGTCGAAGGCGACCTGGTAGAGCGGGGTGCGGGACAGGTCGCGCTCGGGCTGGAGCTCGTCGACCAGCCGCTCGAACGGCAGCTCCTGGTGGACGAGGGCGGCGCGGGCCGCGTCCCGGACCCGGCCGAGGGCCTCGGTGAAGCCGACCTCGGGGCCGAGTCCGCAGCGCACGATCAGCGAGTTGAGGAAGAAGCCGACCATGTTCTCGGTCTCGGGCCGGGTGCGGCCCGCGACCGGGGTGCCGACCGGCACGTCCCACTGGCCGCTGTAGCGGGCGACGAGCGTCGCGTAGGCGGTGAGCAGCGTCATGAACGGCGTGGCGCCGTTCTCGCGGCCCAACTCGGTGAGCCTTCCCGCGACTTCGGGGCTGATGCGGAACGGTACGACCGCACCGCGCGGGTCGCGGACCGGCGGACGGGGCCGGTCGGTGGGCAGGTCCAGCGGGGCGATGCCGTCGAGGGCGGTGCGCCAGTGCGCCAGCTCCCGCTCGACGACCTCCTCGGTGAGCCGGGCGTGCTGCCAGGAGCCGTAGTCGGCGTACTGGAGGGCGGGCGCGGGCAGTTCGGCCCCCGCGCACAGCGCGCGCAGCTCCCGCTCCAGCAGAACGGTCGACCAGCCGTCGCAGGTGATGTGGTGCAGGGTGAGCAGCAGCAGGTGGTCCTCGCCCGGGATCCGGACCAGCAGCGCCCGCCACAGCGGGCCCTCGGCGAGGTCGAAGCCGCGCGCGAACTGCTCGCCGAACAGGGCGGCGACACCGTCGGCGGTCGAGTCCTCGACGCGCAGCTCCGTGCGGTGGGCGAAAGGTGCGTCGACGACTTGGCGCGGCTCGCCGCCCTCGCTGACGTACCGGGTGCGCAGCGGCTCGTGCCGGGCGGCCAGCGCGTCGAGCGCGGACCGTACGTCGTCGGCGGCGAGGGCGCCGGGCAGGCGCAGGAAGAGGGGGGCGACCCACTCGGGGCTGCCGGGGTGCATCCGGTCCAGGAACCACAGCCGGCGCTGGCCGGAGGACAGCGGCAGCTCGCCGGTGCGCGGGACGGCGACGATCGCGTCCCCGTCCGCGGCGGGCCTGCCGATCAGGCGGGCCTGCGCCTCGACCGTCGTGGCCGCGAACAGGCCGCGCAGGGAGACCTTCTCGCCGGACGCGGCGCGCAGCCGCGAGGCGAGCCGGGTCAGCTGCAGGGAGGTGCCGCCGAGGGCGAAGAAGTCGTCGTGGGCGCCGACCCGGTCCTGCCCGAGCAGCTCCGCCCAGACCCCGGCCACCAGTTCCTCGGCGGTGTCGCGCGGGGCGGTGAAGGCGGGCTGGCCCGCGGCGGTGATCTCCTCGGCGGAGGGCAGGCGCGAGCGGTCGACCTTGCCGCTGGGCAGCAGCGGGAAGGCGTCCAGCACGTGGAAGAGGGCGGGCACATGGCTGTCGGGAAGCCGCTCGGCGAGGAAGGCGCGCAGCTCGGCGGGGTCGACGGAGCCGGTGAGATGGGCGGCCAGGCGCTTGCCGCCGTCCTCGGCCGGGTACGGCACGACGACCGCGCCGGTGACCTCGGGGTGCGCGGTGAGCGCGGCCTCGACCTCGCCGGGCTCGATGCGGACGCCGTTGACCTTGACCTGGTGGTCGAGGCGGCCGAGGTACTCCAGGGTGCGGTCGGCCCGCCAGCGGACCTGGTCGCCGGTGCGGTAGAGGCGGGCGCCGGGCTCGGCGGCGTACGGGTCGGGCACGAACCGCTCGGCGGTCAGGTCGGGGCGGCCGACGTAGCCGCGGGCGACGCCGACACCGCCCGCGTACAGCTCGCCGGGGACGCCGACGGGCACGGGGGCGAGGTTGGCGTCGAGGACGAGGACGCGCAGGCCGGGCAGCGGGCGGCCGATCGGGACCGGGCCGGTGGTGAGCTCGGGGTCGACGAGCTGGGCGGTGACGTCGATGGAGCACTCGGTGGGGCCGTAGGTGTTCCACACCTCGAGGGCGTTCCCGGCGCGTTCGCGCAGCCGCGTGACCAGCTCGGCGTGCAGGGCCTCGCCGGCCGAGAACAGCAGCCGCAGCGAGCCGCAGCCGGTGAAGTCGCCCTCCTCGACGAGGAGCCGGAGCACCGACGGCACGACCTGGAGGACCGTGACATCGTGCGCGGCGACCGCGCGCAGCAGGGCCGCCGGATCGCGTTCGGCACCCGCCGGGGCGAGCACGACGGTGCCGCCGCCGACGAGCGGGGCGAAGATCTCCCACACGGCGGCGTCGAAGCCGATGGTGGTCTTGTGCAGCACCCGGTCACCGGCGCCGAGCGCATGCCGCTCGACGGTCCAGCCGACCCGGTTGGCGATGCCCGCGTGCGTGACGGCGACGGCCTTGGGCTTGCCGGTGGAACCGGAGGTGAAGACGGCGTAGGCGACACCGGCGGGGTCGGCGGCGGGCAGCTCGGGGGCGTCGGCCGTCCCGGATGCGGATGCGAATGCGGAGTCGGAGTCGGAGCCGGAGCCGGAGTCGGAGCCGGAGTCGGATTCGGAGCCGGAGTCGGATTCGGAGCCGGAGTCCACGGACGCCGGGACGTGCCGCGCACCGGCCTGCGCGGCCAGGGCGGACAGCCCGGGGCCGGAGACGAGCAGTCCCGCCCCGGCCTCGCGGACCAGCTCCGTCAGGCGGGCGGGCGGCTGGGCCGGGTCGAGCGGGACGTAGCCCGCCCCGGCCCGCCAGACGCCCAGCAGCGCGACGACCAGGTCTACGCTCCGGGGCAGGGCCACCCCGACGAGCGTCTCCGGGCCGGCGCCCAGGTCCCGCAGACGGGCGGCCAGGCGCAGCGACGCACGGTCCAGCTCCTCGTACGTCACCACCCGGGTGCCGTCCACGACGGCGGCCGCGCTCGGGGTACGGAACGCCTGCTCGGCGAAGCGTTCCGACAGCAGTTCGGCGTTCACGGTTACTCCTGTCACAGACCTGGGCGTGGGTGGGCGGGGTATCAGGCCGCGGACGACTCGTGCATCCGGCGGCGCAGGCTCGCCGGGCGCATGTCGGTCCACACCTCGGAGATCCGGGCCAGGCACTCCTCGCGGGTGCCCTCGGTGCCCTCCGCGTGCCAGCCGGCGGGCAGCTCGCGGCCGGCGGGCCACAGCGAGTACTGCTCCTCGTCGTTGAACACCACGCGCTGGCGGGGGCCCTCGTTCTGGACGTCGCTCATCACAACTCCTTGCGGGTAAAGGTGGTTTGACTGGTGTCTGAATCAGGCGGTGAGGAAGTCCTCGACCCGGGTGCCGAGCCCGAGCCGCCCGGCCTCCTCGCGCACGAACTCGGCGAGGGCGAGGTCCAGCACGCCCAGGCCGAACGGCGAGAAGACGACCGGGGTGCCGGCCTCGCGGCGCAGCTGGGCGGTGCCGCGCAGCAGCGCGCCGATCGGGGCGGCGACGAAGTCCCGGTGGCCGACGGCCTGCTGGGCGAGGTCGAGGGAGGTGCGCTCGCGGCAGACGTGGTCGGTGTCGTCGACGACGTTGACCGCGCCGAGGATCGTCTGCGCCGTCAGGTCCCGCAGCGAGACGTGCAGCACCGTGGTGTCGGGGCCGCAGTCCGCCAGGTCCATGTGCGGGGTGGCGGCGGTGGTGGCGAGCGAGACCAGGCGGTGCGCGCCGAGCGCGGCGGCGAGGTCGGTCACCGGGTACGCCTTGATGTCCGGCGCGACCTCGCGGCACTGCTCGGCGAAGGCCTCGGCGCGGGCCGGGTCGGTGTCGTACAGGGCGGCCTCGGTGAGGCCGGGCAGGGCGGCGGTCAGGAAGCGCAGGATCTCCCGGTTGATCACCCCGCAGCCGATGAGCAGCACGGACGCGGGCGGGTGGCCGGCGGTCAGCTCCCGGGCGGCGAGCGCGGCGCTGGCGGCGGTCCGCTTCGCCGAGATCACCGAGCCCTCGACGAAGGCCACGGGGTGGCCGGTGTCGAGGGAGTTGAGCACGACGGCGGCGCTGGCCCGCTCGATCCCGGCGCTCACGTTGCCCGGGAAGGAGGAGATCCACTTCATCCCGGCGACGGGCCGCTCCCCGCCCCGGTAGGCGGGCAGGCCGATGATCCGGTCCCGGGCGTGCCGCTCCTCGGGGAAGCGGAGGAAGGTGGAGTGCGGCAGGGACGTGAGCCCCTCGTCGTGCAGCCGGTAGGTCTCGGCGACGAGGTCGATGATCTCCGTCTCCCGGCCGGACAGCACGTCCGTCACATCGGCACGCCGGAGAATCAGCATGGGGTTCCCTCTCTCAGGGGCGGATCGGATGCCTCGATGCTCCGACCGGCCGCTATATGGGGCCTATACGCCGCGTTCGGCCTCTAGGTCGTACAGCGCGGTGCCCGCGAGCAGGGGGTCCTGCGTCACCCGTACGTCGAAGCCGTGGCCGTGCAGCAGCCGTCGTACGGCGTCCAGCCGGCCGTCCTCGTCGTGCACCTCGGCGACGACGGCGCGCACCCGCGGCCAGTGCGCGGCGTCGAGGCCGTGCAGCACGTCCAGCTCGGCGCGCTCCACGTCGACCTTCAGCAGGTCCACGCGGTCGAGGCCATGGCGTTCGACGAGCGTGGAGGCGGTGACGGCGGGCACGGTGAACTCGACCCCGTCGTGCAGGCCTTCCAGCAGCTCACCGGCGTCCTCGGGGCCGATCCCGCTGTTGTGCAGGAAGGCCCGGGTGATGTCGTCGTCGGCGGCCCGGTCGGCGTACAGGCCGGAGTTGCCTGGGGCTTCGGGGTAGTAGGTGAAGCGCAGCGAGCCGGGGCGGTCGGAGACGGCGGCGCACTCGGTGTGCCAGTCGCCGTCCGCGTGCTCGGCGAGATTGCGGCGCAGACAGGCGTGCAGGGCGGGGGCGGGTTCGGCGGCGACGATGCGCAGGCCCGGCGCGGTGCGGGCGCAGAGCACCGACATCAGGCCGACGTTGGCGCCGATGTCGAGGAGCGTGTCGCCGGGGCGCAGCCGCCGGGCGGCGCGGTCGTAGCAGCCGGGTGGCAGCATCTCCCGCCACATCGCCACGGCGGCCGGGCCGTTCACGCACCACACCGCGGGCCCCTCGGGCAGTTCCTGGCGCAGCGGAACGGCGGCGTCGGTCATGGCGCCCCCGCCCCGAGAGCCAGCAGGAAGTCCAGGTCGGCCGCGGCGGCCAGCGGAACCTCGACGGCCCGGGCGTCCGGGGTGTCCAGGGACGCCTCCAGCAGGCGCAGCCAGGTGTCGCGGAACCGTTCGACGGTCGCCGCGTCGAAGAGGTCGGTGTTGTAGCGCAGGACGGCCCGGAAGCCCCGGCTGTCCTGGAGGACCTCGGCGGTGAGGTCGAGCTGGCCCTCCTGCTGCGGTACGTCGCACAGTTCGGCGCGCAGCCCGCCGAGCCGGACGGGACCCTCGTACAGACCCGGTACCGGCAGCCGGTCGGCGGCGACCAGCGTGCAGGAGATCCGGAACAACGGGCCTCCGGCGTCGATGAGTTCGACGGGCAGCCGGGCGTGCGCGAGACCGGACCTGAGCTGCGCCTGGGCCTCCTCCACGGCCGTGAAGAGGGTCGTGGCGGCGGTGAACCGGGCGGCCATGGGCAGGGCGTTGACGTAGTAGCCGACGGCCTGGCGGCTGCGCGGGGTGAAGCGGGTGGTGGCCGGGCAGCCGATGAGGAAGCCGTCGCCGGCGCCGAGCCGGTGCAGGGCCGTCTGGAACATGCCGAGCAGCCAGGCGAACGGCGTCACCGCGCGCCCGGCGGCCGCCTCGAAGAGCCGTGCCGCCGTGTCCTCGGGCACGTCGAGCTCGACGGTCGCGCCGTTGAGGGTGCGCTGCTCGGGCCGGGGCCGGTCGGTGGGCAGTTCGGCGGGTCCGAGCCCGGCGCACACCCGGCGCCAGTGCTCGGCGGCCCGCCGCCCGCGCGGGGAGGCGATGAACTCCGCTTCCTCCAGGACGTGTTGATCCCAGTCGACGGGTTCGTCCGGCTTCGCCGCCGTCCCCTCGTACGCGGCGAACAGGTCCCGCACCAGCAGCCACTGCGAGGTGGCGTCGCTGACGATGTGGTGGGTGACGGTGACCAGCACGGCGTCGTCCTCGGCCCGGCGCAGCAGCACCGCCCGGAACGCGCCCTCGGAGGCGAGCCGGAACGGCTCCTCGCCGGCCCGCCGGGCGAGCCGGAACAGCTCCTCGTCCCCGGCGCGCGGCACCTCGCGCACATCGAGCCGTACGGCGTCGGCGGGCCCGGTGACCCGGACCGGGCCGTCCTCGCCCGCCGGGAACCGGGACCGGAGCAGTTCGTGCCGCCCGACCAGGGCGGTCAGGGCCCGCTGGAGCAGGCCGGTGTCCACGCGGTCGCGCAGCCGTACCGCGAGGACGACGTTGTAGGCGGGGCTGTCCGGGTCGAGCTGGTGGGTGAGCCAGAGCCCTTCCTGGCCGACGGAGACGCGCACGGTTCAGCCCTTCCACAGATGGGACACGTCACCGAAGTTCCGCAGCACCCACTGGTCGTCGTAGATCGTGTCCAGGTAGCGGTCGCCGCCGTCGGGGAAGAGGAGGACGCAGTTCGAACCCTCGGGGATCCGGTCGCGCAGCTTGCCCAGCGCGGCCACGGTCGCCCCGGAGGAGCCACCGGCCAGCACCGCCTCCCGGCCGATGAGGCGGCGGCAGGCGACGACGCACTCCAGGTCGGAGATGTGCACCACCTCGTCGGCCGCCGAGGCGTCCATCAGCGGCGGCACGACGGACGCGCCGTGCCCCGGGATGAGCCGCTGGGTGGACTCCAGGCCGAAGATCGCGCTGCCCAGGGCGTCCACGGCGACGATCGTGGTGTCCAGACCGCGGGACTTGATGTGGTCGCGGCAGCCGCGCAGGGTGCCGAAGGTGGACACCGAGCAGAACAGGTAGTCGACCCGTCCGTCGAGGGCCTCCTCGATCTCCCGCATGGTGGTCTCGTGGGCCTTGGGGTTGAGCAGGCTCGCGTACTGGTTGGGCCAGTACGACTGGGGCGTCTCGGCGACCAGTTCGCGCACCCGGCGCAGCCGCACCGGCAGATATTCGCCGGTCAGCTCGTCGCGGTCGGTGACGATCTCCACCTCGGCGCGGAAGGCGCGCAGGATGGCGAGGTTCTGCTCGGTGGTCTTGCCGTCGACCACGCAGATGAAGCGCAGCCCGAAGTAGCGGCAGATCTGGGCGAGTCCGACGGCCAGGTTGCCGGAGCTGGACTCGACGATCACCGAACGTCCCGGCTCCACCTCGCCGCTGCGGATGGCCGCGAGCAGCATGCCGAGCGCGGAACGGTCCTTGATGCTGCCGCCCGGGTTGAACCGCTCGATCTTGGCGAAGACCCGGGAGCCGAGGTCCGGCAGCAGCCTCTGCAGTTCCACCAGAGGGGTGTTGCCGACGGTCGAAAGTATGCCGGGGAAGGTTTTCTCGGGCACGGCTGTCTCTTCCCGTCAGTCGGCCTGCGCGGCCAGTTCGGCCGCGAGGTACGCGGTGATCGCGTCGATCGTCGGGTGGTCCCAGGCCATGGTCGGCTCGACGATCAGACCGAAGCGGTCCTCGACGTCGCCGCAGAGGGTGAGGGCGTAGACGGAGTCCAGGCCCAGCTCGGCGAGCTGGGCGCCCTCGTCGAGGTCGGCGGGGCTGCGCTCCAGGTAGTAGGCGACGCGGTCGACGAGCCAGGCGCGGATCGCCTGCGGGGCCGTGTCGACGGCGGTGACGGTGGTCTCGTTCACGGGGTGTCTCCTCGGTCGGGGGCGGAGCGGCGGGCAAGCCGTCCGCGGAACAGGTCGAAGGTCAGGTCGGCCTCGTGCCGCTCGGCCAGTTCGTCCGCCAGCCGCTGTACGAGGGCTTCGGGCAGGGGTCCGTGACGCAGCCCGAGCCGCTGGGCGAGCCGGTGCAGGGCGGCGCCGGCCCACAGCGGGTCGGCGGTGAAGCGGTCCTCTGCGGTGGGGCCGTCCTCCGCGGTGGGGCCGTCCTCCGCGGTGAAGCCGTCCTCCGCGGTGAAGCCGTCCTCCGCGGTGAAGCCGTCCTCCGCGGTGGGGCCGTCCTCGGCGTGGCGCCGGACGCCGAGGACCGCGGCGGCCGCGAGCAGCAGGGTGTAGCGCT
Organism: Streptomyces sp. NPDC043726; assembly: GCF_056436565.1. Classification (NCBI taxonomy): domain Bacteria; kingdom Bacillati; phylum Actinomycetota; class Actinomycetes; order Kitasatosporales; family Streptomycetaceae; genus Streptomyces; species Streptomyces sp. NPDC043726. The sequence goes on from NZ_JBWKCI010000004.1 coordinate 231,281, forward strand.
CGGCGAGCAGGAAGGCGCGGCGCCCGGCGACGGGCGTTCGGTCGCGCGGTGGCAGGGCGGCGGCTCGCCGGGCGAGTTCGCGGAGTTCGGCGGCGAACAGGGCGGCGAGGTCGGCGAGTTCGGGATCCGTCTCGTCCGCGTGCAGGAGCTGCCCGGCGAGGGAGTCGGCGCCGCGCGTGGTCAGCTCCAGGCGGCCGAAGTCGAGGGCGGGCAGCGGGTCGTCGAGCCGGAACAGCGCGTCGGGAGCGGGTGCCGGGGACCCGGCGAGCAGCCGGTCGGCGAGCCTTGGCAGCTGCGGGACGATGTTCGACAGACACACCGAGCCACTGGCGTGCGCGAGCGCGACCACCGGCAGGTCCCGGGCGGCCTTCTGGAAGCCGGCGTACGGCCCCTCCCGCAGATAGCTGCGCGCGCCGAGGACGGTGCCGAGCCGGTAGGAGCTGTCCTGGAGGAACTTCGGCACCAGGTACTTCACGGCGGCGGACCGCACACTGCACTCGTCCGGCGTCAGATGCAGCGACCTCGCCGCCACGGCGGACAGGGCGTCGCAGACCAGGAGGTCGACGAAGGCGTCCACCAAGGCCGCCCGCACCTCGGGGAGTTCGGCGACGGGACGGCCGTACAGCCGCCTGCGCGTCGCGAAGTCCAGCACGGTGCGCAGTTGGGTGTCGCCGACGCCGACGACCATGCCCGGCAGCACGCTGCGGGTCACCTGGAAGACCTTCAGCACGGTCTCCATGGCGGCGCCGGGCTCCCCGATGAGGGCGTCGGCCGGGACCGCGTGGTCGTCGAAGTCGATCCCGCCGAGCCGGCAGCCGCGGACGCCGGAGGTGGGGTAGCGCCGGGTGCGGTCGGCCCGGTCGTCGAGGTCGACCAGGAAGTGGGAGTGGCCGCGGCTGCCGGGACCCTCGCCGGTGCGGGCGAAGAGGACGGCGGCCTCGGCGCGGCCGATGTTGTTGACCAGCTGCTTGCCGCCGCTGAGGACGTGCCCGTCGGGGGTGGGCCGGGCGGCCAGGGAGATCCGGGCGAAGTCGCTGCCGTGGTCGAGCTCGGTGTAGGCGGCGGCGATGCGCCCCCCGGAGAGCAACAGATCGGCGGCACGGCGCTGTTGGTCCGCGGAGCCGTCGGCCCACACGGGCAGCCCGGCGATGAAGCTGGTGACCCCGTGGCCGATACCGAGCGCGCAGTCCCGCCGGAACAGGGCGCGCATCAGCAGCGCGAACCGGTCGGCCCGCTCGAAACGCCCGCCGAGGGCCTCGGGCACGAACTCGGCGGCCAGCCCGAACTCCGCGAGCGCGCGCTCCCCTTCGGGCAGCAGTTCCCCCCGCTCGTCGGCGGCGAGCACGGCGGCCAGGCCGAGTGGATTGGCCGGGTCGTGCGGATCACCGAGCAACCCCTCGAGTCGGCCGATGCGCTCGAGGACGGGGGCCGTGGCGGTGGGGGCCGTGGCGGTGGGGGCGGTCAGCAGATCGGTCATGCCGCGTCCTTCGTCGAGCGGTCGGTCCGGGCCTCCGCCAGGGGGCAGGGCAGCAGGGAGAAGAGCAGGCCCTCGTCGTACTGGGCGTGCAGGCTGGGCAGCAGGGCGTCCAGGGCCGGGCCGTCGAGGTCGTCGAGGTCCGGTTCGGCGGTGAGGCGGCGGGTGACGCGGGCGAGGACGGCGTCGAGCCAGGCCGCGTCCTGCCACAGCGGGCCCGTCGCGCGATCGGTGCCGGTGTTCTCCAGCCACAGGTGCAGGGCGGCGGCCCCGGCGTACACGAGCGCGTAGCGGCGGGCGGAGGCGAAGGCCTGCGGGGGCACCGCGCGGGCGGTGTGCCGGTGGGCGGTGAGCTCCTCGTGCACCTCGTCGGCGAGAGCGAGGAGGTGATCTGCGCGGGCGGCGACGGCGGGCGGCGCGAGGGTGCGGGCCCGCTCGACGGCGTCGGGCAGCGACTGGACCACGGCGATGCCCGAGCGCGCGTACAGCGTGAGCCGCCCGTGGTCCAGCTCCGGCGCCGGGCCGTCCAGGCGGGCGGCGGCGGCCACCGCGTCCCGGTCGGCGGACCGCCGGCGCCAGCCGCGGGCGAGCGCCGGGAACTGGTTGATCAGGGAGTTGAGGTTGACGGCCGTACTGCCGTCGAAGATGCCGACGATCCGGTGGTCGCGCTCCAGCTTCTGGAAGGCGCCGTCGGCGAAGTCCTCGGTCAGCATCGCGCGCGCCCCGAGCAGCGAGCGCAGCGCGCCGATCACCTCGTCGCCCAGCGTCGGCACCAGGTACTTCACCACCGCCGAGACCGCGCTCAGCTCCTCGGTGAGGGTGTGCGCGGACCGCGTGGCGACCAGGCTGACGGCCTCCATGGCGAGCAGGTCGGCGTGGGCCTCGGCCAGGGTGCGGGCGGCGTGCGGGAGATCGGCGAGCCGGCGCTGGTAGAGCCGGTGGGAGAGGGCGAAGTCCAGGGCGATCCGCAGCGCGTGGTCGGTCATGCCGAGGGACATCGCCGAGCAGAGGGTACGGGTGATCTGGAACCCCTTGAGGATGACCTCGAGCCCCTCGCCCTCCCCGCCGACGAGCGCGTCCGCGGGCAGCTCGGCCCCGTCGAAGGCGATACCGCTGATGTCGGCCCCGCGCACACCGTGGGTCGGCACCTTGCTCAGCGGACGCCAACTGCCGGGCGCCAGGCGCGCCTTGTCGACGAGGAACATGCTGAACCCGCGGCTGCCCCCGCCCGGTTCGGTTCGGGCCAGCACGCACAGCAGCTCGGCCCGCGTGGCGTTGTTGATCAGCCACTTCTCGCCGTACAGCCGCCACCCGTCCCCGGTGCGCTCGGCCCGCAGCTCCCCGGCGAGCACATCGCTGCCGTGCTCCCGCTCGGTGAGCGCCAGCGAGACGACGGCTCCGTCGGCGACCCGCCGCCCGAGCGCGGCGGCCTGCTCGGGCGTGCCCGCCACCCACACGGACACAGCGCCGAGATACGTCTTGACGTGCCCGAGCGCCACGGTGAAGTCACGTCGGCCCAGCGTGCGGATGAGCTGCGACAGCTCCTCACTGGACCGCAGCGCGCCGCCGTACCGGGCGGGCGCGAACCAGCGCGGCACGCCGAGCGCGTCCAGCTCCCGGCAGATGTCCGCGGGGAAGGCCTCGGCTCGGTCGAGTTCGGAACTACGGGCGTAGGTAAAGGGGTTGCCCGGGTCACGCGGATCCCCGAGCCCGGTCTCCAGCTCCTGGATGAGGCCGTACGGCTCCCAGGGCGCCGCCACCAGGGCCGCGACCTCGGGTGCCACCTCCTGGTGCAGGGACTGGAGTTCACCGGCGAGGAACAGCTTGCGCATGAGCGTGCGCTGGATCTTGCCGCTGGTGGTGCGCCGGATCCGCCCGGAGCGCACCAGCACGATTCCGCCGACCCGGACGCCGAGCCGCTGCGTGAGCTTCGCGCGGGCCCGGCGCGCGAGGGCGGCGAGCGTGTCCGCGTCGACACCCCGGCTGCGCACTTCCTGCACGGCGACGATCTCCTCGCCGGCCTTGGGGTGTACGGCGAACACGGCGGTGGGCAGGCCGTCGAAGGCGTCGTCGATCTCCCGCAGTTCGCGCTCGATGTCGTGCGGGTAGAGGTTCCGCCCGTGCACGATGATCATTTCCTTGATGCGCCCGGTGACGTACAGCTCGCCCGAGCGCAGGGCGCCGAGGTCACCGGTGCGCAGGAAGCCTCCGTCGCCGCCTTCCGTGACGGCGCCGAAGGTGCGGGCGGTCTCCTCGGGCCGGTTCCAGTAGCCGAGCGTCACGCTGTCCCCGCGGATCCAGATCTCGCCGACGCGCCCGTCGGGCAGCTCGGTGCGGCTGTCCGGGTCGACGACGCGCACGTCGAGCCCGCGCACGACGCCGCTGCTCGCCAACTCCTGGGTGCCCTCGTCCCCTTGAACGACCTCGCCGCTGGCGAGGGCGTCGGGGTCGGCGGGCAGGACGGTGGGCGGCCGGTCGGCGGGGGTGCCGGAGACGTAGAGGGTGGCCTCGGCGAGGCCGTAGCCGGGCAACAGGGAGCTCGCCTTGAAGCCGGCCGGGGCGAACCGCTCGGCGAACGCGGCGAGGGTGGCCGCGTCGACGGGTTCGGCGCCGTTGCAGGCGTAGGTCCAGCTCGACAGGTCGAGGTCCGCGGTCTGCTCCTCGGACAGACGGCGCGCGCAGAGGTCGTAGGCGAAGTTGGGGGCGCAGCTGATGTCGGCGCGGTGCTTCTCGATGAGCCGCAGCCAGGAGGCGGGCCGCTTGAGGAAGTCGGTGGAGGACATGAGCACGGCGGTGCCGCCCAGGTAGAGCGGGGCGAGCATCATCGCGATGAGGCCCATGTCGTGGTAGGCGGGCAGCCAGCTGCACCAGGTCATACCGCCGTGCCAGCCGTGACTGTCGCGCATCAGCCCGAGGTTGTGCACGAGCGCGCCGTGCGACACCATCACGCCCTTGGGGTCGGAGGTGGACCCGGAGGTGTACTGGAGGAAGCAGAGCGTGCCGGGCTCCACGGGCTGCTCGACCCAGGAGTCGGGATCCCCGTCCTCCTCGGCACGCTCGACGGTGAGGGCCCGGACCCCGCCCAGGGCCCGCTCCACAGCCGGGGCGGTGGCGGTGTCGGTGAGCACGAGGCGCGCGCCGGTGTCGGCGGCGATGGCGGTCGTACGGGACTCCTGGCGCCCGAACCCGCCGGGCGCGGGGACGGGAACGGGCACGGCACCGGCGTAGAGACACCCGAGGAAGGCCCGCAGAAACCCGGTGCCGGCGGCACAGGAAACGAGGACGCGATCCCCGGGCGAGACGGTACGCCCGAGCACCACGGCCACGGCTCGGGCCCGCCGGTCCAACTCGGCGTAGGACAAGTCCTCTTCAGCGGCGGCGGACTGAAAGCGAACGGCGCTGCGCGCGGGCGCGGCACCGACCCTCCGCCGCACCGCACCGACCAACCCCTCGAACCGGTCCACCCCAACTCCCCACGTCTGAAACCCCACTTGAGGCCACACCAACCCACCCGCGACCTAGCACCCAGCGAACAGCGGGGGGCTATGCGGCACCTATATGTCCATTACGTCCGCACTCTCATATCGGCTTGGCCGCAGGCAGCCGCACCGCTGTAACTGCCGCCGCTGCAGGCAGCCGCACCGCCGTACCTGCCGCCGCTGCAGGCAGCCGCACCGCTGTAACAGCCGCCGCTGCAGGCAGCCGCACCGCCGTACCTGCCGCCGCTGCAGGCAGCCGCACCGCCGTACCTGCCGCCGCTGCAGGCAGCCGCACCGCCGTACCTGCCGCCGCTGCAGGCAGCCGCACCGCTGTACCTGCCGCCGCTGCGGGCAGTCGTGCCGCTGGGGCGGCACGGGTGGGCGCAGCGGCACCCCGCCAGCGCGGGTGAGCGAAACCCACCCGACCCGCACCCCCACGCACCCGCACCCGAAACCGCACCCGAAACCGCACCCGAAACCCCGCGCAACAAAAGGGCCGCCGTACCGACACCGGGGGGTTGGCGTCGATACGGCGGCCCTGAAAGAGGCGCCGCCGGCCTGGGGGAGGCTCAGCCGCACCCGCCCGCATGCCCGTCCTCGACGGACACGGGCGCCGAAGCCGGAACCCCGGAAACCTCCGAGGCCCCGACAAGATCCGCACCACTCTTCGCCGACAGCGCCGCCGCGAAGGCGGGCAACCGGTCCACCCCCCAGTACTTGTCGAAGTGATCCACGAAGAACGGCACCCCGAACACCCCGTCCCGCTGGATCTCGAGCAGCACCCGCACCCCCTCCGCCCGCAACGAGGAGTCGTCGGAGGCCGAGGCCAGCTCCTCCCCGTCCAGACCGAGTTCGGCGCCGAACCCCCCGATCACCGCCCGGTCGCACACATCGAGCCCCAGCTCCCACCGAGCCCGCTGCGCGAGCGCGATGAACTCCGGCCCCTTCCCGTGCCGGGCCGCCGCGAGATACCCCAGATGCGGCACCTCCCACACCGGCTCCCGGTCCACCGGCCAGCTGAAGGACAGCCCGCGCTCGGCCGCCAGCCGCCGTACGTCCTGGAGGATGTACCGGTGCTTCTCGGGGGACATCGGCGTGTACGGGAACGCCCCCTTCGCCTCCGCCAGCAGCTTCCGGCTCAGCTCGTCCGGCTCGAAGAACGGCACCCACTCCACCGCCTCGGCCACCCCCGGATACCGGTCCAGCAGATCCCGGTAGGCGAGCCACGAGTACGGACTGCGCAGCGAGAAGTAGAACCGGGGCGGACGCCTGCGCCGGGCTCGGCCGCCGCCCCGGGACTCCGTGGTCACAGCGCGATGCCCCCGTCCACCTGGAACACCTGCCCGGTGATGTAGGAGGCCTCCGACGACAGCAGGAAGGCGACCAGCGAGGCGACGTCCTCCGGCTGTCCGAACCGCTTCAGCGGAATCCGCCCGAGCATCTCCTTGGCCACCTTCGGCGGCAGCACGGAGGTCATGTCGGTGTCGATGAACCCCGGCGCCACGGCGTTCGCCCGGATCCCGTGCCGCCCCGCCTCCTTGGCGAAGGAGCGCGTGAACCCGATGATCCCGGCCTTGGACGCCGAGTAGTTGGTCTGCCCCGCGTTGCCCGCGACCCCGGCGACCGAGGACAGCGTGACGACGGCACCGCCGCCCCGCTTGACCATCGGGAAGGCCACGGCCCGGCACAGGTTGAACGTGCCGTCGAGGTTGGTGCGCACCACCGCGTCCCAGTCCTCCTCCGGCATCAGCACCAGCGGACTGTCCTTGGTGATGCCGGCCGAGGTGACCGCCGCCGAGGCCGGCCCCAGCTCGTCCTCGGCCGCGGCGACGAACTCCCGCACCTGCGCGCCGTCGGTGACGTCCACGCGCCGCGACAGCACGCGCCGGCCCAGCTCGCGCACCTCCTTCTCGACCAGGGCGGCGGACTGGTCGTCGGAGCGGTAGCAGAAGCCGATGTCGTAGCCGTCGGCGGCCAGTCGCTGCACGACCGCGCGGCCGATGCCCCGCGACCCGCCGGTGACCAGCGCGACCTTGTCGGCGGTTTCACGATGGGACATGGTGGTCCTCTCCTCACACAGTCAGCAGGGCGCGATCGGGCGCCGGAAGCAGCTCGTTGACATCGCGCAGGGCCACCACGAACGCGCCGATCCGCAGCACCTCGCGCCCGCCGGCGTACGTCTCGCCCGCGAGGATCGCCGTCTCGTCGACGGCCTTGACCAGCCGTACCCGGTGCTCCAGCACGTCGCCCGGGTAGGCGCGGGCCGAGAACGCCACCTCGCCTATGGAACCGGCGAGTTCCACCTTCCCGGCGAGCACGTCCGGGTTGGGGTTCTCCCACACCGACAGCAGGACCGCGGACTGCGCCCAGGACTCGATGACGAGGGAGGTCGGGTAGGCGTAGTCCTCCGCGGCGGCGTCCTGGCCGAGCGGCGCGTAGCACGGCTCGTTGCCGGAGATCGCCTTGTACGCGGTCAGCGACTGGCCGGGGACGACGTCGACGACCCGGTCCACCAGGAGGATCTCGCCCCGGTGCGGAATGGTGTTCTTGATCCGCTCGATGCCGTGCGTGCTCACGGGGTCTCCTCGTCCGGGTTCTGCTTCGGGCGGTAGCGCAGCTTGATGTCGGCGACCTTGCCGCGGTTGGTGGCGACGGCGGCCTTGATCAGCAGACCGGCGGCGTTGTCCGTGACCTTCACGTCGGCGCGGACCCGGTCACCGGGGAACACGGGACGGTGGAAGCGGCACCGGTCCATGGCGACGAGCTCGACCTCGCCGTCGCCCTCGCGTGTCTCACGGGCCCGGCCGTGGGCCCAGGTCCGCACGGTCCGGTCGGCGGCCTCGATGAGGAACACGCCCGGCAGCACCGGGAATCCGGGGTAGTGCCCGGCGACGATCGGCCCGTCGACGGGCGCGTCGAACGCGGTGACCGCCCCGTCCGGACCGGTACGGATCAGCTCCAGTTCGCCCAGCGGTGTGGCGGCGCTCATGCGGAGGCCTCCTTCTTGGCGGAGAGCAGGGTGTAGGTGTCGCCGAGGGAGGTGATCGAGGTCAGCTCGGACTCGGCGAGCCGCACGCCGTACTCCTTCTCCAGGCGCACCGCGATCTCCAGCGCCATCAGCGAGTCGACGTCCAGATCCTCCACAAAGTGGGCGTCGTCGGTGACTTCGGCGACATCGAGGTCCAGCACGTCGGCGACCAGCTCACGCAGCTGCTCCTTGTCGAGCGCGGCGAGCGCGGGAGCGACAACAGACTCGGTCATGGGAAACACACGTCCTTCCGGATGGTGATTGGCATACGAGTAGTGAATGAGAACCCGCCGCAGCCGATAGGCCCGACGGCGAGCGGCAGCGATCACGAAGCCCCCCGCGAACGCTCGGCGACACCGGACCGCGCGGCACCCGAGGCCCGCGCGGCGCCGGAAGCTCGCCCGGCGCCGGAAGCCGTCCCGGCTCCGGAAGCCGTCCCGGCGCAGAAGCCCCGCCCGGCACCCGAGGCCCGCCCGACGACCCGCCGCACCCGAGCAGCCCGGCGACGCCCCGCCCCGACGCCCACGGCAGCCCCCGCGAGGCGACCGAAACCGCCCGCGACACCGCCGTACCGAGCACGACCGGCAACCCGCCGCCGCTGAGCGGCCCGCCGACGCCCAGACCCGACGCCCACGGCAGCCCCCTCAGGGCTGCCGCAACCGCCCGGCCCGCCGCCGTACGCAGCACGACCGACAACCCGCCGCCGCCGAGCAGCCCGCCGACGCCCAGACCCGACACCCACGGCAGCCCCCTCAGGGCTGCCGCAACCGCCCGGGCCGCCGTCGGCGTACGAGAGGTGGGCGGGGAGCCGTCCGTGGGGCTGCCTCCGGGTCACGGGGTGGCTCGCAGGATCGTCGCGCCCGCCTGGCCGTCCGGGTCGACGGAGGTGACGAGGACCGGGCCGGCCACACCGGAGGCGAGGGCCGCGGCGAGCTGGAGGGAGGCGGAGGCGGCGCCGCAGTCGCCGACCAGGCGGCGCAGCCGCAGCCGGGGCGGGTGCTGCTCGCCGAACAGCTCGGCCAGCGCCGCGTCCTCGCGGGCGCCGAGCGGCCCGCCGCTGTCCGAGGGCACCAGCAGCGCGACCTCGTCGGCGGTGACGTCCGCCTCCTTCAGCGCCTCCGTGGCGGCCCGCGCGACAGCGCCCTGCGCCCGCTCGACGTCCGGGAAGGCGATGAACCGCGAGGCGGCGATCGACGCCAGCGCCGTACGGCCGTGCGCGCGGGCCCGCTCGGCGGACTCCAGCAGGAACAGCGCGCAGCCCTCCCCGAGCGGTCCGGCCGGCTGGCGGTACGCGGAGCCGGTCCGGGCCCGGTACTCCAGCCAGGCGCGCTCGGCCGAGAACTCCTCCACCGCCCCGCACAGCACCGCCTCGCAGTGCCCCTGCCGCAGCAGCCGCGTCGCGTAGCTGAGGGCGAGCAGCCCGGTCGGGGCGCCGCCGGCCACCGTGGTGTTGGGCCCGCGCAGGGTGTGCCAGATGGCGCTCTGCCCGGCGGCCCGGTTCATCACCGTATTGGGGAACAGCGCCGGATCGACGTGGAAGGGCTTCTCTCCGCGCAGCGAGTCACGGGTGAAGTCCATGATGCTCTGCACGCTGCCGTGTCCGGTGCCCAGCACCATGCCGACAGCCTCCGGGTCGTCCCCGGCGAGCCCCGGCCCGGCCGCCTCCAGCAGCATCCCGGCGGTGGCGACGGCCAGCGCGGTGGCCCGGTCCATGGACCGCGTCCCCTTGCGGCCGAGCACCGCCCGCGCCTCGAACTCCGGTATGCGCCCGGCCCGTTCGTACGGCCCGAGATCCGCGTCCGCGTCGGCGCCGCGCACGGCGTCGCGCTCCCCGCGCAAGCCCTCGACGAAGGCCTCGGCGCCGAGCCCGTACGGTGAGACGGCCGACCATCCGGACACGACCAGGGTGTCCGGGCCCGCCCCGGTGACAACACTGACACTCATCGCTACTGCTCCTGTTGGTGAAGTGGCGGATTTCAGACAGCCGTCGGCGCACCCCAGGCGCCGGCCGCGGCATGCAGTTCCGCGCCGTCGATCCCGATCGTGTTGCCGGTCAGCCAGGACGAGGTGGAGCGGGACAGCAGCGCCACGGCCTCGGCGACGTCGTCGGGCCGGGTGAGCCGCCCGTGCGGGTTGTTCTCGGCGGCCCGCTCGACGTATCCGGCGTGCTCGGGGATCCGGCGCAGGGCGGGCGTCACCGTCGTACCGGCGCGCAGCGCGTTCACCGCGACACCCCGGGTCGCCAACTCGCAGGCGAGCTGGCGCACATGGGCTTCCAGCGCGCTCTTGGCGGCGGAGACGGCGCCGTAGCTCGGCAGCGCCTGCGAGGTGCCGGCGCTGGTCATGGCGTACACCTTGGAGCCGTCGCGCAGCAGTCCCGCGCCGAGCAGGTCCTGGGTCCAGTAGACGAGGCTGTGCGCCATCACGTCGAGGGTCATCTCCAGCTGGCGGGAGCTGATCTCCTTGTCCCAGCCGGGGCGTGGCGTGAACGGCACGAGCGTGCCGAACGCGAGCGAGTGCACCAGGATCCGGATGCCACCGGTCGCCCCGGTCAACTCGGCGAGCTGGGGGACCAGTTCGGCGCGGGTGCGCTTGGCGGCGGCGTTGGCGTTGAAGAAGTGCGCCTCGACACCGTGGCCGCGGATCTCCTCGACCAGCTCCCGGACCTCCTCGGCCCGGCCGGCGGTGTCGAAGTGCACGCCCGCGACGTGCACGCCCTCCCGGGCAAGACCCAGGGCGATGGCCCGCCCGATCCCGCTGGACGCCCCGAGAACCAGGCACCAGCTCCCTTCCAGTGACTTCAGCATGCGGAAACTCCTGTGGACGAAGCGGCGTTGAGGGGGACCGGGTGGTCCGGAGCCACCCGGACGAGGGCGACGTGCCCCTCCCCGGTGGCGGTGACGACGAGCCGCGCCTCGGCTCCGAGCGCGTCGGCGACGGCGAGGGCGGGCCGCAGACAACCGGCGCCACCGCCCCGGTGGACCGTCCCGGAGACGGCCTCGAAGACCGCCTCGGAGATCACCTCGGAGACCACCTCCGCGACCGGGGACCCGTCAAGATCGAGATGTACGGCGAAGGCGGCGCCGCCCGTCAGTTCGGCGACCGCGCCGGCCACCCGCCGGACGGCCCGCTCACGTCCCGCACTGTCACGCAGGGAGGCGGGAGCGAGGAACAGCGACCGGGCCCGCACGGTGCCGTGCACCCGTGCCCCCCGGGCCGACGCGGCGGCCGGCGGCTCCAGGGCGAGGACGACGGCGCCCTGCTGACCGCCCCCGCCGCGCCCGGCGGGCACCGGCTCCTCCACCGCGGCGAGCAGGAGCGAGTCGCAGCGCCCGGCGGCCAGCGCCAGCGCCCCCGCGGACAGGGCGTCCACGGCGGCCGTACCGGCGGTGGCGACGGTCAGCGAGAACCCCTTGAGCTCCAGTTCGGCGGCGAGCCGGTTGCCGAGCACGTTGACGGCGAAGTAGGGGGCCGTCGCCGGGGACAGCGCGTGCGCGCCCTCCTCGGCCACGGTCCCGTCCATGGCGTCGAACAGCCCCGCGAGCCCGGCCCCGGTGGCGAGCAGCAGCCCGCGCCGGGCGGGCGGCACCGCGTCGGGCCGGCCGCCGTCGGCGACGGCGGCACGGGCGGCGGCGAGCACGTACTGGGCAGCGGGCGGCAGGTACTTGTACCCCCGCGCGCCGAGCCGCGCCCGGTGGTCGAACCACCCGTCGCCCCCCGGCCGGTCCGCACCCCCCGCGGCCAGCACCGCCTCGGCGGAGTCACCCCACGGGGACACGACCCCGACCCCGGTCACGGCCAGCTCGCCGTACCCGGCCGACCGCGCGGCGGCCACAGCCTCGGACACGATCACACTCATCACCCGTCACCCCCTCTGCGCTTGTCCCTGCCCGACCCCGGGGCGCCCGGCCCGACGAGCGAAACGCCCGCGCCAGGCGGCAGCACCACATCCGTCACCCGCCGGCTCGTCGGGCGGTCGTCCCTTCCCGGCCCCGAGGCACCCGGGCCGAGGAGCGGCACGCCCGCCTCAAGCGGCAGCGCCACGCCCATCACCCCCTCCAGCACGACCGATGCGTTGTTCCCGCCGAACCCGTAGGCGTTGACCAGCACGCGCCGTGCCCGGGCGGGCAGCGGTACCGGTGTGCCCTGCGGGAGCAGGACCTCGCACTCGGGGTCCTGGTCGGTGAGCGGCACGTTCGGCGGGATCTCGCCGTGCCGCAGGATCAGCGCCGCCGCCACCGCGCCGAGCGCGGCGGACGCCCCGCCCGCGTGGCCGAGCAGCGCCTTCAGGCTGTACAGCGGCACCCGCGCGGCACCGGTCCCGAGCACCCGGTGCAGCGCCCGGCTCTCCAGCACGTCGTTGAGCCGCGTCCCGGTGCCGTGCGGAACCACACACCCCACGGACTCCGGCACCGGCCCCACGGCCTCGCGCATCGCCCGTACGATCTGCTCCCCGTCGGCCTCGGGAGCCGTCGGATGCCCGGCGTCACAGCTCCACGCGACGGCGCCGAGCCGTACGGCCCCACCACCGGCGTGCGCTCCGCGCGCCCGAGCGTGCTCGGCCGACTCCACGATCAGCACACCCGCGCCCTCGGCGAACACCGTCCCGGCGCGGTCCCGTTCGAAGGGCCGGCAGCGTTCCGCGTCCACCGCGCCCAGCCGGTTGAAGCAGCCGAGCGCGACCCGCGAGTACGCGTCGGACCCTCCGGCGATCACCACGTCCGCCTCGCCCGCGCGCACCAGATCGGCGGCCACGCCCAGGGCGTACGCCCCCGCCGCGCAGGCGTTGCCCAGGTCGTGGACGGTGCCGTGGACGCCCAGTTCTCCGGCGAGCGCCGTCGCGAGCCGGAACGGCGGCGCCCAGCCGCCCTCCGGCCCCCGCCCGCGCTCATTGCTCCCCGGCTCGCCCATGCAGCTGCCGAGCACCACGGCCGTACGACCGTCGCCGAGCGCCTCGGCGTCGAGCCCCGCGTCGGCGAGCGCTTCCCGTGCGGCGAGCGAGGCGAACCGCGTCGCCCGCTCCGCCGCGAGGTCGGGGTCCGGCACCAGGCTGATCAGGGGCAGCTCCATCCGGGCCAGCGGGTCGGCCGGCCGGTCGGGCAGGCGGACGCCGGCCGCCGTCATGGCGCCCCACAGCGTGTCGGCGCCCGCACCGTGACAGGTGACGGCACCGATCCCGGTGACCAGGACCTCGACCTCGGCACTCATGCCGTCCGGCCCTCCAGGGCCGCGTTCATGCGGTCGTCGAAGGGCACCAGGCTCCAGTCGCGACGGTTCTCGATCACGGCGTACCCGTGGGTGATCCGGCCGGTCGCGGTCTGCACCAGCTCGCCGTCGCGGACGACGTAGGTGTCCATCCGGGAGTCGTAGGTGAAGCCCTTGAAGACGTTCTCGACGGTGAGGACGATGTACAGGTCCTCCTCCATCCGCGCCTCGTCGAGGATCGTGATGCGCGAGTGCGGCACGACCGGGATCCAGTTCTGCTCGTCGAGCAGCGTCTTGATGGAGACCCCGCGGTCGGCGACGAGCCGGTCCTTGGCCTCCTCCATCAGCCGCAGGTAGCCCGACATCTGCTGGCGCTCGGTGAAGTGGCAGTACCAGTAGGGGATACGGAACTTCCAGGCGTACGCGTTGCGCCCGGCCGTCAGCTCCTTGACCAGGTCGTCGGCGGCGAGGTCGGCCTCGACCGGCTCCGGCGTCCAGCCCGGCTTGGCGGACAACTTGTCGACGGCGTACGGCGCGAGCGGCGCCGGCACCGGCAGTTCGCCGCCGCCGCGCGGGTCGAGGCGCAGCTGGACGCGGACGGTGGACGTGACCGCCTTGAGCAGGCTCTCGCGCCGCACGTACAGGGTGACGGCCAGGACCAGCTCGTCGGCTTTGGCCTTGCGGTGCGGCTTGACCTCCGCGACGGCGGTGTCGTCGATGTGGAAGGCGTGCAGGATGCGGGTGTCGATGTCGACGAGGTCCGTGCACAGCCCGTAGACCTCGTAGATCGTGCCCGGGGCGAGTCCGGCCTGGCGCAGATGGTTCAGGACGGCTTCCTCGACGAGGTAGTTGACGTGCTTGAAGCCGATCCAGGTGCAGATGTTGGAGCCCTCGTAGCGGGGCCGGATCTCCAGGGAACTGGGCTCCTGGAGGGCGAGGACCGCGGCCTCGATGTCAGCGGTGTTCGTGGTCACGTCAACTCCGGTGCGTAGGGATGGTCAGGAGGGAAAGGTCGGAAGGGGCAGAGGGGCGGCGGGGGCGGCGGGGGCGGAGGGGTTGGAAGGGCCGGGCGGGGAGCCGGCTTCAGCGGCGGCGTCGACATCCGCCCCGGGAACCGCGTCCCGCAGCAGCCCCGCCACGGCCCGGGCGAACCGCTCGGGCTGCTCCGCCATCGCGAAGTGCCCGCAGTCCTCGAAGAGTTCGAGCCGTCCGTCGGGCAGTGCCGCGGCCAGCGCCGCCGCGTCGGCCGGCGGGGCCGCGAAGTCCTCGGCCCCCGCGACGACGAGCACGGGCATCCGCAGCGCGTCCACGTCCAGGAACGGGCTGCGCAGATAGGCGCCGAAGAACTGCTGCCAGCCGTAGGGCCCGATCCGGTCCCGCACCCGCACCGCCATAGCGGCCCTGAGCTGCGGGGACAGCCGGTCCCCCGCACTGATCCGCAGCCCTTCCTCGAGGATGCGGTGGAATCCGTTGAGGTAGTAGGCGGCGTCGTCCCAGCCGAACTCACCGGGATCCCGCCGATGGAAGGGCGCCACGGCGACGACCCCCCGGGGCCGCGCGTCCCGCCGCACGACGGCTTCGAGAGCGGGCCCGACGGTGAAGGAGTGCGCGACGAGTACGTCCACCCCGCCCGGCACCGAGTCCAGGGCGCGCGCCACATGCCCGGCGGGGTCGTCGGAGATGCTCCACCCGGGATCCCCGTCGGCCCCCCAGGGCAGTGCCCCGTCCCACAGCTCGACGCACTCCGGCGCGCGTTCCTCGTACGCCCGCCACACGGCCGTGCTCCCGGCGAGCCCGTGCAGCACGAGCACCCGCACGGCCGGGGAGCCCGCCCGCGCCTCCCGCCGCAACCGCACGACGGCCTCACGCCGGCCGCCGCCGGCGAGCCCGCGCTCAGTGCGCGGAGGGTGCGGGGTGCGCCCCCGCGGAGGGCGCGCACTTCGGCCCGCGCGCTCCTCACTCACGCCGTGCGCGCTCATGCCGCACTGCCCGCCACCGCGAGTGTCTCGGGCGCCGTCAGGAGCAGCGCCGCGCCCGCGTCGTCGCCGCCTGCGTCGCCCGTACCCGCGCTGACGAGGACCGTGGCCTCGGAGCCCGCGGCGTTCTCGCCCGCGCGCTCCAGCCATACGGCCGCGGCGGCGCACTGGAGGACTCCGAGCGCCCCGGACGCCGGTCCGTACAGCGCGGAGAGATCGTGGACCGGAACCGACCCGGCGGCCGCCCCCAGCGCGGGCGCGGGAGCGCGCACGCCGGTGGGATGTTCCGGCACGCACCACAGCCCCACCGGCCCGGGCCGCGACGCTCGTACCTCGGCGACCGCCTCGGCGTGCGCGCCCCGGCGTGCGTACGGCCCGAGCGCCGCCAGCGCACGCACCCCGCGCGCACGGGCCGAGGCGGGCGACTCGACGACCAGCGCGACCGCCCCGTCGAAGAGCTCCGGCGCCGTGTCGGCGTCGGAACCCTCCGGCTCCGGCGTCTCCGTGACATGCCGCACGGCCGCGTTGTCCGGCTCGACCCCGACGACGAGCACCCGCTCCACCCGCCCGGCGGCGACCAGCAGCCGGGCCCAGTTCACGGCGTCCAGACCGGAGGTCGGCCCGTTGCACAGGGTCAGATTCGCGCCCCGCAGCCCGTGGGTGATGGCCACCCAGGAGGCGACGACATTGCTGGACGTGGCCGGCAGCATCATCGGACTGGTGCCCAGGTACGTCGACTCGGCGATCGTCTGCACGGTCTCGCAGACGGTGTCGCAGTTGCCGTAGTTCGTACTGGCGACGACCCCGACGCTCTCGCCCGGAACCGTCAGCTCCCCCGCGCCGTCCAGCAGCCCGGCCGCCCCCAGCGCGTCCCGCGCGGCGGCCATGGCGAGCTTGGTGGCCCGGTCCTTGTAGCGCAGCCCGCGCCCGGTGAGCCGGGAGACCGGATCGTCCGCGCCCCGGTGCCCCGCGGGCAGCGGCCCGAGCAGCCCGGCAGGCCCGTCGAGCCCGCGTACGGCCGTACCCAGCCCGGTGATCACGACCTGCGCCGTGCGTACGGCAGTCAACTCCCCGCTCCTTCCTCTGCGGACGGCTCCGGTACGGCCTCCACCACGGCGACCGCGTTGAGCCCGCCGAAGCCGAACGAGTCGATCTGCGCGATCCGCAGCGGCCCGTCCGCGCGCTCGGCGGCACCTCGCACCAGCCGGAACCCGGCCACGGCCTCCACCGGATCGTCGAGATACACGGTCGGCGGCACGATCCCGCCGCGCAGCACGTCCACCGCCGCGACCAGGCTGTGCAGCCCGGACGCCCCCGCGGTGTGCCCGGTCATCGACTTGATCGCCGTCATGTACGGCGACGGGTCGAGCCCCGCGAACACCGCGCCGAGCGCCGTGGACTCGGCCTCGTCGTTCAGCGGCGTACCCGTGCCGTGCAGCATCACGAGGTCGATGTCGGCCGGCCGTACGCCCGCCCGCGCGTGCGCCTCGTGCACGGCCGCGGTGATGTTCTTCGCGTCCGGCGCGGAGGGGTGATGGGCGTCGCAGTTGACCGCGACCCCGCGCACGCGTGCGTGCACGCGCCTCCCGGCGCCCGCCCCGTCGCTCTCCCGCCGCAGCACCACGGCCACCGCGCCCTCGCCCTGGAGCATCCCGCGCCGGGCCCGGTCGAAGGGCCGTACCCGGTCGGGGGCTTCGGGATAGCAGCGGTCCAGCAGCCCGTACGTGCTCTCGCTGATGGTGTCGACCCCGGCGACGACGACGGTGTCCGCCGCCCCCAGTTCCAGCAGATCGGTGGCGAGCGCCAGCGTGTACAGCGAGGCCGAACAGGCGTTGGCCACGGTGTGCGTGTCCGCGGCCCCGAACCGGCGCCGCAGCATGGTGCCGAAGTGCAGGTCGGCCGCGTCGAAGGGCACCTTGTCCCGCCAGGACAGCTCCACCGAGCGCAGTTCGCGCAGGGTGGTGCCGACCAGCACGGGCACCCCGGACAGATCGTCCCCGAGCCCGGCGTCCGCGGCGGCCGCCGCGACGGCCTGCTCCAGCCAACGGGTCGCCCGCAGCGGCTCGTCCACGCCCGGCGCGGGCCGGTCGTCGATCTCGTACGCCACCTGCGCGCGGAACTTCTCCCGGTCGTACCCGCGCAGGGGCCCGAGCCCGCTGCGCCCCGCGACCAGCGAGTCGAAGATCTCCTCGACGCTGCCGCCGATGCTGGCGACGGCGCCCATCCCGGTCACGATCCAGCTCATGCCGCACCCACCGCTTCACCCCGGTACGCCCCGAGGATCAGCACGGCGTTGTTGCCGCCGAAGGCGAGCGCGTTGTTCTGCACGACGTTCAGCTCGGCCTCGACCGCCTCGTTGGGCACGCAGTCGACCCCGCACTCCGGGTCGGTCTCCCGGTGGTTGACGGTCGGCGGGATGAACCCCTCGGTCAGCGCGAGCGCGCAGGCCGCGGCGGCGACCGCGCTGGCGGCGCCCATGCTGTGGCCGATCATCGACTTGATGGAGACGGTGCGCGGCATGGCGTCGGCGCCGAACACCTGGCGGATGGCGCCCGCCTCGGTGATGTCGTTGGCCTTCGTCCCGGTGCCGTGCGCGGAGACGAAGTCGACCTGGTCCGGGGTGACGCCCGCGTTGCGGTGCGCGATCCGGATGGTCCGGGCGATGCTGTCCCGGTCCGGGGCGACGGGATGCAGGGCGTCGCAGGCGAGCCCGTAGCCCAGCACCTCGGCGTAGATCCGGGCGCCCCGGGCCAGCGCGGACTCCAGGCTCTCCATGAGGAGGATGCCCGCGCCCTCGCCGGTGAGGATGCCCTCACGGTCCTTGTCGAAGGGCCGGCACACCTCGGGAGCGATGGTGCCGAGCCGGTAGAAGCCGGTGAAGGTCTTGCGGCAGGCGGCGTCCGCGCCCCCGCACAGGGCGACGTCGACGTCCCCGCTGCGGATGGCGTCGTAGCCGTAGCCGACGGCGTAGTTGCCGGCCGCGCACGCGGTCGGGAGGGTGACCGCCTCCACGTCCTCCAGTTCCAGTTCGCGCACGATCCCGGCGGAGAGCCGTCCGGCGGGGATGCGCCGGGCGACGGTCGGCTCGTACTCCTCGGGCCCGCTGTCCAGGCTCGCGGCGACGAGCTGGTCGAGGTCGCGGGACTCGCCGTCCGTGGTGCCCACGGACACCAGGGATCGGCGGGCCCGTACGTCCGCGACGCTCAGACCCGCGTCCTCGACCGCCATCCTGGCGGCCGCCACGGAGAACTGGCTCGCCCGGCCCAGCTCCTCGGGGGACTGCCGGGTGACCCAGTGCTCCGGCTCGAAGTCGGTGACCTCGCAGCCGTTGGCGTGGGCGAAGCCGGTCGTGTCGAACGCGGTGATCGGCTTGACGCCGCTGCGTCCTTCCCGGAGGCCGGCGGTGAAGGCCTCCACACCGATGCCGATGCTGGTGACCACGCCGAGTCCGGTGATGACCACCCGGCGCCCTGTGTTGCTCGAAGCGTTCATCGAAGCTCACCCATCTGACGGTCGGGACGGCAGATCAGCTCTGGGCGGCCTCGGCGACCACGATGTAGACGCCCTCGAGGTTGACCATGCGGCTCAGCTCGGCCTGGTCGATGGTGACGTTCTGGGTGCGCTCCAGCGCGGCGAGGATCTCGATGGCACGCAGCGAGTCCGCGTCGTGCTCCTCCTTGAAGAGGCTGGTCTCGGTGACCTCGTCCTCGTCGATCTCGAGGATGTCGCAGACGATCTCCTTGATCTCCTGCTTGCGGGCCTCGTCCAGCACGGTGGTCACGTTCGCGTTGGGCATCTCGACTCCAATGAGGATCGGTAACGGAGTCCGGGACCACAGCCCCCGTCCTCCAAGCGTTGCCCCGAGCCTGGAATCAACCGCTATACGAGGCCTATACGAGACCCACCGCCGCCACCGGAACCCGCGTCGCTGCGTCATGCGTCGCTACGTCGTGCGTGGCCGCGTCGTGCGTCGCCGCGTCGCGCGTAGCCGCATCGCGCGTCGCCGCGTCGCGCGTAGCCGCGTCGCGCGTAGCCGCGTCGTGCGTCGCGCGTAGCCGCATCGCGCGTAGCCGCATCGCACGGCCGCAAGCCCGCGTAGCGCGTGACCGCGCAGCCGCAAAACCCGCGTAGCCGCGGGCAGTCGTGCCGCAGGGCGGCACGGGTGGGCGCGGCGGCACCCCGCGAGCGCGGGCGAGCGCGACCCACCCCGCGGCAGGCAACAGGCGCTGCGGAACCGACGGTTCACCGACTCCGTACGGCACCGCACCAGGCCGTGACGGCACTTCACCGCCGTACGCCCAAACCCTCGTACGTCCAGACCCCCGTACGCCCCCACAGCCGTGCCGCTATACAGCCGTACGACTCTCCGGCTCGACCCCGTCCGCCCCCGCCAACCACCCCAACTGCGCGGCCCGCAGCCCCGCCTGGAAGCGGCTCCGCGCCCCCAGACGCCCCATCAGCTCCGCGGTGATGCGCCGTCCGGTCCGCACGGAAACCCCCAGCTTCCGCGCCACCACCTCATCCGTGAGCCCTTCCCCGAGCAGCCGCAACACGGCCTGCTCCTGCCCGGACAGCTCCTCTTCCCCCCGCTCCCGAGGCTGCGGCCGCCCCCCGCTGAAGGCCAGCGCGTTCTCCCACACCCGCTCGAACAGCTCGCCCAGGATCGCGATGATCCCCTGCCCGTGGAGCACCAGCGCCCCCGCCGCCGACGCATCGGGATCGATCGGCAACACCGCATGCGTCCGGTCGAACAACAACATCCGTGACGGCAATGACGCGGTCGTCCGCACCTGATCCCCGTGCGAGTGCAACCACCGCAGATGTTCAACCGTCGCCGGGTCGTTGTAAACGCTGTCCAGATAAACGCTGCGCATCACCACACCCCGCCGCGCGAGCTTCTCGCACAACGGCCGGCTTGCCTCCCTGCTGGCCTCGGTCTGCGGACCCCCCGTGGCAAAGGCGAGCAGCTCTGTCTCACATTCCTGGGTGAATTCCTCGATGCGCGTACGTATCTCGTCGATTCCGATGAGCCGTTCGATGACGGTACTGCGCTGCCGTTGCTGCGCCGCCGTGTACTCGTCAATGAACCGCGCCACTTCGATACGCGCGTCGGCAATCCGCTTCTGCCGTTCCAGGAATTCGTTCTCCTGCCGGGTGAGCAGTGCCTGGAGGCCGATCTCCGGGCTCACGACGCGCAGTTCGCCGGGTGCGTCCCAGGACGGCTTGATGAGCGCGAGTCGTACACATTCGTCGAGCGCCGACCTGACCAGCTCGGGCTGCCACCCGAGGGTCGTCACGAGATCGTCAACGCTGAAATCCGGCCGCTTGAGCATGGCCCGGTAGACCTCGGCCGCGTGGGCCCCCAACCCCAGCGGTTCCAGCACGCATGCCCCCTCGCCTCGGTGACGCCCCCGTAAGGTCTCGGCCAATTATGTGGATGGGGAAACGGTTCCGCAACGAATATGTGATCGAACCGGGCAGTAACAAAGGGCCCATCCCGAAGGATGGGCCCTTTTAAGACATCTTTGGCCGAAACTCTACTCGGCCGATCAGGAAATCAGCCCCAAATGGGGTCTCCCGCTTCCCCTGCGGGCGCCGCCCCCCAGATCGGGTCTCCGTACTGCTCGGTCGAGGAGACACCGCTCTCGGTCACGGCCGACGAGCTGCCCGCACCGACACCGGCGAGGACCAGGCCCAGAGCGACGACCGCGGCGCGCAGCAGATTCTTGCCCATGAAAAGAATTCCCCCTCGGAATTATGAATTCCTGAACGATCCGAACGATTCCCCGGTCCGGCTCCCCTCGCCGCCCGGTGATTGAATTCTTGCTGAGCGGCCCTGCGCATCACCAGCGAAAAGGAATGCAGGGACCTGCGCTGGCAGGGTGCTGACAGCGGAACTGGATCACCCGTTTTCGGCTCGCCCCACCCCGGTAAGCCCTCTCCACCCACCTGAGCTGCACGGTCGCCTCGGCCCCGCACACCGGGACATCGCCCCCGCGCCGGCCGTCCCCCGCGCCCCGCACCTGCCGCCGCCTGCCGGAGCTCCAACCCCGGCGGCGGGTGCAGCATGATGCCATCCCGGCACGCGACACCTGGGGGTCCGGAGACCTGGCACACACCTGACACGGCCTCAGTCCGGACAAAAAAAAGATCCCGCCCGATCTACCGATCGGACGGGATCTCATCAACTGCCCTGATTCCTCAGGAGCAGTTGTTGCGGTGGACCTGAGGGGATTTGAACCCCTGGCCCCCTCGATGCGAACGAGGTGCGCTACCGGACTGCGCCACAGGCCCTTGCAACGAGTGAAACTCTAGCATCCCGATCCGCCCGCTTGGAAATCCGTTCCCCGCCGGCCTCCGGGCCCCCTACTCGTTGGCCGCCCGCGGCCGCCCGCCGTCCTCGTACTGGTCGAACAGCGGCGTGCGTCCGCGCTCGCGCGCCCGCCGGGCGGACGCGGCCCGGCGGGCGTCACTGCGCCCGCCGCCGTCCGCCCTCTCCTCACCGTCGGCCGCCTCCGCATGCTCGGCCGCCCCGGCGCGGGGCTCCGCCGCCTCACGCTCCGGCGCGACCGCACTGGACCGCGCCGAGCTCCAGGCGTCCGGCGCCCCGAGGTCCACATCGGCGGTGGCCCGCGGCGCGACCGGAGCGGTCACGTAGGTCGGCAACGGCACCGGCACCGGATCCCAGCTCTCGCCCTGCCCCGGCCTGCGCTGCCGCTCACGCTGCTGGTCGACCCACTCGGCGTGGTCGGTCTGCTCCACGAGCGCCCGCCGGTCCGCGGCGAGCGCCGACAGTCCCGGGTCGGACTGGGGCCCGCCACCTTCGTCCGGCTCCTCTGCGTCCGCGCCGGCGTCGGCGTCCGCCCGCCGGCGCGGCTGGCGCGCGCGCTCCCTGAGCCGTTGCGCGGCGGCTTCCGCGCGCCGACGGTCCATCTGGTACGCGAAGCGGCGGCGCTCCTGGGAGCGCAGGTAGGCGATGTATCCACTGAGCAGCACGGCGGGCACGCCGGGCGCCCACAGGAACGCGAGCCCCCCGACGGCCGCGACGATCGCGCCGAGCGTGAAGGCGAGGAAGAGCATCACCGTGGTGCGCCGACGGCGCGCGAGGACCTTCGTGCGCCGGGCGCGCGCCGCGGCGGCCTCCGCGCTGGGCGAGGGGGGCGTGCGCCGTGCGGCGGGCACTGGTTTCTGCGCCGCCTGCGCCTTCTGTGACTTGTGCGCCGGGGCGGGACCGGGTTCGGGCTCCGGCGCGGGGGCGTGCGCGCGCGCCGGTTCGGACCGCTCCTGCTCCTCCGTGCGCGCCTGCACCACCACCTGGGCCTGCGGGCGCGTCGGGGGCATGGCGAAGGCCCGGACGTCCACCGATGCGGTGACGCCGTCCGGGGCGTCGGCGCTGGGCTCCCCCTCGTCGGCGGAGCGCGCGCGCAGGTCCTTGGCGTACCGACGCTCCATCCCGGCCCGTCCGGACAGCAACCGGATGGCTGTGCTGAAGCGTTCCGTCGGACGGGCCTCGTTCAGCTCGTCCTGCCTACGGAGCCACATCGGCACCAAGTAGGCGGCCCAGGCCCCGACGATGACTGCGTAGATGAGGCCGCTGCTGCTCACGCCTCACACGGTAGAGGGGTTTGTGTGAGGCCATCCGCCAATTGAGCCGGTGTGTCGCACGATCTGGCTGATATTTCGAAATTTTTTTGTGACCGATGCGATCAGCAGGCCGCAGAGGCGGCGAATTCAGCGCTCCGAGACGGTCACGAGCCGATCAATATCGAACACTTATTCAATTTCTCGGCTACCCGGGATTCCCCGGGGTGTTGTGCGCGTTGCGCGGGCCGTCGTGCGTCCTGCCCTGGGATCGTGCCCGGTGCCAGCGGTTCAGCAACCCGTCGTGCGACTCCTCCGCGGTGAGCGCGAACACGAGGTGGTCCCGCCAGGCCCCGTCGATGTGGAGATAACGCGGCCGCAGCCCTTCCTCGCGGAATCCGAGTTTCTCCACCACCCGGCGGCTCGGCCCGTTCTCCGGGCGAATGCAGACCTCGACGCGGTGCAGTCCGACGGTCCGGAAGCAGTGGTCGACGACGAGCGCCACCGCCGTCGGCATCACCCCGCGGCCCGCCACCGCCTCGTCGACCCAGTAGCCGACGTGCCCCGAGCACATCGAACCCCAGGTGATCCCGGCGACCGTCAACTGTCCGACGAGCCGTCCCTGGTACTCGATGACGAACGGCAGCATGCGGCCGGAGTTCGCCTCGGAGCGCAGGTGGCGGACCATCTGGCGGTAGGTCGGCCGGTGCGCGATCGGCCCGCTGGGCGTGGGCGGCGGAATGGTCGCCTCCCAGGGGCGCAGCCAGTCCCGGTTGCGCCGGTTGACCTCACGCCACGCCCGTTGGTCGCGCAGCGTTATCGGCCGGAGGACGACATCGCCGTCCGCCAGCACGACGGGCCAGGACGGGCTGTTCAGCTCGCACCCCCACTGCCGGCGCCGGGTCTGGGGTGATCGCCGCCGCGGATCTGGTCGACGGCGTGCGCCAGCAAGGGCTCCAGGACGGCGAGCCCGTCCTTCACCCCGCCGGTGGAACCCGGCAGATTGACGATCAGCGTGCCGCCCGCCACTCCGGCGAGGCCCCGGGAGAGCGCGGCGGTCGGCACCTTCTCCCGTCCGAACGCCCGGATGGCCTCCGCGATGCCCGGCACCTCGTAGTCGATCACCCTGCGGGTCGCCTCGGGTGTGCGGTCGGTGGGCGAGACACCGGTGCCGCCGGTGGTGACGACGACGTCGTAGCCGGCGTCCACGGCGGCTCGCAGCGCGGCCTCGACCGGGTCGCCGTCGGGGACGACCTGCGGCCCCTCGACGGTGAAGCCGAAACCCAGCAGCCCCTCGGCGATCAGCGGGCCGCCCCTGTCCTCGTAGACACCGGCGGAGGCGCGGTTGGAGGCGGTCACGACCAGCGCGCGGCGCGCCCCGGCGGTCACGCCCGGCTCCAGTCGCCGGACTTGCCGCCCGTCTTCTCCTCCACGCGTACGTCCGTGATGACCGCTCCCTTGTCGACCGCCTTGACCATGTCGATCACGGTGAGCGCGGCGACGGAGACCGCGGTGAGGGCCTCCATCTCGACGCCCGTGCGGTCCGTGGTCTTCACGGTGGCCAGGATCTCCACGGCGTCGTCCGCGACCGACAGATCCAGTTTCACACCCGACACCGACAACGGGTGGCACAGCGGGATCAGGTCCGGGGTGCGCTTGGCGCCCATGATGCCCGCGATCCGGGCGGTGGCCAGCGCGTCGCCCTTGGGCACGCCCTCGCCCCGCAGCAGCTCGATCACCCGGGGCGAGACCAGGACGCGCCCGCTCGCGCGAGCGGTACGCGCG
Source organism: Streptomyces sp. NPDC043726 (assembly GCF_056436565.1). NCBI lineage: Bacteria > Bacillati > Actinomycetota > Actinomycetes > Kitasatosporales > Streptomycetaceae > Streptomyces > Streptomyces sp. NPDC043726. The sequence continues at coordinate 255,809 of NZ_JBWKCI010000004.1, forward strand.
GTCACGTCCTTCTCCGATACGTCGACCATGCGGGCGGCACCCGCGTCGTCGATGTGCGTCAGTCGGTCCTGCGTACTCATGCTGTGTGGCGCTCCCGGTCCGGGCCCCTCGCGGTGCGGCGCTGGGCCTGCTGTGCGCGACACGGTACCGCCAAGTCGGCGCGCGCACCGGAGCAGGACCGGCCCGCGGACCGGCACGCGCGTGCGGGCTCAGCCGAGCAGCACGACTTCGACGTCGGCGCCGGGCTCGACGGACTCCGTGTCCTCGGGGACGACGATCAGCGCGTCGGCGTGCGCGAGGGCCGCGACCAGGTGCGATCCGGCGCCGCCGACCGGGGTGACGGCTCCGTCGGCGTACGTCGCGCGCAGGAACTGTCTGCGCCCCTTCGGCGAGGTCAGCGCCTTGTCCGCGGTGAGCGTCGCGGTCGTGCGCGGCCGGTGGACGTCCTCCAGCCCCATGAGGGTGCGGATCGCGGGTCGCACGAACATCTCGAAGGAGACGTACGACGACACGGGGTTGCCGGGGAGGGCGAGCAGCGGGGTGTGGTCGGGGCCGATGGAGCCGAAGCCCTGGGGCTTGCCGGGCTGCATGGCGAGCTTGCGGAACTCGATGCCACTGCCCGCCTCGTCCTCGTCGGCGACGGACTCGAGCGCCTCCTTGACGACGTCGTACGCCCCGACGCTCACGCCCCCGGTGGTCACCATGAGGTCGGCGCGCACCAGCTGGTCCTCGATGGTCGAGCGCAGCGTCTCGGCGTCGTCGGCGACGGCGCCCACGCGGTAGGCGATGGCGCCGGCGTCCCGCGCGGCCGCCGTGAGGGCGAAGCTGTTGGAGTCGTAGATCTGGCCGCTGCGCAATTCCTCGCCGGGCTGGACGAGTTCGCTGCCGGTGGACATTACGACCACGCGCGGGCGGGGGCGGACGCGTACCGTCCCGCGGCCGATCGCGGCGAGCAGGGCGATCTGCGGCGGGCCGAGGACGGTACCGGCCTCCAGGGCGCGGTCGCCGGCCTTCACGTCACTGCCCTTCGCGCGCACGTGCGCGCGTGCCTCGGCGGGCCGGTACACGTGCACCTGCCCGGACGCGCCCTCGGGCGCGAGGCTGCGGGCGCGCATCCCGGCGACGGGGCCCTCGCCGAGTCCCCCGTCGGTCCATTCGACGGGTACGACGGTCTCGGCGCCGGGCGGCAGCGGGGCACCGGTCATGATGCGGGCGGCCTGGCCGGGGCCCACCTGGAGCAGTTCCGCCTGACCCGCCGCGACGTCCCCGACGACCTCCAGGACCGCCGGGAACTCCTCGCTCGCGCCCGCGACATCGGCGACCCGTACCGCGTACCCGTCCATGGAGCTGTTGTCGAACGGCGGCAGGGACACCGGCACCGTGACGTCGTCGACCAGGACGCAGCCCTGGGCGTCGAGCAGTTGCAGCTCGATGGGTTCGAGGGGGCGGACGGTCGCGAGGATGTCCTCCAGGTGTTCGTCCACCGACCAGAGGTGGTCCTGGCCGGTGGTGCGGGGCGCGGCGCTGCTCAAAGTGGCTACATCTCCTCGGCTACGTAACTGCGAAGCCAGGTCCGGAAGTCCGGTCCCAGGTCTTCACGTTCGCATGCGAGTCTGACAATGGCACGCAGGTAGTCGCCACGGTCCCCGGTGTCATAGCGGCGGCCCTTGAAGACGACGCCGTGCACGGGGCCGCCGACCTTCTCGTCCGCGGCGAGCTGCTGGAGGGCGTCGGTGAGCTGGATCTCGCCGCCGCGGCCCGGCTCGGTCTTGCGCAGTATGTCGAAGATGTGCGGGTCGAGGACGTACCGGCCGATGATCGCGTAGTTCGACGGGGCGTCCGCGGCGTCGGGCTTCTCCACCATGCCGGTCACCTTGACGACGTCGCCGTCCTCGGTGGCCTCGACCGCCGCGCAGCCGTAGAGGTGGATCTGCTCGGGAGCGACCTCCATGAGCGCGATGACGCTGCCGCCGCGCTGCTCCTGGACCTCGACCATGCGCGCGAGGAGCGGGTCGCGGGGGTCGATGAGGTCGTCGCCGAGCAGGACGGCGAAGGGCTCGTGACCGACGTGCGGGGCCGCGCACAGCACCGCGTGGCCGAGCCCCTTGGGGTCGCCCTGGCGCACGTAGTGCATGGTGGCGAGGTCGCTGGACTCCTGGACCTTGGCGAGCCGTTGGGCGTCGCCCTTCTTCTGCAGCGCGGACTCGAGTTCGTAGTTGCGGTCGAAGTGGTCCTCGAGGGGGCGCTTGTTACGGCCCGTGATCATGAGGACGTCGTCGAGGCCCGCGGAGACGGCCTCCTCGACCACGTACTGGATCGCCGGCTTGTCGACGACCGGCAGCATCTCCTTGGGAGTGGCCTTGGTGGCCGGCAGGAACCGGGTGCCGAGGCCCGCTGCGGGGATGACAGCCTTGCTGATCCGAGGGTGCGACTGAGTCATGCCCGCAACCTTATCCGGTGCCTTTGTAGGGAATCTGTGGCTCCGGTTAATTGGCTCTCATATGAGCGCATTGGAAGGGTACGGGTACGACCAGTGAGTCACTTCGGACGTCCGGCTGAGCCTGACAAGCGAACGTTGCGGCGAGAGTTCCTCACGGTGAGAAGCAGGTTGACGGCCGATGACGTGCAGGCGGCGTCGCTCGCGCTGGCGGCGCGCGCGCTCGCCCTGCCCGAGCTGGCGCGTGCGCGCACGGTGGCAGCGTACGTCTCGGTGGGGAGCGAGCCGGGCACGCTCGCGCTGCTGGACGCGCTGCGCACGCGGGGCGTGCACGTCCTGCTCCCCGCGCTCCTGCCCGACAACGACCTCGACTGGGGCGCGTACACCGGCGAGGACTCCCTCGCGCGGGTTCAACACGGCGGCAGGATGGCCCTCTTCGAGCCCGTCGGCGAACGCCTCGGCCCGGACGCGGTGACCACGGCGGACGTGGTGCTGCTGCCCGGGCTCGCGGTCGACGCGCGCGGCATGCGGCTGGGGCGCGGCGGGGGCTCGTACGACCGCGTGCTCGCGCGACTGGAACGCGCGGACGCCCGTCCCGCGCTGGTGGTGCTGCTCTACGACACGGAGGTCGTCGCGCGCGTCCCGGCGGAGGCGCACGACCGGCCGGTGCACGCGGTGGTGACGCCGTCGGGCGTACGGCGCTTCCCCGCGACCTGAGTCCTCGCACCCGCCCCCCTCACGAGCGAAGGGGCCCTCCACGCGCGCGTGGAAGGCCCCTTGACGCCGTTCGCCGTCAGTGGCTCACGGTTTGAGCACCAGGGTGTCGCTCGTGCTCTCCTCGACCGCGTTCTTGGAGAAGGACCAGTCCAGCAGCTCGCCGTCGGCCCACTTGTCCGTCTGGTCGGTGTAGTGGGCGTTGTAGGCGTGCCCGGAGGCGCCGGTGAGGTTGATCCACTTCGACTTGTCGAGGTCGCCGAGGTTGACCACCATCCGCATCGACGGCACCCAGATGACGCCGTAGCCGCCGGCGGCGTTCCAGCCGGTGGCGTTGACGGTCGCCTCGCCGCCGCTGAGCTTCCAGGGGCCGCGGTTGAGCGCGTACCGCAGGAAGCCGGGACCCTCGGTGCCGAGGGTCTGGTTCTTCAGGAACAGGCGGTGCAGCCGGCCCCAGCTCCAGGTGTCGATGTCCTTGCCCAGCTTGGCGGTCAGCTCCCAGCGGGCGTCGATCATGGCCCGCTCGAACAGTTCGTCACGGTTGTCGGCCGCGGGACGGGTGCCTGACTTGGGCGTCTTCCACCAGTCGCTGTCCTCGTCGTCCATGAGGTTGCGCACGACCTCGAACCAGCGGTCGCCGCCGTCCGGCTGGGCCTGGTCGGCGTCGCGCTGACCGCACTCGCGGACCTTCTCGGTCTCGTCCGCCGGCCCGGTGGTGTTCACCGGGTCGACCCACAGGCACTGGCCCTTGACCCGCAGCTCCTTGGGCAGCTTGTTGCCGAAGGAGAGCTTGAGGATGTTGCGCCAGACCGAGTTGAAGTAGGCGGCGGCCGCCGAGTCGGCGTCCTGGGTGTAGTCCCAGCCCTCCAGCAGCTTCTGGGCCTCGCGGACGTGCTTGTCGTCGATGTCGAGCTTCAGCAGCTTCGGCACCAGCAGCTTGGCGATCTCGCTGCTGTTGTCCAGCTGCATCTGGCGCATGTCGTCGGTGGAGACCTTGCCGCCGTCGTCGATCTTCGACTTGATCAGGTCGGTGATGCGCTGGCTGCGCGTGCCGTAGCCCCAGTCCTCGGTGAGCGTGTAGGGGTACTTGTCCTTGTCGATCACGGCCTGGTTGGCGGTGACGATGTACCCGCGCGCGGGGTCGAACTCGAAGGGCAGCTCTTCCTTCGGGACGTAGCCGGTCCAGCGGTACTTGGAGTCCCAGCCGGGCTGCGGGATCGTGCCGTCGACGCCCTCCGCGCGCGTGGGGATCTTTCCGGGCAGGGTGTAGCCGATGTGGCCCTCGGTGTCGGCGTAGACCAGGTTCTGCGAGGGCACGTCGAACAGAGCGGCGGCGGAGCGGAAGTCTTCCCAGTTCGCGGCCTTGTCCATGGCGAAGACGGCGTCCATGGAGGTGCCCGCGTCCAGGGCGGTCCAGCGCAGGGAGATGCCGTAGCCGTCACCGCGGTCGGGCGCGGAGGCGTCGACCTCGGCCTTCTTGCCGACCTTCACCAGCTCGTCGCTGCGGTCGGAGAGCAGCGGACCGTTGTCCGTCTCCCGGACGACGATCTTCTTCGGCTCGCCGCCGGCGACCTTGATGGTCTCCTCGCGCGTGGTGAACGGCTTGACCTTGCCGTCGTACAGGTAGCCGTCGCCGGTCAGCTTCTCCAGGTAGAGGTCGGTGACGTCGACTCCGGAGTTGGTCATGCCCCAGGAGATGTTCTTGTTGTGCCCGATGATCACACCGGGCATACCGGCGAACGTGTAGCCCGTGACGTCGTACTGGCACTTGCTCGACAGGCTGCGGCAGTGCAGGCCCATCTGGTACCAGACGGACGGCAACGACGCCGACAGGTGCGGGTCGTTGGCCAGCAGGGGCTTGCCGGTGATGGTGTGGTCGCCGGAGACGACCCAGGAGTTGGAGCCGATGCCGTTGCCGTTCACGCCGACGGCCGTCGGCAGGTCCTCCAGGACGCCGTAGAGGCCCGAGAGCTGGCTCTGCAGGCCCGTGGTGCCGCTCGTGCCCGTGGTGGTGCCCTCGGCGGACGTGCCGGCCGTTGAGGTGCCGTCGGTGGACGCGCCGCCGGTGGAGGTGCCGTCGGTGGAGGTGCCGTCGGTGGAGGTGGCGTCGCCCTGCTCGTACGTCCCGGTCAGCTCGTCGTACTGGCCCTCCTGGACGATCGCCTTGTTGCGGTCGTACGGGTACTGGGGGTAGAGGTCCTCGATCTGCTTCGGGCCCAGGCGGCTGGTCATCAGCGCCCGGTCGATCTCGTCCTCCATGTTGCCGCGCAGGTCCCAGGCCATCGCCTTCAGCCACGACACGGAGTCGACCGGGGTCCACTCCGCGGGCTTGTAGTCGTTGGCGAAACCGAGGGCGGCGTACTCCAGCGAGAGCTCCTCGCCCTCTTTGCCCTCCAGGTAGGCGTTGACTCCCTTGGCGTAGGCCTGGAGGTACGACTTGGTGGCGTCCGACAGCTTGCTGTCGTACTCCTCCTTCGCGATCCGGTCCCAGCCCAGGGTGCGCAGGAACTCGTCGTTGTCGACCTGGCTCTTGCCGAACATCTCCGACAGGCGCCCGGAGGTCATGTGACGGCGCACGTCCATCTCGTAGAACCGGTCCTGCGCCTGGACGTAGCCCTGCGCCATGAACAGGTCCTCGTCGGAGGAGGCGTAGATCTGCGGGATGCCGTAGCCGTCGCGCTTCACGTCGACCGGGCCCGACAGGCCGTCCAGCGTGATCGAACCCTTGGTCTGCGGGAACGAGGCGCGCACCGTACTGATGGACCAGTACGCCCCGTACGCGACGCCTCCGATCATGGACAGCACGAGGACGAGGACGATCAGACGGGCTCTGCGCCCCTTCTTCCTGCCGGACTTGCGGGGCTGCTGACCCGTAGAGGCGGTGGTGTTGGGGGGCATCGCTGTCCTTGCTGTCCTAACGCGAGCGGCAGGCGGGCTTATCCATTTGACTGAGCGCTGGAGCAACCATAGGCGCAGGGCCCGGTGCCACTTGACGCGGAGTGGGGAACCAGCGCGCACGAGCGTTCGATCATGCCCGGCGAAGCGTCAAGAAATCGTCAAGAGTTAGGTAAGGTAACGAAGTAGTTGGGTGCGGAGTTCCACCACTTCGTGTCCTATGTACGTGAGCTCACGCGCGTGTGCCCGTGAGCCAGGGAAGGGAACGGCCGCTGACTGTCCACGACCTCAACCAGCTCCTGCTCGTCTGCTCGCTCGTCCTGCTCGTCGCCGTCGCAGCGGTCCGGATCTCCTCGCGCAGCGGGCTCCCCAGCCTGCTCGTGTACCTGGGCATCGGCGTCGTCATGGGCCAGGACGGTATCGGCGACATCAAGTTCGACAATGCCGAGCTGACGCAGGTCATCGGGTATGCGGCCCTGGTCGTCATCCTGGCCGAGGGTGGTCTGGGCACGAAGTGGAAGGAGATCAAGCCGGCCCTTCCCGCCGCCACCGCGCTGGCGCTGGTGGGAGTCGCGGTGAGCGTCGGCGTCACGGCGACGGCGGCGCACTACCTCACCGGCATGGAATGGCGTCAGGCGCTCATCATCGGAGCCGTCGTCTCCTCGACCGACGCGGCCGCGGTCTTCTCCGTACTGCGGAAGATCCCCCTCCCCGCGCGCGTGACGGGCACGCTGGAGGCGGAGTCCGGCTTCAACGACGCGCCCGTGGTCATCCTCGTCGTCGCCTTCTCGCACGCCGGTCCCATCGAGCACTGGTACGTGCTGGTCGGCGAGATACTGCTGGAGCTCGCCATCGGCGCCGCGCTCGGCATCACGGTGGGCCTGCTGGGCTCCTGGGGCCTCAGGCACGTGGCACTGCCCGCCTCCGGCCTCTACCCGATCGCCGTGATGGCCATCGCCGTCGTGGCGTACGCCGCGGGCGCCATGGCCCACGGCAGCGGCTTCCTGGCGGTCTACCTCGCCTCGATGGTGATGGGCAACGCCAAGCTGCCCCACTGGCCGGCCACGCGCGGGTTCGCCGACGGACTCGGCTGGCTGGCCCAGATCGGCATGTTCGTCCTGCTCGGGCTCCTGGTCACCCCGCACGAGCTGGGCGACGACATCCTGCCCGCGCTCCTCATCGGCCTGGTGCTGACGATGATCGCGCGCCCGCTCAGCGTCCTGCTCTGCCTCACCCCGTTCCGGGTGCCGTGGCAGGAGCAGACGCTGATGTCCTGGGCGGGCCTGCGCGGCGCCGTCCCCATCATCCTGGCGACGATCCCGATGGTCGGCGGCGTCGAGGACAGCCGCCGGATCTTCAACGTCGTCTTCGTCCTGGTCGTCGTCTACACCCTCGTCCAGGGCCCGACCCTGCCCTGGCTCGCCCGCAAGCTGCGGCTCGGCGAGGACGCGGAGGCCGCCTCCGACCTGGGCATCGAGTCGGCCCCGCTGGAGCGGCTGCGGGGGCACCTGCTGTCGGTGGCGATCCCCGCGGGCTCGAAGATGCACGGCGTCGAGATCAACGAGCTGCGCCTGCCCGCCGGGGCCGCCGTCACCCTGGTCGTGCGGGAGGGCACATCGTTCGTGCCGCTGCCGACGACGGTGCTGCGCCGCGGGGACGAGCTGCTCGTGGTCGCCACGGATCCGGTGCGGGACGCCGCCGAGCGGCGGCTGCGAGCCGTGGGACGCGGAGGCAAGCTGGCCGGGTGGCTGGGGGCGAACGGGAACGGCGGACCCCGGAACCGGGGGGCGGGGCCGGGCGGGCGGCGCTGAGCGAGGGCCGATAAGGGCGTTTTTCGCCCTGTTCGCTCCCCCTTCATTCACAGGCGCTCCGGCACTGTGGTGCTCGTTTTCACAGGTACACATGCCGTTGATCCCTGTACGATGAAGGCGCACCTTGATCGAACCAACTCTGCCTGACGCAGAGCTGGCGCGACCGTATGGCGGCCGCGACGCCCTCCTCAGTGGGCGCCGGTATCTACCGCAGTTCCGCGCAAGAGGACAGCTCTCGGCGGTGTCCCCCATCTGCAGGGACCGCGCTACCAGGCGGCAGAAAGGCACGGGCCGTGGAATCCACGGTCACCACCGAGCCGTCGACCACCCCGTCGGCCTCCTCCCGCCCGGGATACGGACAGCTGCTGCGCACCCGCGGCGCCTGGACGTTCCTGCTCCCCGGCTTCGCGGCGCGCCAGCCGTTCGCGATGCTCACGATCTCCATCGTGCTGCTCGTGCAGCACACCACCGGCTCGTACGGCGCCGCGGGCGCCGCGGCGGCCGTCACCGGCGTCTCCATGGCGCTGTTCGCGCCCTACAGCGGGCGCCTCGCCGACCGGTACGGACAGCGCGCCGTCCTGATCCCCGGTGTGCTGGTGCACACGCTGGCGGGTCTGACGCTGACGGCGCTCGCCCTCGCCGACGCCCCCCTGTGGGCGCTGTTCGCGGCGGCCGTGCCCACGGGTGCCTCGGTTCCGCAGGTCGGCCCGATGGTCCGCGCCCGCTGGGGCGTGAAGCTCCAGGGCTCGCCCCTGATGACCACCGCGGCGGCCTTCGAGTCCGTCACCGACGAGCTGACCTTCGTCCTCGGCCCGCTGCTCGCCACCGCGCTGTGCACCGCCGTCGACCCGGCCGCCGGTCTGGTCACGGAGGCCGCGCTGACGCTGGTGGGCGGTCTGCTGTTCGCCGCGCAGAAGAGCACGCAGCCCTCCGTCACCCTCGACGGGCACGCACGCGTGAAGCAGGTTTCCGCGCTGCGCGTTCCCGGCGTGCGCGTGCTGATCGTGACCTTCCTGGGCATCGGCTCCGTCTTCGGCGGCATGCAGGTGTCGCTGGCGGCGTTCACCGAATCGATCGGCGAACCCGGACTCAACGGCGTCCTGTACGGCGTCTTCGCCGCCGGAAACATGATCTCCGGCATCGCCTGCGGTGCCATCGCCTGGAAGATCGCCCCGCAGCGGCGCCTGGTCGTCGGCTACGCAGCCCTCGCGCTGGCCGCGTCCGGACTGTGGGCCGCGCACTCGGTGCTGGTCCTGGCCGGCCTCGGCCTGCTCGTCGGCATGTGCATAGCGCCCGCCCTGATCACCGGCTACACGCTGGTGGAGGGCCTGGTCCCGGCCGGGGCGCGCACCGAGGCCTTCACCTGGCTGACCGGCGCGGTGGCGCTGGGCCAGGCGGCCGCCGTCACGGTCGCCGGACAACTGGAGGACCGCTTCTGGGGCGGTGCCGGATTCCTGGTGCCGATGGGCGGCACGCTGCTCGCCCTCGCCACGCTCCTGGCGCTGCGGTCGCGGCTGGCGGCGCGCCCCCGCAGCCGTACCGTCGCACGTGGCGTCGGTCACCGCACGCCGGTGACGGTGGACTGATCCCGAGGAATACGTCACTATGGACCGTCGTTAGCACTCATTGAGTGAGAGTGCCAGGAGGAAGACAGTGCCGACCTACCAGTACCAGTGCACCGAGTGCGGCGAGGGCCTCGAGGCGGTGCAGAAGTTCACCGATGACGCTCTGACCGAGTGCCCCAACTGCAGTGGCCGCCTGAAGAAGGTGTTCTCCGCGGTCGGCATCGTCTTCAAGGGCTCCGGCTTCTACCGCAACGACAGCCGCGGCTCCTCGTCGAGCAGCTCGCCGGCGTCGTCGTCGAAGTCGTCGACGTCCTCCACGTCGTCCTCCTCGTCGTCCTCGGACTCGAAGCCGTCGAGCTCGGGCACCTCGACCAGCAGCAGCTCCGCCGCGTAGCACTTCGCTTCCGGGACCCCGCCGTCGCAGGACGGCGGGGTTCTCGGCGTTTCCCGCAGCCCCTCTCTGCGGCGATCGGCCGCCAGCTAGGGTGACCGCATGGCGAACGCAGAGATCGGTGTAATCGGCGGCTCCGGGTTCTACTCGTTCCTCGACGACGTGACCGAGATCCAGGTGGACACCCCGTACGGCGCGCCCAGCGACTCCCTCTTCCTGGGCGAGATCGCCGGCCGCCGGGTCGCCTTCCTGCCCCGGCACGGACGGGGGCACCATCTGCCGCCGCACCGGATCAACTACCGGGCCAACCTGTGGGCGCTGCGTTCGGTGGGGGTGCGCCAGGTCCTCGGCCCGTGCGCGGTCGGCGGTCTGCGGGCCGAGTACGGTCCGGGCACGCTGCTCGTGCCCGATCAGCTGGTCGACCGTACGAAGTCCCGCGCGGGCACGTACTTCGACGGGCTGCCCCTGCCCGGCGGCGCCGTGCCCAACGTGGTGCACGTGTCGCTGGCCGACCCCTACTGCCCGGCCGGACGGGCCGCCGCGCTGAAGGCGGCGCGCGGCCAGGACTGGGAGCCCGTGGACGGCGGCACGCTGGTCGTGATCGAGGGGCCGCGCTTCTCCACCCGTGCCGAATCGTTGTGGCACCAGTCGCAGGGCTGGTCCGTGGTGGGCATGACCGGTCACCCCGAGGCGGCGCTCGCCCGCGAACTCGAGCTCTGCTACACGTCGATGACCCTGGTCACGGACCTGGACGCGGGCGCCGAGACCGGCGAGGGCGTCTCGCACGACGAGGTGTTGCGGGTGTTCGCCGCGAACGTGGACCGGCTGCGGGGCGTGCTGTTCGACGCCGTGGCCGCGCTGCCCTCGACCGAGGAGCGCGACTGCCTGTGCACCTCCGCGCTCGGCGGGATGGACCCGGGATTCGAGCTGCCGTAGGGACGCGGGACCGGAGCGGACCGGAGCGAATCGGAGCGGACCGGACCGGATCGGACGGCGGAAGCTCCCATTCGGGTGAGGGAGTTGTCCACAACCCCTCGGTCGTCCACCGGCCTCAGCGGGCGGCGGCGCGAAGCCTCATCGTGGGCCTCGCAAGCCGTTCCCTCGTGGCAGGTGGTGGTTCCCCGTGTCCTTCGGTCCGTCCCCTACTCCCTCTCCCTCCTCACCCGCGTCCGCCCCTCCCCTCACCCCGCGCCGGCTCGGCACGGACGCTCCCCCGACCTGCGAGGTGCCGCACTTCGCTCCGGTGCGGGTGCGCGGCGGACGGTTCCGGCTGCGCCGGCTCGTCCGGCATCGACGGCGGGCCGTGGCCGCGGGTCTCGCGGTCACGGCGGCCGCGCTCGTGGCGGCGGGCCCCCGAGACGCCGACCGGGCGCGCGGACATCCCGCGGCGGAGCCCGGACGCGAGCGGCGCGCCGTCCAGATGGTGACGGCGCCGGTGCGGATCGCCGACGGGGCGACGGTACGGCTGTTGCGCCCGGGTGACCGGGTCGACGTCATCGCGGCCGAGGAGACTGCCGCGGGCGGCGACGCCCATGTGGTCGCGCGCGGCGCGCGGGTGACGAAGGTGCCGGAGGCGCTGGGCGACGCGGTGGACAGTGGCGCGCTGGTCGTGCTCACGGTGCCGCGCTCCACCGCGGCCCGTCTCGTGGGCGCGAGCGCGACGGCACGACTGGCGGTGACGCTGTGCTGAACCGCGTGTTGCGGCTTGTGCGTGACTGGGTGTCAAGTCGCTCTTTCGAGCTATCGGATTGGACAGAATGGCTCAGCGCTGACGTAGGTTGCGGAGCGATCTGTTCCACAACTTGCGCGTACGAGGAGAGTCCCCGAGGTGAGCGAGAAGAAGGAACCGAGCCTCCTGGACGGCTTCAAGGCCTTCCTGATGCGCGGCAACGTCGTCGACCTGGCGGTAGCGGTGGTCATCGGCGCCGCCTTCACCAACATCGTCAACTCGGTGGTGAGGGGCGTGATCAACCCGCTCGTCGGGGCGATCGGCACCAAGAACCTCGACAGCTACAGCTCGTGCCTGAAGGGCCCGTGCGAGAAGGCCGCCGACGGCACGGTCACGAGCGGCGTGATGATCCTGTGGGGCTCGGTCCTCGGCGCGACGCTCTCCTTCGTGATCACCGCGGCGGTGGTCTACTTCCTGATGGTGCTGCCGATGGCGAAGTACCTGGCCCGCCAGGAGGCCCGCCGCAAGGCGAAGGAAGGCACCCACGAGGTCATCGAGGTGACCGAGCTGGAGGTGCTGAAGGAGATCCGCGACGCGCTGGTCGCGCAGCGCGGCCCGGGGCGCGAGGGGTCGTAGCGACGCTCGAAGGGGCTGTGCGCGCGGGCGCACGCTGGGCCCGCGCTGGGCCCGCGCGGGCTCAGATGTGGTGGGGCGGCTTCTCGTCGAGGAAGCGCTTGAGGTCGGCCGCGCTGTCGCCCGTCCCGCTCGGCCGCTCGCCCCACCCGCGGTCGGTGTCGTCCGAGGACTGCTGGTCCAGGGGATCGTCGAAGATCAGCGCGGCCTTCGGCTCGCGCGGCTCGGGGGTGGGGGCGGTGTCCATGCCTCAAGAGTACGGCCCTGGCGCGGACCCCCTCGCGCGAAGAGGTTCACAAGAAAATCGGCGCCCCATCTGTTGTGCTTGGTCACATGACGTCAAGCTCGTCCCCTTCCTCCAACGCACCCGCAAGCCGGGGCCCCCTGCGCACGCTCAAGGCCCGCGCCCGCGGCGAGGGGCACCGCGCGGCCACTCCGCTCGAGCTCTTCTTCGACCTGTGCTTCGTCGTCGCCATCGCCCAGGCCGGCGTGCAACTCGTGCACTCCGTGGCCGAGGCGCACACCGGCGAGGGCATCCTCAACTACGCGATGGTCTTCTTCGCCATCTGGTGGGCGTGGATGAACTTCACCTGGTTCGCGTCGGCCTACGACAACGACGACGTCCTCTACCGGGTCGTCACCCTGGTGCAGATCGCCGGCGTGCTCGTCCTGGCGGCCGGGGTCTCCAAGGCGTTCGAGGACCACGACTTCCTGGCCGTCTGGCTGGGTTACGTGATCATGCGGCTGGCGATGACGGCCCAGTGGCTGCGTGTGGCGCGCTCCGCGACGGGACCCGAGAGAACCACGGCCCTGCGTTATGCCGGCGGGGTGTTCCTGTGCCAGATCGGCTGGCTCGGGCTGGTGATCCTGCCCGAGGGAGCACGGGCCTGGCTGTTCCTGGTCATGGCGATCCTGGAGATGTGCGTACCGGCGTACGCGGAGAAGGCCCACGCGACGTCCTGGCACCCGCATCACATCGCCGAGCGGTACGGCCTGTTCACGATCATCGTGCTCGGCGAGACGATCGCCGCGGCCACGGTCGCCGTGAAGACCGCCCTCGACGAGAACGAGGCGCTGGGCGACCTCCTGCCGATCGCCGCGGGCGGGCTCCTGATCATCTTCTCGGCCTGGTGGATCTACTTCGTGGTGCCGATCCACGGCCATCTGCGCTCCAACCGGCAGTCCTTCCTCTGGGGCTACGGCCACTACCTGATCTTCGCGTCGGCGGCCGCGATCGGCGCCGGCCTGGAGGTCGCGGTCGAGCAGACCGTCGGCAAGGCGCACATCTCCACGCTGGCCGCCTCGGCCGCGGTGACCCTGCCGACGGCGCTGTACCTGCTCATGGTGTGGGCGCTGCACTCGCGGCACTTCAAGGTGGGCATCGCGCAGCAGCTGGTACTGCCGACGACGGCACTGCTCGTCATCGCCTGTTCGTTCCTCGGCGACTGGGCGGTGCTCGCGGCGGGCGTCGTCTCAGCGCTGGCGGTGGCGGCCGGGACGACGCTGACGGCCCGTATGACCGCGCGCGGGAACAGAACAGCCTCCTCGGAGGCGACGCCGGCCGGCTGACGTCACCGGCGTGCGCGCCGGCTGGACGACACTGGCCCCATGACAGCTGACGCATTGACGGACGTCGCCGGTCTGCGGGTGGGACACGCCACGCGGACCGGCGACGGTTGGCTCACCGGCACCACTGTCGTCCTCGCTCCGCAGGGCGGGGCCGTCGCCGCGGTCGATGTGCGGGGCGGCGGGCCCGGCACCAAGGAGACCGACGCCCTCGACCCGCGCAACGTGGTGCAGAGGGTCGAGGCGATCGTCCTGACCGGGGGCAGCGCGTACGGACTGGACGCGGCCTCCGGCGTGATGGCCTGGCTGGAGGAACAGGGGCGCGGCGTGCGCGTCGGGCCGGATCCGGCGCATGTCGTGCCCGTGGTCCCCGCGGCGTGCGTCTTCGACCTGGGGCGGGGTGGCGACTTCCGGGCCAGGCCGGACGCGGCGACGGGGCGGGCGGCGGTCGAGGAGGCAGCGGCGAGCGCCGTCGGCGCCGGCGTACGGGAAGGGTGCGTGGGGGCCGGTACGGGGGCGGTGCTGGGGGCGCTCAAGGGCGGGGTCGGGACGGCGAGCGTGGTGCTCGACTCGGGGATCACCGTCGGCGCGCTGGTGGTGGCGAACGCGGTGGGGAGCGCCCTGGATCCGGAAACCGGTGTGCTGTACGGGGAGTTGTACCAGGGGCGCGTGGAGTATCCCGAGGCGCGCGTTCATGAGGCAGCGCGCCTGCGCCTCGCCGAGACCGCGGCCAGGAACACGCCTCCTCCGCTGAACACCACGCTCGCCGTGGTCGCGACCGACGCCGAACTCTCCAAGGCGCAGGCGCAGAAGCTGGCCGGGACGGCGCACGACGGCATCGCACGCGCTGTGCGGCCGGTGCACCTGCTCAACGACGGCGACACGGTGTTCGCGCTGGCGACCGGGGCGCGCACGCTCGACGCCGGGAGCCCGCTCGCGCTCAACGAGATCCTCGCCGCGGGCGCGGATGTGGTGACGCGCGCGATCGTGCGCGCGGTGCGCGCCGCGGAGCCGGTGGACGGGACGGGTGGGGCCTGGCCGTCGTACGGGGAGTTGTACGGGGGCGGCGGGCGGTCCTGAGGGGGCGCGGGGCGCACCCAACGGCCGTACACGTCACGTCGATCGGGCACGCCCCGCCCGCCCCGCGGCCCGCCTCTCCCGCCGCCCTCACCCCACCCCGCTCCCGAATGTCCCGGTTCTGTCACGTGATGGCGTTCATGGCGAATGGAGGGAACCCGACCCGTTGCGGATTCCCTCTCTCTGCACGCACCGGATCGGACCACGCACATCACGCGAACTTGGAGCAGCCTGTGACAACGCCGGACAAAGCAGCGCGGCGCGCACTGGGGACCTGTGCCGTCCTGATGGTCGGCGCCCTCACCCTCACCGCTTGTGGCGGGAGCGCCAACGCCAAGAACGACGACGACAAGGGTGGCGGCGGCTCGGCCAGGACGTCGGCCGCGAAGATCGTGATCTCGGCGAAGAACGGTTCGTCGGGCGCGTCGATCAACTCCACCGGCGTGAAGGTCAGCGGCGGTGACCTCACTGACGTGAAGATGACGGTGGCGGAGACGGGGCAGGCCGTTCCGGGGGCGATAGCGGCGGACGGCGGGAGCTGGAAGCCGAAGGAGCAGCTGGAGCGCGGGACGAAGTATGAGATATCGGCGAAGGCGAAGGACGCGGACGGGAAGACCACCGCGGCCGAGTCCAGCTTCACGACGGTCACGCCGGAGAACAGCTTCATCGGGACGTACACGCCGGACGACGGGACGAAGGTGGGCGTCGGGATGCCGGTGTCGTTCACCTTCGACAAGGCGATCAGCGACAAGAAGGCCGTGCAGTCGGGCATCACCGTCACGTCGAGCAGTGGGCAGGAGGTCGTGGGCCACTGGTTCGGGGGGCAGCGGCTCGACTTCCGGCCCGAGGAGTACTGGAAGGCCGGCTCCAAGGTCACGATGAAGATCGACCTGGACGGGGTCGAGGGCGCGAACGGCGTCTACGGGGTGCAGAAGAAGACCGTGACCTTCACCATCGGGCGTTCGCAGGTCTCGACGGTCGACGTGAAGACGCAGACGATGACGGTCACGCGGGACGGCAAGACGCTCAAGTCGGTGCCGATCTCGGCGGGCAGCGCGGAGTTCCCGACGTACAACGGGCAGATGGTGATCTCCGAGAAGCTCGTCCAGACGCGGATGAACAGCCAAACGGTGAACCTCGCCGACGCGTACGACATCCCGGACGTGCCGCACGCGATGCGGCTGACGACGTCGGGGACCTTCCTGCACGGCAACTACTGGTACAACAAGGGCAATCCGCCCTTCGGCCGGCAGGGGACCAGCCACGGCTGCGTCGGGCTGCAGGACGTGCGGGGCGCGCAGGGCGACACGACGGCGAAGTGGTTCTACGACAACTCGCTGATCGGCGACGTGGTGATCGTGAAGAACTCCCCCGACAAGTCGGTGGCGCCGGACAACGGACTCAACGGATGGAACTTGCCGTGGAGCGAGTGGACCGCGGGAAGTGGCGCCTGAGCAGGGACTTCTGACGGTTCGTAGGGCCGCGCGGGAACCATCCGCGCGGCCCGCGCGTTTTACGTGCGTACGTTTTCTCGGTTCCCGGACATGATGTCCGACCGAGGGGCTACGGTATGCACCCACAAGGTGACATGCAGCAACGCCGGGAGAAGCCTTGAGCGTTCCGTACGAGACGGCAGCGTACGAATCCCATGAGTCGCCGGAGTCTCCGGAGGAGCACCTCGCGCGACTGCTCGGCCGCGCCCTGAACTCCTTCGAGCTGCCTGACGAGGTGATAGGGCGGCTCGACTGCGCGCTGGCGCACGACAGTTCGCTGCACTCCGCGCACCACAGCGCGGGCCGGCACCGCGAGACGTACCGGCACACCTGGCTGCTCGCCGACGGCTCGGCGCTCACCCTGTGGGAGCTCGTGCACAACACCGCGCCGGGCAGCGCCCCGCAGCACGAGGTGTACGCCGACGAGGAGGAGCTGCGCGCCGCCACCGCGCGCCTGCCCCTGCCGCCGGACGCGCCGGACTTCGAGCTGCCGGTGACGGTCCAGTTGTCGCCGGTGCACGCGCCGCGTCACACGTACGTGCCGGACGACTCCGCCGACCACGCGCGCCGGCTCCTGCGCCGCGCGGAGAATCCCGACCGGCCGGGCTCGGACACCGCCGCGCTGCTGACGACGGCGTTCGCGCACCAGATCACACAGGCCTTCGGGCGCCCGTGCCGGGCGGGGCGCGCCGGGCTGTGCTTCTCGCTCTACGAGCACGCCTTCCTGCTGCGCGACGGCGAGGAGATCTCCCTGTGGGAGGTCGAGCACACGGCGACGCCGGACGGGCGGCACATGTGCGAGGTGTACGTCAGCGAGGACGCGGCCCGGGACGCGATGGAGCGGCGGGCGGCGCAGAGGTCGTAGCGCTCAGCGGCCGTCGCTGAGCTGGCGCACCAGGCCCGCGAACGCGTCCTGTTCGGCCGGGGTGAGCTGTACCGACTCCAGGTGCGGGCCCGCCTGTCGCTGGTGCGGGAGGGCGTGCAGGGCGGGGCCGTTGGGCCACTGGGCCGCGGTGGGGCGGGCGGCGCGCAGGACGCGGGCCAGCCCGATCACCCAGGCGACGGTCAGCAGGGCGAGCAGGCCGACGCCCAGCAGCTGGAAGATCGAGACGTGCTCAGGCATGCGCCCCAGTACACACCACGGTCCGGGACTTTGACCCCGGACCGTGACGTATCTCGCAGGTGCCGTGAACCACTCACAGCGCCCTAATAGGGGCGCCTCGGGGCGCCGGCAGCCGTGGCGTTCAGGCCGCCACCGGCTGCTTGGGCTCCGCCGTCGCGGCCGCCGGGTCGGCACCCGGCTCGGCGGGCGCGGCGCCCGGGGCCGGCTTGCGCATGCCCTTCAGGACGACCACCAGGGCCGTCGTGACGCAGACGCCGGCCGCGATGGCGACCAGGTAGAGCAGCGGGTTGCCGATCAGCGGGACGACGAAGATGCCGCCGTGCGGGGCGCGCAGGGTGGCGTCGAAGGCCATGGACAGCGCGCCGGTGACCGCGCCGCCCGCCATCGAGGCGGGGATTACGCGCAGCGGATCGGCCGCCGCGAACGGGATGGCGCCCTCGGAGATGAAGGAGGCGCCGAGGAACCAGGCGGCCTTGCCGTTCTCGCGCTCGGTCTGCGTGAACAGCTTGCCGCGGACGGTGGTGGCCAGGGCCATCGCCAGCGGCGGGACCATGCCGGCGGCCATCACCGCGGCCATGACCTTCATCGCGGAGTCGCTGGGGTCGGCGACGGCGATACCGGCCGTGGCGAAGGCGTACGCGACCTTGTTGACCGGGCCGCCGAGGTCGAAGCACATCATCAGGCCGAGCAGGGCGCCGAGCAGGATGGCGTTGGCGCCGGAGAGGCCGTCGAGCCAGTCCGTCATGGCCTGCTGGGCCTCGGCGATGGGCTTGCCGATCACCACGAACATCAGGAAGCCGACGATCAGCGTGGAGATCAGCGGGATCACCACCACCGGCATGATGCCGCGCAGCACCGGCGGGATCTTCACCCGCTGGATCGCCATCACCACACCACCGGCGATGAGACCGGCCGCCAGGCCGCCGAGGAAGCCCGCGTTGATGGTCAGCGAGATCGCGCCGCCGACGAAGCCGGGGACGAGGCCCGGCCGGTCCGCCATGCCGTACGCGATGTAGCCGGCGAGGACCGGGACCAGGAAGCCGAAGGCGACGCCGCCGATCTGGAAGAGCAGGGCGCCCCAGCTGTCGACCTGGGTCCAGTCGAAGTGCTCCATGACCGAGGGAGCCTTGTTGATCTCCCAGCCGCCGATCGCGAAGCCGAGGGCGATCAGCAGACCGCCCGCCGCGACGAACGGGACCATGTAGCTGACGCCGGACATCAGCCACTTGCGGAGCTTGGTGCCGTAGCCCTCGCCGGGCTCACCGGCGCGCTCCACCGGCGTGCCGGTGCCCGCGGGCGCCCCCGCGCTCACCTCTCCGCGCGCCGCCTTCTCGCGCACCTGGCCGATGAGTTCGGCAGGGCGGTTGATGCCGGCCTTCACGCCCACGTCGACCGTCGGCTTCCCGGCGAAGCGGTCCTTGTCCCGTACGGGCACGTCGTGCGCGAAGATCACGCCGTCCGCCGCCGCGATGACCGCCGGGTCGAGCCGGGTGAAGCCGGCCGATCCCTGGGTCTCGACGACGAGTTCGACGCCCGCGTCACGGCCGGCGTTCTCCAGGGACTCGGCCGCCATGTACGTGTGGGCGATGCCGGTCGGGCAGGAAGTGACGGCGACGATACGGAAGGGGCGCTCGCCGGTGACGACGGAGGCGCCCGGCGCCGGGACGGTTGCGCTCTTGGCGTCCGCGCCCGGCGCCGGGGCCGTGCTGCCCGCTGCGGCGCCGGCGGAGGCCGCCCCCGGCGCCGCAGCGGAGTCCTTGGCGACGCTCTGCGCGCCGTGCGCGCCCCCGACAGCGCCGCTCGCGCTCCCAAGAGCGCCGCCCGCACCCTCAGCAGCGCCGTGCACGCCTTCGCCCGCGCCGCTCACGCCCTCTTCCGCGCCGTTCGCGCCTCCCTCAGCGCCGTGCGCGCCCTCGGAAGCGCCCTCCGCACCCGCGTGCGCCCCCGGCACCTCCTCCCCGCGGATCAGCGCCGCCGCCGACCCCGGGTCCGCCGCCGACCGCAGCGCGTCGGTGAACTCCGCGTTCATCAGCTGCCGTGCCAGCGAGGACAGGATCGTCAGGTGGGCGTCGTCCGCGCCGGCCGGCGCCGCGATCAGGAAGATGAGGTCCGCCGGACCGTCCGCGGCGCCGAAGTCGACGCCCGCCGCGCTGCGCCCGAACGCGAGTGTCGGCTCGGTGACGTGCTCGCTGCGGCAGTGCGGGATGCCGATGCCGCCGTCGAGGCCGGTCGGCATCTGGGCCTCGCGGGCGGCGACGTCGGCGAGGAAGCCGTCGAGGTCGGTCACCCGGCCCAGCGCGACCATGCGCTCGGCGAGGGCGCGGGCCGCGGCTTCCTTGGTGTCGGCGGACAGGTCGAGATCGACCAGGTCCGCGGTGATCATGTCGCTCATCGCGGGCTCCTTCGCACGCGTATCGCCCGGGGAGTGGGGTGGGCGGGGGTGGGGACGGGGGTGCAGTGGGGGGAGTGTGAGGGGGAGGGGGAGCGGGAGGGAACGGAGGCGGGACCGGGGAATCCCCGCCTTTCCCCGGTGACAGGGAGACTTGGGCGACCCCGCCTCCCCCGGGTGAGGGGACGGCTCAGGTGACCCCGGCTCCCTCGGGTGAGGGACCGGCTCACGTGACCCCGGCTCCCTCGGGCGACGGAACGGCTCACGTGCCCCCGGCTCCCTTGGACGACAGGACAGCTCAGGCAACCCCGCCTACCTCGGACGACGGCGATGAGGCGGCTCGGCCGGCTCCGTCTCCCGTCGTCCTCGGCGAGAAGCGAGGAGCCTCGCCCTGCCGCAGCCGGGGCGGCCGGCTCGGCGGAGGGCGCGGCGCGGTACGTCATGACACCGGCTCCTTCAGTGCGCGGTCCACCGGCACGTCCGCCGTGACCGTGACGGAAGAGGGGTCCAGGTCTCCCGGCGACGGCATCACGCTGCCGGGCAGCTGTACGGCGGCGGCGCCGTGCGCGACGGCGGAGGCGAGCGCCTCGGGGCCGCTGCCACCGGCGATCAGGAAGCCCGCGAGCGAGGAGTCACCGGCGCCGACGTTGGAGCGCACGGTGTCCACCCGCGCGCTGCCGAACCAGGCGCCCGCGCCGTCCACGAGCAGCTGCCCGTCCGCGCCCAGGCTCGCGAGCACGGCGCGTGCGCCCATCTCGCGCAACTCCTCGGCCGCCTTCACCGCGTCGCCCACCGTCGACAGGGGGCGCCCGACGGCCTCCGCGAGCTCCTCCGCGTTCGGCTTCACCACATCGGGCCGCTCACGCAACGCCTCCAGCAGCGCACGCCCCGAGGTGTCCAGCGCGATCCGCGCGCCCTCCGCGTGCGCCCGCGCCACGACATCGGCGTACCACGCCGGCGCGAGCCCCAGCGGCAGGCTCCCGCAGCACGCGATCCAGTCCGCGTCCCGCGACTGCTCCCGCACCGTCTCCAGCAGCAGTTCCTGCTCGGCGGCCGTCAGCTCCGGACCCGGCGCGTTGATCTTCGTCAGCACCCCGTCCCTCTCCGCGAGCGCGATGTTCGAGCGGGTGGCCCCGGCGATCCGCACCGCCGTGACCTCGATGGCCTGCGCGGCGAGCAGACTGGCGACGAGCGCCCCCGGCGCACCACCCAGGGGCAGCACCGCTGCCGTGCGCCGTCCGGCGGCCGCCACGGCGCGGGACACGTTCACGCCCTTGCCGCCCGGGTCCATGCGCTCACCCGTGGCGCGGATGACCTCGCCGCGCTCCAGCGAGGGGACCTCGTAGGTGCGGTCCAGGGAGGGGTTGGGGGTGACGGTGAGAATCATGCGCGCACTACTTCCGTGCCGCCGCGCTCGATGGCGGCGGCGTCTTCGGGGCTCAGCCCGCTGTCGGTGATCAGCAGGTCCACATCGCCCAGGTCGCCGAAGCGGGCGAAGTGCTCCTGGCCGTGCTTGGAGGAGTCGGCGAGCAGCACCACACGGCGGGCCGCGGCCACCGCCGCGCGCTTCACCGCGGCCTCGGCGAGGTCGGGGGTGGTCAGACCGTGGTCGGCGGAGAAGCCGTTGGCCGCGACGAAGAGGACATCGGCCCGGATCTCGCCGTACGCCCGCAGCGCCCAGGCGTCGACGGCGGCGCGCGTCCGGTGTCGTACGCGCCCCCCGACGAGGTGGAGCTGGATGCCGGGGTGGTCCGCGAGGCGCGCCGCGATCGGGAGGCTGTGGGTGACGACGGTGAGGGAGGCCTCGAGCGGGAGGGCGGCGGCCAGGCGGGCGACCGTCGTACCGGCGTCGAGGATCATCGTGCCGTCGGTGGGGAGTTCCGCGAGGGCTGCCTTGGCGATGTGGTCCTTCTCGTCGGCGGCCGTGGACTCGCGTTCGGCAAGGTCCGGCTCGAAGTCGAGACGGCCGACCGGTATGGCGCCGCCGTGCACCCGGCGCACCAGGCCCGCGCGGTCCAGCGCCTTCAGGTCCCGGCGGATCGTCTCCGCCGTCACCTGGAACTCCTCGGCCAGCGACAGCACGTCCACCCGGCCGCCGTCACGGGCGAGCCGGAGGATTTCCTGCTGCCGCTCCGGTGCGTACATTTCCGTTCGCCTCCGACCAGTGCCCGAATTTGTGGTTTCACCGGAGGCTACGCCGGGATTTCCGGAAAGTAAACAGGTTCGGACCCAACTCGGGCATGAACGGACAGGAGAGGCCGCGGAAAGCCGGGCATGAACGGACTTCCGGTCCCTGGATCCACACACGCCAACACGGAAGGGCCCCACGCCACAGCGCAGGGCCCTTGCTCCAGACGATCCGCCGGTTCAGCCGACCGGCACCGGCACCTTCTCCCCGGAGACCTCCTCCGCAGCGCCCTCCACGTGCTGCGCGGGCCGCCGCGGCAGGGCGAACATCAGCAGGAAGATGACGCCCATCACCCCCGCCACCCAGCCCAGCGCGTGCTGGAAGCCGTCCACGAACGCCGGACCGACACCCGCGGGCCCGGCCGCCTCGATCCGGTCGTCGACCACCCCGAAGAACACGACCGACACCAGCCCGAGCCCGAGCGCGTTGCCCATCTGCTGCACCGTGTTGATCAGCCCCGACGCCGAGCCCGCGTGCTCCCGCGGCACCTCGGAGAGGATCGCGTCGGTCAGCGGGGCCACGATCAGCCCCATGCCCACGCCCATCACGACCAGCGGGAGCGCCATCTGCCAGGGGGCGATGTCCATGCCGTACCGCTCGGACTCCCACATGTAGAGCAGCACACCGAGACCGAGCACCAGCGCCCCCGCCTGCAGCACGCCCCGCCCGAACCGCGGCACCAGCTTCTGCACCGACAGACCCGCCGCCGTGGACACCGCGAGCGAGAACGGCACCCCGGTCAGACCCGCCTTCAGCGGCCCCCAGCCGAGGCCGAGCTGCATGTACAGCGTCCACACCAGGAAGAAGATGCCGAGCCCGACACCGAACACGGTCTGCACGGCGATGCCCGCGGCGAAGCTCTTCACCTTGAACAGGGACAGCTCGATCAGCGGAGAGCCGTCGCGCGCGGCCTTGCGCCGCTCGTACGCCACCAGCGCCCCGAGCACGACGAGCGCGCCGCCCATCGAGACGTACCCCCACAGCGGCCAGCCCAGCTCACGGCCGCGGGTCAGCGGGTAGAGGAGCATCAGCAGTCCGAGCGTCACCAGGGCCACGCCCACCAGGTCCAGCCGGGGGGCCCGGGCGGCCTTGGACTCGGTGATGTAGCGGCTGCCGAGGATCAGGCCCGCGATGCCGACCGGCAGGTTGATGAGGAAGATCGGGCGCCATTCGAGGCCGAAGAGGTTCCACTCGGTCAGCAGCGCGCCGAGCAGCGGACCGGACACGGCCCCGAGCCCCACGACCGCGCCGAACAGCCCGAACACCTTGCCGCGCTCGTGGGCGGGGAAGGTGGCGTGCACGATCGACAGCACCTGCGGCACCATCAGCGCCGCCATCGCGCCCTGGAGGATGCGGGAGGCGACCAGCATCTCCGGGTTCGCGGCGAAGCCGCACAGCGCGGAGGCCAGCGTGAAGCCGCCGATCCCGAGGAGGAACAGCTTCTTGCGGCCGTGGATGTCGCCGAGCCGCCCGCCGGTGATCAGGCCCGCCGCGAAGGCGAGGGCGTAGCCGGCGGTTATCCACTGGATCTGGCTCTCGGAGGCGCCGTCGTTCTGCTGGATCGACGGGATCGCGATGTTCACGATCGTCACGTCGACGAGGTCCATGAAGGCCGCCGTCATGACGATGGCCAGGGCGAACCAACGTCGCCGATCCTGGGCCGGGGTCTGGAGATGGGACTCGCTGGAGGTCATGCACCAAAGCTAAGACCCCAATAGGTCAGATCATGGCCTAATCATCCGGCATCCTCGAAGACATGACCACAGACACTCCGGCCCGGCTGCTGCAGCTCCTCTCCCTCCTCCAGACGCCCCGCGAATGGCCCGGCGGCGAGCTCGCCGGCCGGCTCGGGGTGTCCCGGCGCACGGTACGGCGCGACATCGACCGGCTGCGCGAGCTGGGCTATCCGGTGCAGGCGACCAAGGGTTCCGATGGCGGCTACCGGCTCGTCGCGGGCAAGGCGATGCCGCCGCTCGTCCTCGACGACGAGGAGGCGGTGGCCATCGCGGTCGGGCTGCGGGCGGGCGCCGGGCACGCGGTGGCGGGCGTGGACGAGGCCTCCGTGCGGGCCCTCGCCAAGCTGGAGCAGGTGCTGCCCGGCCGGCTGCGCCACCGGGTCGCCACGCTCCAGGCCGCGACCACCCCGCTGACCAGCGGCGACGGCGCGAGCATCGCACCGGAGACGCTGACCGTGATGGCCTCGACGGTGGCCGGGCAGGAGCGGCTGCGCTTCGCCTACCGCGCGGGCGACGGCACGGAGTCGCGCCGGCTGACCGAGCCCTACCGGCTCGTCTCCACCGGCCGCCGCTGGTACCTCGTCGCCTACGACCTCGACCGCGACGACTGGCGGACCTTCCGCGTGGACCGGGTCAGCGAGCCCTTCGCCACCGGCGCCCGTTTCGCCCCGCGCGAGCTGCCGACGGGCAGCGCGGCCGAGTATCTGCGGCAGTCGATGTACCGGCGGCAGGAGACCTACGAGTTCAGCGTCACCTTCGCCGCCCCCGCGCAGTTCGTCGCGGCCCGCCTGCCCCAGTGGCTCGGCACCCCCGAGCCGATCGACACCGACACCTGCCGCCTGCGCGCGACGAGCGGGGACGCCGTGGAGTGGATGGCGGTACGTCTCGCGATGATCGACTGTGAGTTCACGGTCCACGAGCCGGCGGAACTGGTGCGGTGCGTAAGGGACTTGGGCGGCCGCCTGAGCAGGGCGGCAGCAGGCTGACCCCACGCGCGCGCCGTTCCTCGGTGACCCGCGCGCGCTCTCCACGATGACCCGCGCGCCCTCGTCTACGGCCGCCCCCGCGCCCCCAACTCCCCCCAGGGAAAGTCCCGCAGCACCGCCAGATTCCGCAGGGCCAGTTCGGCCGGTCCCCCCGGTTCGTCGGGCCGCCCCTCCCCCGCGGCCCACGACTCCACGGCGACCCGGACCGCCGCTCCGGCCACCGCCGCCGCGAACCTGAGCTCGGGCGCACAGGCAACGCTCTCGGGCACACCGGCAACGTTGTCGGGTACGTCCGTCCGCCCCAGCCGCCCCGCCAGCACGTCCGCCAGCGTCCGCTCCGACGCGTGGCAGACCTCCGCCCACACCTTCCCCAGCGCGGGGCCGGCCTCGGCGAGACGGATCAGGGTGCGGACCCACTCCCAGGAGGAGGCCGAGACGCCCACGCCGGGTGTCAGGGTGTGCCGTACCGCGTGTTCCAGGGCCTCGGGGACGGACAGTTCCGCGGGGGCGAGGTGCACGGCCTGTGCCCAGCGCTCGGCGCCCGCCGCGTAAAGGGGGGCGACGGCCTCCTCCTTCGTGGCGAAATACCGGTAGAACGTGCGCGGCGCGATACCGGCGGCCTGGGCGATGTCCTCCGCGCGGGTGGCGCGCAGGCCCTGCCGGACGAAGAGGCCGGCCGCGGCGCGGGCGATCTGCATACGGGTCTCCGCCTTGCGCCGCTCCGTCAGGGAGAGGGGGACGGCGGAGTTTGGTGCTGGGGTGGGGCTGCTCACGTTCGGCAGGCTATGCCCATGTGACACAATCTGCCATCCGGCGGGCCACCCCGGGGTTCAGGTACGGGGTGGCCCGCCTTCCAGCGCGCCCCGAGGCGAAGAACCACCCCACGGAGGAGCCGGACCCCGGCGCCCAGGGGGGGGAGGGCGCCGAGATCCGGCTTTGGGAGAGTCCCGGCGCCGGGGGGGATGTAGCGGCGGGACTTGGTTCAGGGTGGGCCCGCGAGGGGGGATCGCGAGGCCCGAACTCCTGGACCCTGAAAAGTTGTTCCCAGGGCCCTGCCGCTTGAAGCGGTGTTACGCGCCATGTTTGCGCGGTCTTTCGCCACCGGGCGTACGCGGCCGTGGCACCACGCACGCCCCCGGCTCAGGCCGCCCCGCTCGATTCGCCCCCGCTCACATCGCCCCGGTCACGCCGCCGCGTCGAACCCGGTGTCCCGGGCCAGCTTCTTCAGCTCCAGCAGCGCGTGCTTCTCGATCTGCCGGATGCGCTCGCGCGTCAGACCGTGCTCCTTGCCGACCTCGGTCAGGGTGCGCTCCCGGCCGTCGTCGATGCCGTACCGCATCTTGATGATCGAGGCCGTGCGCTGGTCGAGGCGGCCGATCAGGTCGTCCAGCTCCTCGCTGCGCAGCAGGGTCAGCACCGACTGCTCCGGGGAGACCGCCGAGGTGTCCTCCAGCAGGTCACCGAACTGGGTCTCGCCCTGGTCGTCCACCGACATGTTCAGCGAGACCGGGTCGCGGGCCCAGTCGAGGACGTCCGCGACGCGCTCCGGCGTGGAGCCCAGCTCCGCGGCGATCTCGGCGGGCTCGGGGTCCCGGCCGTTCTCACGGTTGAACTCGCGCTGCACGCGCCGGATCCGGCCGAGCTCCTCCACCAGGTGGACGGGGAGCCGGATGGTGCGGGACTGGTCGGCTATGGAACGGGTGATCGCCTGACGGATCCACCAGGTGGCGTACGTGGAGAACTTGAAGCCCTTGCGGTAGTCGAACTTCTCGACCGCGCGCACCAGGCCGGCGTTGCCCTCCTGGATCAGGTCCAGCAGCGGCAGTCCGCTGCGCGGGTAGCGGCGGGCGACGGCGACGACCAGGCGGAGGTTGGAGCGGATGAAGACGTCCTTGGCACGCTCCCCCTCGGCGACCAGTGCCTCGAGCTCCTGACGGGAGGCGTCCGCCGTGGACTCCTCGTACCCGTCGAGGACCTGTCGCGCGAACACACCCGCCTCGATGATCTGGGACAGCTCGACTTCCTTGGCGGCGTCGAGCAGCGGGGTGCGGGCGATCTCGTCGAGGTACATGCCGACCAGGTCGCGATCGGCGATGTCGCCGCCATGGGCGCGAACACTGCTTGCCGCGGCGTCCGTCTCGCCGGTGGCGGACTGACGACGGGCGACGGCACGGGTTGCCATGCGTGCTCCCTTGCGATGGTGGGCTGGCGGGTGGTCCTGGTTGCCCGGCACTCTGCTCGGGTGCCCTGCATCCGATGGAAACAACGACTGGAATCAGGACAGAATTCCCAACCCATCCCCCTATTTTTCTGATCTTGCAGTACCCTGTCGGCCGCGCGGCCCGGATCGGGGGTCGCCGCCCCTCACAGAGGCGCAGGTCAGCCCGAGAGTCGAGGCGTGCCCCGAAGCCCTCACGAACCCCTGCGGCCGCTGTGCATTTGTGGCGCCCGTCATATCCGGCCCGGCGCTCCTACACCCGTGAAGACGGACCACGCCCTGTGAAGGTTGCCGGGACGGGCGACCTCACGGGAATCTCACAGGTACCCCACACACGGCCTTTATGCCTGGTCACACCTGACGGCCCCGGCTCAGCCGAACTGCACCGACCGCTTCGCGAGCCCCATCCAGAACCCGTCGATCACGGACTTCTGCGCGTCCAGCTCGCCGCCCGCCTCCGCCGCGCCCATGGTCACGAACAGCGGGGCGAAGTGCTCGGTGCGCGGATGGGCGTACCGGCCGGCTGGGGACTTGTGGAGGAAGTCCAGCAGCGCGTCCCAGTCCTGGCTCTCCAGGGCCCGGCGGCCCCAGTCGTCGAACTCGGCGGACCAGGCGGGGATGCCGCCCTGGCGGAGCGCGGCGAGGTTGTGGGTGAAGAAGCCGGAGCCGACGATCAGCACGCCCTCGTCGCGCAGCGGGGCCAGCTTTCGGCCGATCTCCATGAGCCGGACCGGGTCGAGGGTGGGCATGGAGATCTGCAGGACGGGGATGTCGGCGGCGGGGAACATCTCCACGAGCGGGACGTACGCGCCGTGGTCGAGCCCGCGGTCCGGGATGTCCTGCACGGGCACGCCGGGGGCGCGCAGCAGCTTGCGTACGGACTCGGCGAGCGCGGGGGCGCCGGGGGCGCCGTAGGTCACCTCGTAGTAGTGGCGCGGGAAGCCCCAGAAGTCGTAGACGAGCGGAACGGGCTCCACGGCGCCGAGCGCCAGCGGGGCCTCCTCCCAGTGGGCGGAGACCATCAGGATCGCCTTCGGACGGGGCAGGCCGGCGGACCAGGCCGCGAGTTCGCCGGGCCAGACGGGGTCGTCGGCGAGGGGCGGGGCGCCGTGGCTGAGGTAGAGAGCGGGCATGCGCTCCGGGGTTGCGGCGGTCATGGCGGGCGGCTCCCTCTGACGCGGCCCCCGGTCCCGGCGTTCAGGACGGGGCGGGATGAGCGGGGTTACTTGAATTCTAAATCTCTACGTCAGGATAGGCCCGGTTCGTTTAAGTTTCAAGGAGACTGCTCGTACAGTGGAGCCATGAACTCGGCCTCCGCACCCGCATCCGCTGAAGACCCCCGCTGGCTCACCGACGAGGAGCAGCGCGTCTGGCGCTCCTACCTCCAGGCCACGACCCTCCTGGAGGACCATCTGGACCGCCAGCTCCAGCGGGACGCGGGGATGCCGCACATCTACTACGGACTGCTCGTCAAGCTCGCCGACTCCCCCCGGCGCCGGCTGCGGATGACCGAACTGGCGATGTACGCCAAGATCACCCGTTCCCGTCTCTCGCACGCCGTCGCGCGCCTGGAGAAGAACGGCTGGGTGCGCCGCGAGGACTGTCCCTCCGACAAGCGCGGCCAGTTCGCGGTGCTGACCGACGAGGGGCTCGCGGTGCTGGAGCGGACCGCGCCGGGTCATGTGAAGGCCGTGCGGGGCGCGCTCTTCGACCGGCTCACCCCGGAACAGCAGAAGTCCCTCGGCGAGATCATGCGGATCGTCGCCGAGGGACTGGAGCCCGATGAAGCGGGTGCGGATCTGCCCTGGCTCCGCTGAGCCGCTCACTCAGTCGAAGCCAGGGCAGATCCTGGGTCGTACGTACGGGGCGTCCCCTTCCCCGTGCGTACGGGTCCGTCCCGAAGAGGGGGGTCGTCAGTGGGCGACGACCGGCACCGCCAGCTCCTCACCGGCGCCCTCTTCGGAGGAGGCCACCGGCGTGCTGCCGGGTTTGCCGGCGTTGACGAAGGTGAAGGCGATCAGCGCGGCGGCGACCAGGATGCCGACGGCCGCCCAGATGGCGGTGGTGTAGCCCTCGACCATGCCCTCCAGCTGGACGAGCTGCTGCTGGGAGCGGGTGGCGGCACCGCCGATGTGGTCGGCGATGTAGGTGGTCGTGGCCGAGGCGGCGATCGTGTTCAGCAGCGCCGTACCGATGGCACCGCCCACCTGCTGGGAGGTGTTGACCATCGCGGAGGCGACACCGGAGTCCTGCGGCTTGACGCCCATGGTGGCCAGGGACATGGCCGGCATGAACGCCGTACCCATGCCCAGACCGAGCAGCAGCATCGCGGGCAGCAGCAGGGCGGCGTAGGAGGAGTCGACCTCCAGCTGGGTCAGCATCAGCATGCCGACCGCGGCGAGCAGGAAGCCGGGGCCCATCAGCAGGCGCGGCGCGACCCGGGTCATCAGACGGGTGCCGATCTGGGTCGAGCCCGTGATCATGCCGACGATCATCGGCAGGAACGCGAAGCCGGTCTTGACCGGCGAGTAGCCCTGGACGATCTGCAGGTAGTAGGTCAGGAACAGGAACAGACCGAACATGCCGATGATGGCGAGGCCGAGCGAGAGGTAGATCCCGCCGCGGTTGCGGTCGGTGACCACGCGCAGCGGCAGCAGCGGGGCCTTGACCTTGGCCTCGGTGATGACGAACGCGAGCAGCAGGACCGCGGAGCCGACGAACATGCCGACCGTCACCGCGTCGCCCCAGCCGTCGGACTCGGCGCGG
Organism: Streptomyces sp. NPDC043726; assembly: GCF_056436565.1. Classification (NCBI taxonomy): domain Bacteria; kingdom Bacillati; phylum Actinomycetota; class Actinomycetes; order Kitasatosporales; family Streptomycetaceae; genus Streptomyces; species Streptomyces sp. NPDC043726. Next base: position 285,466 of record NZ_JBWKCI010000004.1, read on the forward strand.
GTGAAGCCGTAGACCAGCGCGACCAGACCCAGGGTGGAGAGCAGGACGCCGGGGATGTCGAGCGGGTTGCGGTTGCGGCCGCCCTCGGGCTCACGGATGACGAACCAGGCACCGGCGGCGGCGATCACGGCGAACGGGATGTTCACGAAGAACGTCCAGCGCCAGTCCAGGTACTCGGTGAGGAAGCCGCCGAGGATCAGACCGACGGCACCGCCGGCACCGGCGATGGCGCCGTAGATGCCGAACGCCTTGGCACGCTCCTTGGCGTCCGTGAACATCACGGCGAGCAGGGAGAGCGCGGCGGGCGCGAGCAGGGCGCCGAAGACACCCTGGAGGGCACGGGCGCCGAACATCATGGCCTCGTTGGTGGCGGCGCCACCGAGCGCGGAGGCCGCGGCGAAGCCGGCGAGACCGACGACGAAGGCGCGCTTACGGCCCCACAGGTCGGCGATGCGGCCGCCGAACAGGAGCAGACCACCGAAGGCGAGGGCGTAGGCCGTGACGACCCACTGCCGGTTGCCGTCGGATATGCCCAGGTCCTGCTGTGCGGAGGGCAGCGCGATGTTCACGATGGTGGCGTCGAGGACCACCATCAGCTGGGCGAGCGCGATGAAGACGAGCGCTTTCCAGCGGTTGGAATCGGGGTTGGCATCCGGTACGGACGAAGCCTTGACGGCTGATTGAGACATGGAGGTACCCACTTCGGGACTTCGTGACGGAAAAGACGTGGAGACGTGGATGACTGAAGACGCGGATAAGTCGGTGGTGTGACGCGGATCGGTCAGGCTTGGCGGAGGTCCTCCAACGTGACGGCGGCTCCCGGCAGTTCGGAGCGGGCCGGGGCCCGCAGTCCGTCCAGGAACAGCTGGAGGTGGCGGTGGACGAATCGGTCGGCGCTGAGACAGCCGGTGCCGGCCGGGGGCCGGCTGAGCTGGGCGACGGCGACCATCAGGTCACCGACACCGACGTCCTCGCGGAGCTGCCCGGCAGCCCGGGCGCGCTCCATGACCCTCTGGATGATCTGCTCGCTCCGCTCGCGCGCGGCCTCCAGATCCGGGTGGTTCTGGTCGAAGGTGCTGGAGATCATCGGGCACAGGGCACTGATCCGCTCGTCGGCGGCGGTGTGCACGAAGCGCTCCAGGGCCTCGAAGGCGTCGCCGTTCTGCGCGAGCGCGGCCTCGGCGGCGGCCACCGTACGGTCCATGACCGAGCAGACGACCTCGCGGACGAGGGCGTCCCGGTCCGGGAAGTTCCGGTAAACGGTGGCGTTGCCGACACCGGCGCGGCGGGCGATCTCGTCGAGCGGTACGTCCGGACCGTGCTCGACGAACATCTCCCGGGCGGCGGTGACGATCCGCTCCCGGTTGCGGAGGGCGTCGGCACGCGGCCGGGTCACCTTGCGCGGCACGGGGATCGCGGTCTGCACGGCGTCCTCCTCTGAGGCGTGAGCGGCTTGTAAGAGCCGGGTCGTGAGTGGCTTCTGTAAGGCGTGTGACGGCGATCCGGGGAAGCTGTCCCCGTTTCGCGCGAACACTGGTCTAAACGGGGAGGGGGTCCCCGGTTATTTCCCGCCCGGGAAGAGATTTCCTGTGACCTGAGTCACAGCCTCTCCACGTGCCCTGTTCGGGCTCATCCAGCGCGCGCCCGCGCCCCCGTCGGCCGAGGGTGATCGCAAGGGCGCAGCCAGACCGGCGGCTGCCGCGGACGAAGGGCCCCTGCATGCAGCCGTCCAGCCGTCGGATACGCCCCCGCCGTGTCGCCGCCCTCGCCTCCGTGACCGCGCTGACCCTGGCGGTCAGCACCTCGGCGGGCTCCGGGCACCTCTCGGCGGGCGGGACGACGGCGAAGGCGGGACCGATCTCGCTGGCCCGCACCTCGGCACTCGGCCCCTGCATGATCAGTGGCGGCCCGGCGGTGCAGATGTCCGAGGGCGTCCCCACCGCGAGCGGCTACTCCCGCTCCACCGGCACGGTCCGGGCCCTGACCCTGATGATCGACTTCTCCGACGCCCGCGGCCAGGGCAAGGCCATGGACCGCTACCGCGAGTTCTTCCCGCAGACCCGGGACTGGTTCCGCACCAGTTCCTACGGCCGTCTCGACTACCGCGCGGAGACCCCGATCCGCGACTGGCTGCGGATGCCGAAGTCGTTCGAGGAGTACGGCATAGAACGCGGCGCCCCCTTCGACCCCGGCTACCGCGGCCTCGTCCAGGACATCGTGGCCGCGGCAGACCCGAAGGTGGACTTCCGCCGCTACGACTTCCTGAACGTCCTGGTCACCCCCAACGCCGGCCCCTCCGCCCTGGACACGGTCCTGTCCGTCACCTTCGCCGGCAACACCGAGGCCCCGGTGGCCGACGGCGTCCCCGTCGCGAACGCCTCCTTCGTCTACTCCCGCCAGGACGACGGCTCCGGCACCTACGACCGCACCGGCTACCGCGTCCTCCCCCACGAGAACGGCCATGTCTTCGGACTGCCCGACCTCTACACCCAGGAGGGCGGGGGCGCGGTCGGGCACTGGGACATCATGAGCGAGGACTGGGGCGCCAACAACGACCTCCTCGGCTGGCACAAGTGGAAGCTGGGCTGGCTGGACCCGGCGCAGATCAGCTGTGCGACGGCACCCGGGACGGCGGAGTACCGGCTGACCCCGCTGGCCCGCCCCGGCGGCCCGAAACTGGTCTTCGTCCCCCTGGACGGCCGGACCGGATACGCCGTGGAGCTGCGCACCCGCGAGGGCAACGACGAGACGGTGTGCCGGCCCGGGGTGCTGATCTACAAGGTCGACGCCGACGTGGACACCGGGCAGGGCCCGGTACGGGTGTACGACAGCCTCGGCGACAGCGGCGGCTGCACCCGCAGCCCTAACGTTCACGCGGAGCTGTCGGACGCGCCCTTCGCACCCGGGGAGGATTTCCAGGACCCACGCAGTGGCATCCGGATCACGGTGTCGGCGGAGCTTTCGGGGGACCACGTGGTGCGGGTGACCCGGAAGTAGCCGCATCGCCCCGCGCCCCCACGGCACCGCCGTACCGCGGCTCACGCGGAGCCCGCCCACCACTACCGTGGGGCCTGCCGTCACCCGCCGTACCGGAGACCCGATGCCCACCCACACCCCGACCGACACCCCACCAGCCGAGGCGGTCGCGCCACTGATCAGGGGCGTCAGCGTGCTGCGGGAGCTGACGGAGGCGGGCGGCAGGGCGAGTGCGAGCGGACTGGAGCGCGCCACCGGCCTCGCCCGCTCCACGGTCGACCGGATCACCTCCACCCTCGCCCGCATGGGGTACGTCCGTCTCGACGGCCGGGACGTCGTGCTGACCCCGCGTCTGATGGACCTGGGCAACGCCTGTCTGGCCGCCCTGCGTCTGCCCTCGCTGCTGCGCGGGCCCGCGGACGCGCTCGCCGACGCGCTGGACGAGTCGGTCTCGCTGGCGGTCGCCGACCACGACGGCATCCGCTTCATCCACCAGGCCACCCGTCGCCGCGCGATGTCCCTGAGCTTCCGCATCGGCGACCTGCTCCCGGCCGAACGCACCGCGCCGGGCCCGCTGTTCGCCACGGAGTGGACGCAGGACGAGTGGCGGGCGTGGCGTGAACGCCGGGCGGCGGACCCTCAGGACCGGGGCTTCCCGGCCGTACCCCCGAGGGAACGGCCCGAGGACGACGGGGAGTTCGCGCGCCGGGTGACGGTGGCCGGGGAGCAGGGCTGGGCGGTGGACGACCAGTTGATCGAACCGGGTCTGGTGGCGCTGTCCGTCCCCGTGCGGGAACCCGGTACCGGCCGGATCGCCTGTGTGGCGAGCGTGGTGAGCCACACCAGCCGGCACTCGGCTGCGGACCTGCGCGAGACGCTGCTGCCACGGCTGCGGACCGCCGTGGCGCGGATGGAGCGGGAGTTGCGCGAGGCGCCGGAGCCGGAGCCGTCGCCGCCGCCCTCGGGGCTCGCGGCCTGGACGGGCGCCTCGAAGCAGGAACTGGGCCGGGAGTTCGTGGAGTCGCTGGCCCGCGGTCTGACGGTGCTGACGGCGTTCGACGAGGGCCGGGCGCGGCTGACGCTCACCGAGGTGGCCACGGCCACCGGGCTCGCCCGGGCGACGGCACGCCGGGCGCTGATCACGTACGAGCACCTGGGCCTGGTGCGACGCCTGCCGGACGACGACCGGGCGTTCGCCCTGACGCCCCGGGTGCTGTCCCTGGGCTTCCCGCCGCTCTCCCGCACCTCCCTGTCCCGGCTGGCCGCCCCGCACCTGGCGGACCTGACCGCCCGGATCCAGGAGTCCGCCTCACTGGCGGTGCTGACCCCGGACGGTTCGGAGATCCAGTGCACGGCCGGGGTCACCGCGTCGCGCGTCATGAGCGTGCACATCGCGCCGGGCACCCGGCTGCCCGCCCGGCGGACGGCCCAGGGCCGCGTCCTGCTGGAGAACGCGGGGTACGTCCTCCTCGACGACGAACGCGAGCACGGGCTGCGCACCCTCGCCGTCCCCGTGCCCGACCGGACGGGCCGGGCCGTCGCCGCGGCGGCCGTGTCGATGCACGCGGCCCGCCACACCCCCGAGGACTGCGAGGAGCACGTCCTCCCGGCGCTGCGCGCCACGGCGGACGCCATCGCGGCGGACCTGAGGGCCGCGTCCCGCTTCACCCACGTGCCCCTGTCCTGACCTCGCTCCCCTGTCCTGGCCTCGCTCCGTTCAGGCCGGACACTCGCACATAACCGTATAGATCCCGCATAGAGGGCGAAGAGATCCCGTATAGGGGCCCGATCCACCGTCGACGCATGACCACGCCCCCCTCGACCGGTCCGCCCTCTCTGCGGCGGAACCGGGACTTCCTGCTGCTGTGGTCCGGTGCCGCCGTGTCCTTTCTGGGCAACAGGGTCGCGGGGGTCTCGTATCCGCTGATCGTGCTGTGGCACACCGACTCGCCGCTGGTGATGTCGGCGGTGTCGTTCGCCGCGCTGCTGCCCCTGCTGCTGGTGCAGCTCCCCGCCGGAGTCCTGGTCGACCGCTGGGACCGGCGCCGGCTGATGGCGCTCAGCGAGGGCGTCCGGGCCGTGGCCCTCGGCAGCGTCGTCGTCACCCTCGCGCTCGGCGGGTTCTCCGCGGTCCAGCTGGCCGCCGTCGCGTTCCTGGAGACCAGCCTCGCCATCCTGTACCGGCTGGCCGAGCGCGGAGCCGTGCGCAACGTCGTCGACGCGAGCCAACTGGCCACCGCCCTCTCCCGCAACGAGGCACGCGGGCGCGCCGCGGTCCTGCTCGGCCAGCCCGGCGGCGTCCTCCTGCAGAGCGCGGCGCGCTGGGCGCCCTTCCTCTTCTCCGCGCTGGCCGGACTCGCCTCGCTGAGCAGCCTGCTGCTGATCCGCAAGGACTTCCAGCAGCGGCGCAAGGCCCCGCCCAAGTCGCTGCGCACGGAACTCGCCGAAGGACTGCGCTGGCTGTGGCGGCAGCGGTTCCTGCGCACGGCGCTCGCCTTCGTCGCCGTCAGCAACCTCCTCCTGCAGATCCTGCCGCTCGCGCTGTTCGTCCTCGTGAAGGTGGAGGGCCGGCCGCAGAGCGCCGTCGCCGTCATCGTGGCCGCGGGCGGGATCGGCGGCATCGTCGGTGCCCTGAGCGGCAATTGGTGGCAGCGCCGGATCAGCCTGCGCACGGTCCTGGTCGGCGGGCTGTTCTGCTGGGCCGCGCTGATCACCGCCATGGCCCTAGCCAGTGAGCCGGTCGTCCTCGGCGTCCTGTTCGCCGGGACGGGCTGCGTCACCGGCGTCTTCAACGTCGCCTCCGCCGTGTACCAGATCCGCACCACCCCCGACGCCCTCCAGGGCCGGGTCGCGGCCACTTCGCACCTCGTCGCCACCGGAGCCAATGTGCTCGGCGTCCTGCTCGGGGGCCTCGCCCTGTCCGCCGCCGGCCCGGCCCTCGTCTTCCTGCTGATCGGCTGCGCCATGGCGGCCCTGGCCACGGCCGCGACGGCCACCCCGGCGCTGCGGGACGAACGCGCCGCCACGACCGAGAAGTTGACCGAGACAAGGGAGACCGATCATGGGCACGAGCGCACACGGTGACCGGGACGCCCTCCGCGCCGAACTGCTGAGGCGCCGGCTCGCCGGGAAGGGCCGCGGCCGACGGAGCGGGGAACCGGTCCGCGCCGACCGGGGCGGACCGCTGCGGCTGTCCCACGGCCAGCAGCAGATGTGGTTCCTGAACCGGCTGGAACCCGGCAGCCCCGAGTACCTGGTCCCGCTGGCCCTGCGGCTGCGCGGACCGCTGGACGTCCCGGCCCTCGCCCGGGCCTGGGACCGCTTCCTCGCGCGGCACGAGATCCTGCGCACCCGGTACGCCTGGCAGGACCCCGAACCCGTCCAGGTCATCGACCCGGCGCGCCCGGTGGGGCTGCCCGTCGAGGACATCTCCGGGCTCTCCGAGGGGGAGGTGCACGAGCGGATCTCCCAGGACTTCCGGCAACCCATCGACCTGGAGCGGGAATGGCCGGTCCGCGCCCGGCTCCTGCGCAGCTCGCCCGGCGAGCACGTCCTGATCGTGGTCGTCCACCACATCGCCTGCGACGCCTGGTCGACCCACCTGTTCGCGGAGGAGATCAGCGCGCTGTACGCGGCGGGCCCCGGCGACGGCCCGGAACCGCTCGACTTCCAGTACGCGGACTACGCGGCCTGGGAGCGCGAACGCCTCGCGGGCGAGGCCGGGCAGCGCAACCTCGCCTACTGGCGACGGCAGTTGGCCGGCCTGACCCCGCTCACCCTCCCCACGGACCGGCCGCGCCCGGCCGTCCGCGACCCCCGGGGCGCCTCGGTCGCCCGCCCGCTGCCGACGGAACTCGCCGGCGCCGTACGCGACCTGGCCAAGCGGCACGACACCACGCCCTTCACCGTGCTGCTCACCGCCTTCCAGGCCCTGCTGGCCCGGTACACCGGCGAGGACGACATCGCCGTCGGCACCCTGCTGTCGACCCGGAACCGCCCGGAGTGGCAGCGCCTGTTCGGGTACGGCATCACCAGCCTCGTCCTGCGCGGCCGCCTCGACGGCGACCCGGCCTTCGACGAGCTGTTGTCCGCCACCCGTGGCACGGTGCTGGACGCCTTCGAGCACCAGGAGGTGTCGTTCCGCCATCTGGTCACGGAACTCGAACCGGACCGCGACCGCTCGCGCACCCCGCTGTTCCAGGTGCTGTTCACCCTGCGCGAGGAGACCGTCGAGGACTACCGGCTGCCGGGCCTGACGATGACCCGTGTCCCGCCCGCCGACCTCCCGGCCCGGTTCGACCTCTCCCTGGTGATGAACGAGGGCCGGGACGGCACCCTGACGGCCCAACTGGAGTACGCCACCGCCCTGTTCGACCGCGCGACGGCCGACCGGATGCTGAGCCACTTCGTCCGCCTCCTCACCTCCGCCACCGCCCGGCCGGAGACCCCCCTCTCCCGCCTGGACCTGCTCGCCGGGGAGGAGCGGACGGCGCTGCTGGAGGCCGCCGGGCCGCGGGGCGGGTCCCCCGTCACCCGACGCGTCCATGAGCTGTTCGAGGAGCAGGTGCGCCGCACACCGGACGCCCCGGCCGTCTCGTACGGCGGACGGACGCTGTCGTACGGCGAGCTGAACGCCCGTGCCAACCGGGTCGCCCACCTGCTGCGGACCAAGGGCGTGGGCCCGGAGGACCTCGTCGGACTGTGCCTGGAGCGGGACATCGAGCTGATGCCCGCCCTGCTCGGCGTGCTGAAGTCCGGCGCCGCCTACGTCCCCGTGGACCCGGCGAACCCGCCCGAGCGGCTGGCGTACATCGCGGCGGACACCGCGGCCCCGGTCGTCCTGAGCACGTCCGCGCACTCCGGCGTCCTGGAGGGCGCGTACGACGGTGAAGTCGTCCTGCTGGACCGGGACGCGGAGCTGATCGCCGCGCAGCCGGACACCGATCCGGATGTCCCGGGCGGCCCCGGGAACCTGATCTACACGATCTACACCTCCGGTTCGACCGGGAGGCCCAAGGGGGTCGCGCTCACCCACGCCAACGTGGGGCGGCTGCTGCGGGAGGCGCGGCGCCACCTCGCGTACGACGAGGGCGATGTGTGGTCGCTGTTCCACTCGTACGCATTCGACGTGTCGGTCTTCGAGATGTGGGGTGCCCTGCTGCACGGCGGGCGGCTGGTCGTGGTGCCGTATCCGGTCACCCGCTCGCCGGAGGAGTTCCTGGACCTGCTGGCGGCGGAGCGGGTGACCGTCCTCAGCCAGACGCCGTCCGCCTTCAGGGGTGTGGCCGCGAGCGCCGGGGAGCGTGAACTCGCCTTGCGGGCCGTGCTGTTCGCCGGGGAGCGGCTCGACGTCCGTGAGCTGGAGCCCTGGATCTCGCGCCGGGGCCTGGACCGCGTCGCCCTGGTGAACCTGTACGGGATCACCGAGACCACCGTCCACACCACCTGGCACCGGCTGACCGAGGAGGATCTCGCGCCCGGAGCGGGCAGTGTCGTCGGCCGCCCGCTCGACGACCTCTCCCTCCATCTGCTGGACCGGCACGGCCGGTTGGTGCCGGTCGGAGTGCCGGGCGAGATCCATGTCGGCGGCCCGGGCGTGGCCCGCGGCTATCTGCGGCGCCCCGAGCTGACCGCCGAGCGTTTCGTGCCGGACCCGTTCGGCCCCGCGGGCTCCCGGCTGTACCGCAGCGGTGACCTGGCCCGGCGGCTCCCCGACGGGCGCCTGGAGTTCCTCGGCCGGATCGACGACCAGGTCAAGATCCGCGGCTTCCGCGTCGAACTCGGCGAGATCGAGAGCGCGCTGGCCGGCCATCCCGGGCTGCGTGACGCCGTCGTCGTGGTCCGCGAGGAACAGCTCGTGGCGTACGTCCTCCCCCTGGGCGAGGCGCCGGGTCCGGCCGAGCTGCGGGCCCGTCTGGCGGCCTCGCTGCCCGAGTACATGGTCCCCGCGGCCTTCGTCGCCCTGGACCGGCTTCCGCTGACCACCAACGGCAAGCTCGACAGGCGCGCTCTGCCCGCGCCCGGCCGGGAGGACCTGGGCGGAGACCGGGCGTACACCCCTCCGCGCACTCCCGTCGAGGAGCGTGTCGCCGAGGTCTGGCAGGAGGTGCTGGGCCTGGACCGGGTGAGCGTCGAGGACGGCTTCTTCGACCTCGGCGGCGACTCCATCCGGGCGGTGGCCCTCGTCGGCGCCCTGCGCGCCGCCGGGTTCGACCTCGCCGTACGGGACGTCTTCGACCACCGCACGGTCGCCGGTCTCGCCGAGCTCGTGGCGGGGCGGGGCCGGGCCGTCGTACGCCAGGCGGTGCGGCCGTTCGAGCTGCTGGCCGACGGGGACCGGGAGCTGCTGCCCGCCGGGCTCGCCGACGCCTATCCGATGGCGCAGACGCAGATCGGCATGGTCGTCGACATGCTCGCCCACGACCGGCACAGCAACTACCAGAACGTCGCCTCCACCCGGATGCGCGACGAGGTCCCCTTCGACCTCGACGCCCTGCGCGCGGCGGCCGCCGCGGTCGTCGAACGGCACGACGTCCTGCGCACCTCCTTCGACCTCAAGTCCTGTTCCGTACCCGTGCAGTTGGTGCATCCGACAGCGGTGATCCCGGCGGCCGTACGGGATCTGCGCGGCCTCGGCGCAGAGGAGGTGCGGCGCGTGCTCGACGCCTTCCACGCCGAGGAGAAGGCCCGCCTGTTCGACCTGTCCGAGCCCCCGCTGTTCCGGCTGACGGCCCATCTGGTGGACGGCGGCTGGTGGCTGTCGGTGACCGAGTTCCACGGCATCGTGGAGGGCTGGAGCTACCACTCCCTGGTCCAGGAACTCCTCGCCTGCTACCGGGAGTTGTGCCAGGGCCTGCCGCTGTCGCCGTACGCGCCGCCCGGTGTCAGGTTCGCCGACTCCGTCGCCGGGGAGCTGCGCGCCCTGGCCTCCGCGGAGGACCGCGCCTACTGGGCCCGGACGATCGACGGGCCGCAGAAGTTCTCCCTGCCCGAGAGCTGGGGCGACAAGGACGGGCCGGCCGAGCACTTCTGGGTGTCCGTGCGCTTCGACGACCTGGAGGACGGGCTGCGCTCCCTGGCCGCCGAGGCCGGTGCCTCGCTCAAGAGCGTGCTGGTCGCCGCGCACGGCAAGGTCCTGAGCCTGCTCACCCCGCAGCCGGAGTTCACCAGCGGTGTCGTGGTGCACACCCGGCCGGAGGCGGTGGACGCCGACCGCATCTACGGCATGCACCTCAACACCGTGCCGTTCGCCTACGACCGGACGGCCCGCACCTGGCGCGAGCTCGTGGCGCGGGCCTTCGCCCAGGAGGCGGAGCTGTGGCCGCACCGGCGCTTCCCCATGCCCGAGATGCAGCGCATGGCGGGCGGCCGTCGGCTGGTGGACGTGCTGCTCAACCATGTGGACTTCGACCGCCTGGAGAGCGACGCGGTCGACCTGGACTCCGTGCTGGCGCCCGGGACGACGGAGTTCGACCTCGCCGTGACGACGATCTCCCGGCGCATCGGGCTGAAGACGAACACCGGTGCCCTGAGCCGCCCGAACGCGGCCCGGCTGGCGGCGCTGTACCGGTCGGTGCTGGAGGCGATGGCGGCGGATCCGGAGGGCTCCGCCCGCGAGTCCCATCTCCCCGAGCCGGAGCTTCGGCGTCAGCTGGTGGAGTGGAACTCCACGGCGTCCGAGGCCCCTTCGGCATCGGTGCTCGAGCTGTTCGAGGCGCAGGCGGCGAGGACTCCGGAGGCGGTGGCGGTACGCGGCGGGGACCGCACGGTCTCGTACGGCGAGCTGGACGCCGAGGCCGAACGGATCGCGCACCGGCTGCGCGGCCGGGGAGTGGGCCCCGAGTCGCGGGTCGCCGTACTGCTCGACCGCGGTCCGGCGCTGGTCGCCTCGCTGCTCGGGGTGTGGAAGGCGGGCGCGGCCTACGTGCCGGTGGATCCGTCGTACCCGGCCGAGCGGGTGGCCGCGCTCGTCGAGGCGGCCGGGGCGCAGGTGCTGCTGGACGAAGGGGCGCTCTCGGACGAGGCCCTGTCCGCAATCGACGTCCCCGCCCCACCGCCGCCCCCGGTCGTCGCCCTGGACCGGCCGGCCTATGTGATCTTCACGTCCGGTTCGACCGGTACGCCGAAGGGCGTCGAGGTCACCCATCGGGGTCTGGCCAACCATGTCGCCTGGGCGGCACGCGAGTTGGCGTCGAACGGCACCGGCGGCGCGCCCCTGTTCTCCTCGGTGGCGTTCGACCTGGTCGTCCCCAACCTGTGGGCGCCGCTGGTGACGGGACAGGCCGTGCACACGGTCTCGCAGGCGGTCGACCTCGCCGATCTGGGCAGCCGGCTGTCGGCGGGGGCGCCGTACAGCTTCGTCAAGCTCACCCCCGGTCACCTGGACGTGCTCTCCCACCAGCTCACCCCGGCCGAGGCCGCCGCGCTCGCGCCGGTCCTCGTCGTCGCGGGCGAGGCGTTCACCCGGGCGACACTGCTGCGCTGGCGCGCTCTCGCTCCGAAGACCCGGCTGATCAACGAGTACGGCCCCACCGAGGCGTCCGTCGGCACCTGCGTCCACGAGGTGCCGGCGGAGCCCCAGGAGGAGGTCCTGCCGATCGGCAGGCCGCTGCCGGGCATGGCGATGTACGTCCTGGACGGCTCGCTCCAGCCGGTACCGGCCGGCGTGCCGGGCGAGCTGTACGTCGGCGGCACCGGAGTGGCCCGCGGCTACGCGAACCGCCCCGACCTGACCGCCGAGCGCTTCCTGCCCGACCCCTACTCCGCCGAACCCGGCGCCCGTCTCTACCGCACCGGCGACCTGGTGCGGCAACGCGAGGACGGGAACACGGAGTTCCTCGGCCGGCTCGACGACCAGGTCAAGATCCGCGGCTTCCGGGTCGAGCCCGGCGAGGTCCAGGCCGTCCTGGCCGCCCACCCCGCCGTCCGCCAGGCCTTCGTGACGACCTTCGACGGCGAACTCGCCGCGTACTGCGTCCCGGAGACCGCCGAGGCCGCCCCCGAGGCCGACAGCCTGCGGCAGCCGGCGGACCGTCTGCCCGACCTGCGCCGGCATCTGGCGGACCGCCTGCCCGACTACATGGTCCCGGCCACCTTCACCGCCCTGGAGGCGCTGCCCCTCAACGCCAACGGCAAGATCGACCGCCGGGCCCTGCCGGCGCCTTCCGTGGCCCACGCGGACACCTTCGTCGCCCCCCGCCCCGGCACCGAGGAGCAGATCGCCGCCGCTTGGCGCAGGGTCCTGGAGCGCGAACGCGTCGGCGCCGAGGACAGCTTCTTCGATCTCGGCGGCGACTCGATCCGTGCCGTCGCCCTCGTCGGCGCCCTGCGCGCGAGCGGGTTCGACCTCGACGTACGGGATGTCTTCGACCGCCGTACGGTCGCCGCCCTCGCCGCCCTCGTGGCGGACCGGGCGCCCGCGGTCGCCACCGCCCTGGTGAAGCCGTTCGAGCTGCTCACCGCCGAGGACCGGGAGCGGCTGCCGGACGGACTGGCCGACGCCTACCCGATGTCGCAGACGCAGACCGGCATGGTCGTGGAGATGCTGGCCGACGAACGGCTGCGCCGCTACCACAGCGTGACGTCGTTCCGGATCCGCGACGACGTGCCCTTCGACCCGGCCGCCCTGGTCGCCGCGGCCCGCACGGTCGTCGCGCGGCACGAGGCGCTGCGCACCTCCTTCGACCTCGACTCCTGCTCGGTGCCGGTGCAGTTGGTGCACCCGGCCGCCGAGATCCCGGTGTCCGTGCACGACGTCGTCGGCCGGGACGTCCAGCAGGCCCTGCGCGCCTTCCAGGCCGACGAGCGGTCCCGTCCGTTCGCCCTGTCCGCCCCGCCGCTGCTCCGACTCGCCGCCCATGTGGAGGGCGAGGGGGCCTGGTGGCTGTCCATGGTCCGCTGCCATGCGATCACCGAGGGCTGGAGCCACTACAACCTGCTGATGGAACTGCTGGAGTGCTACCGGCGGTTCCGCGACGGCGAGGCCGTGGCACCGGCCGAGGAGCCGGAGCTGCGGTACGCCGACTTCATCGCGGCCGAGCTGAGGGCCCTGGCGAGCGAGGAGGACCGCGCCCACTGGGCCGGGATCGTCGAGGAGCATCCCCCGTTCGCGCTGCCGGCCGGCTGGGGAGAGGCGGCCGGGTCCTCGGAGGACAGCCAGGTCAGGCTGCGGGTCCCGATCGGCGACCTGGAGCCCGGACTGCGCGCACTCGCGAGCCGGGCCAGGGCCTCGCTGAAGAGCGTGCTGCTCGCCGCGCACCTGAAGGTGCTCAGCGCGCTCACCGGCGAGCGGTCCTTCACCACCGGCCTCGTCTGCGACGCGCGGCCGGAGGCGGTCGGCGCGGACCGGGTGCACGGCATGTACCTCAACACCGTGCCCTTCGTGCACGACCGCCGCGGGGCGGGCGACAGCTGGCTGGACCTCGTACGGTCGGCCTTCGACCGCGAGGTCGGGCTGTGGCCGCACCGCCGCTTCCCGATGCCGGAGATGCAGCGCATGGCGGGCGGTGGCCGGCTCGTCACCGTGTCGTTCAACTACCTCGACTTCCGCCAGGTCGACCGGGAACTCGTCGACGTGGCACCCACGCTCGCCGAGGGCGGCACCGAGTTCGACCTCGCCGTCACGACCCTGGCCGGGCACCTCGGCCTCAGCAGCCGTACGAGCGTCCTGAGCGAGGCCGCCCTGGGGCGGATCGGGGCGATGTACCGGCGGGCGCTCGAAGCGATGGCCGCGGACGCGGACGGGGACGGGGACGCCGGTGCGGAGCTGTTCCTGTCCGGCGAGGAGCGGGCGCTGCTGGAGGAACTCGGCGGCCCTGTACGCGCGGACGGACCCCGCCCCGCCCTCCCCGGACTCTTCGAGCAACAGGCCGCCCGCACCCCCGACGCCCCGGCCCTCGTCCACGGCGCGGCCAGCATGTCGTACGCGGAACTGAACACCCGCGCCGACCGCATCGCCCACCTTCTGCGCACCCGGGGCGTGGGCGCCGGGTCCACCGTGGGCGTGCTCCTGGACCGGGGGCCGGACCTGGTGGCGGGTCTGCTCGGCGTGTGGAAGGCGGGCGGGGCGTACCTCCCGCTGGATCCGGCCTCGCCCCTGGACCGGCTGCGGTTCATGGTCACGGACGCGGACGCGCGGACAGTCCTGACCCGGCGCGAGAGCGCCCCCCGCGGCTTCGACCACCCCGGGGCGCTGTTCCTGGAGGACGTGCCCCAGGGCGAAGCCGTCGCGCAGGGCGCGCCCGTGGGCGAAGCCCTACCGGCGGACGCGTTCCTCGACGGCGCGCCCCTGGGCACCGCTTCCGCCACCCCGGCCAACCGGGAGACCGACGCCGAGCAACTGGCGTACGTCATCTACACCTCGGGCTCCACCGGCCGTCCGAAGGGCGTCCAGATCACCCACGGCGGCCTCGCCCACCGGGTCGCCTGGGCGCTCGGCGCGCAGGGCCTCGGCCCCGCCGACCGCGTGCTGCACAAGACGTCGATCGGCTTCGACGCGGCCGGGTGGGAGCTGTTCGCCCCGCTGATCAGCGGTGGCACGGTGGTGCTCGCTCCGGCCGGGGCGGAACGCGACCCGGCGGCGCTGCTGCGCTCGGTCGCCGACCACCGGGTGACGGTCCTCCAGGTGGTGCCGTCGGTGCTGCGCCTGCTGGCGGACACGGAGGGCTGGGGCGGGTGCGCCTCGCTGCGGCTGCTGTGCTCGGCGGGCGAGCAGCTCGACGGCGAACTGGCGGGACGGGTAAGGGCGTTGTGCCCGTCCGTGGAGCTGTGGAACACCTACGGCCCCACCGAGTGCACGATCGACGCGACCGCCCACCGGGTCCCGGCCGGCCCCCTCACGGGCCCCGTGCCGATCGGCCGCCCCCTCCCGCACGCCGGTGCCCGGGTCCTCGACGCGGATCTGCGCAGGGTCCTGGTCGGCGTGACCGGTGAGCTCTACCTCGCGGGCGCCGGGCTCGCGCGCGGCTACGCGGGCCGCCCGGACCTGACCGCCGAGCGGTTCGTCCCCGATCCGTACGGCCCGCCCGGCGCCCGCCTCTACCGGACCGGTGACCTGGCCCGGGTGCTGCCGGACGGCACGCTCCAGTACGTCGGGCGGACGGACGACGAGGTCAAGATCAACGGGGTGCGGGTGGCCCCGGCCGAGACCAGGGCCGCCCTGCTCGCCGTACCCGGGGTCCGGGACGCGCTCGTGCTGCCGTGGCGGGACGGCCAGGGCGAACAGCGCCTGGTGGCCTACGTGGTGGCGGACGACGCCGAGCCGGCCCGACTGCGCCGACAGCTCTCCACCACCCTGCCCGCGGCCCTCGTCCCCCACTTCCTCGTCCCGCTCGACCGGATCCCGCTCACCGTCAACGGCAAGCCGGACCGGGCCGCACTCCCCGCACCCGAACCCGCCGAGGATCCCGCGGGCCCGGCCCCGAGCACCCCCGTCGAACGGGCGCTCGCCGAGATCTGGTCCCAGGTGCTGGGCCTGGAGCGGGTGAGCGCGCACGACAACTTCTTCGACTACGGCGGGGACTCCCTGATGGTCATCAGGGTGATCGGCGCGGCACGCCGGCGCGGTCTGCCGCTGACCCTGCGGATGTTGTACGAGTACGACACCCTGGCCGCCCTGGCCGAGGCCGTCGACTCGCTGAGGGAAGGACAGGGCATGACGACCGACGTACGACCGGCGCCCGAGCCGCCCCGGGCCGTCCTCCTGCCACCGGGCTTCCGGCGGGAACTGGAGGAGGTCATGGCGGCCCACCGCGTACCCGGGGTGAGCGTCGCCCTGCTGCGCGGCGGCGAGGTGGTGTCCCTGGAGGGGTACGGCGTGACGGCGGCCGACCGCCCCGAGCCGGTCACCCCGCACACCGCCTTCCAGGTGGCCTCGGTGAGCAAGCACGTCACGATGCTGGCCGTGCTCCAGCTCGTCGGCGACGAGGTGCTCAACCTGGACGCCGACATCAACCGCTACCTCACCACGTGGCAGGTCCCGGACGGCGCCCGGATCACCCTGCGCGAGCTGATCAGCCACCAGTCGGGGCTCAGCCATGTCGCCCCGACCAACTTCCTGCCCACCGAGCCCATGCCGTCGATCCCGGAGATCCTGCACGGCCGCCCGCCCGCCACCAACGCCCCGGTGCGGGCCGAGCATCCGGCGGGCACCGTCTTCAAGAAGACGAACATCAACTTCTCGGTGCTGGAGCAGCTGCTCCTCGACGTCACGGGCGAGCCCTTCGGGGCGATGATGCGGCGCCTGGTCCTCGAGCCGCTGTCCCTGACCGACAGCACCTTCGACCAGAACCACCCCGCCGTCGCCCCGGCCCCGGTGGCGGTCGGCCACGATCCGGACGGCGCCCCCGTCCCGGGCCGCTGGCGGGTCCGCAACGAGGTCGCGGCCGGCGGGCTGTGGGCGAGCGCGGCGGACCTCGCCAAGGTGGCACTGGAGATCCGTCGCGCGTGGCGGGGCGAGCCCGGCACCCTGATCAGCCGCCCGCTGGCGCAGCAGATGCTGACCATGTGGCATCCCGGCGGCTTCTACGGCCTCGGCACCGTCGTCGACACCAGCACCGGCGAGGTGGAGTACGGGCACGGCGGCCGTACCGTCGGCTTCCGGGTCGGCACCTTCACCCGGGTGGACAGCGGCGAGGGCCTGATCGTGCTGACCAACTCCGAGAACGGCAAGCAGGTCAACACCTTCGTCGCGGACACCGTCCGGCGGGCGGGGGGCTTCGGCAAGGGCGAGATGATCACCACGTGGGCGCACACGGAGGACGAGCCGGTGGAGCGGGTGGCGTCCCGTGACTGAGGCACTCGAACAGGCGGTGGGCCACCGCCCGGACGACGAGGCCACCGCCGTACTCCTGCGGGTCGAGGGCCCTCGGGGCCCATGGTCGGCGGCGTCCGGAGTCGCCGACACCGCCACCGGCGAACCGGCCGGCCCCCACCACAGGTTCCGCATCGGCGGGGTGACGAAGACGTTCGTGGCGGCGGTCGTACTGTCCCTCGTCGACGAGGGCCTGATCGCCCCCGACGAACCGGTCGAGGCCCACCTGCCCGGCCTGCTCCAGGCTCCGGTGAGCGTACGGCAGCTCCTCGACCACACCAGCGGCCTGGCCGACGACAGCGACGTCCGCTACAACGACACCCCGTGGTTCCTGCGCCACCGCCTGGACACCTTCACCCCCGCCCAGCTGATCGACCTTCCCCTGCGGGAGCCGCTCGGCTTCCCCCCGGGCACCCGGCAGCAGATCACCCGCGCCAACTACGTGGTGGCCGGAATGCTGATCGAACAACTCACGGGCCGCTCGTACGCGCGGGAGGTGGAGGACCGCGTCCTGCGCCCCCTGAACCTGACCGCGACGACACTCCCCGGCACCGACCCCACGATCCCCGCCCCGCACATCAAGGGGTACGAGAACGGCGTCGACGTCACCGAGCAGAGCCCGACGATCCACGGCGCCGCGGGCGAGATGATCTCGACCGTCGCTGACCTGGACCGCTTCCTGACGGCCCTGTTCGGCGGCGAGCTCCTCACCGAGAAGAGCCTCGACCACATGTTCCGGGTGCCGGACGTCCCGTACGTCAGGGGTGGCCGGGCCTTCTGCGGCGCGGGCCTGGACAGCATGGTCCTGCCCGGCGGCACCACGGCGTGGGGCATGGCGGGCGTCGTCCACGGCCACCTCAGCGGCCTGGGCGCCACCCGGGACCTGGAACGCCGGGTCGTCTACATGATGAGCCCTCGCACCCGGGGCACGATGCGAGTACCACCCACGGTCCAGTCCTTCCTGACCACGGCCCTCACGCCGTAGCGGGGGCGGGGGCGGGGCCGTAGCCGAGCGGGGCCGCCGCACACCACTGCCCGGCCCCGCGACCCACCCACCCGCTACACTGTCGGCGGCGGCGCAACCTCTCTCGACCGCGCCACCGCGCGCCTTCGTAGCTCAGGGGATAGAGCACCGCTCTCCTAAAGCGGGTGTCGCAGGTTCGAATCCTGCCGGGGGCACATATTTATGCAGGTCAGATGTCTGAGCACCCCCTCGGAGAGGTCTTCCGAGGGAGTGTTTGGGTCGGTGGAGGTGCTTGGGCCCGCCGCAGGCCGGTGATCAGTTCAGTTGTTCGGCCAGGCCGACGATGACGCCCTCCGGGCCGCGGACGTAGCAGAGCAGGTAGCTGTTCTCGAAGCGGGCGATGCGGCCCATGAGTTCGGCGCCGTGCGGGCGCAGGCGGCTGACGGTGTCCTCAATGTCGTCGACGGCGAACATGACGCGGTGGGTGCCGATGATGTTGTGGGGGCGGTCACGGGGGCCGGCGTCGATCGCCTCGGGGCTGCGGTACCTCGCCAGTTCGAGCCTGCTGTGGCCGTCGGGGGTACGGAGCATCGCGATGTCGCAGTGGACGCCGTCGAGGCCGGTGCACTGGTCCGCGAAGAGGCCCTCGACCTCCCCTCTGCCCTCCAGTTCCATACCGAGTTCCACGAAGAACGCGACGGCGGCGTCCATGTCCTCGACGACGATGCCGACATTGTCCATCCGCTGAATCGCCATGACGGTCCCTCCTTGTGCCTCGCGCGGCCGATGGTCGCCGCTGATGTTCCTGGGACGGAGCCGGGGGCACGTTCTCGACATGCACGGGCCGCGGGGTGCGCGAGCCGGGGCCCCGCCGCGCACCCGCGCCGGAGGCGTCCCCGCCCATACTGGACCCGTGCGCACAGCATTCGCCCATGACGCGGTCCTCGTCGTCGAAGCCGACGGGGATGTGAGGGCGCCCGGTGCGGCCATCACGGTCGCGCTCTGCGGGCATTGGGAGCACGAGCCCCCGTGCCCGCTGGCGGCCCACCACACCTCCGTCGAACGCGACGGCGACGGCGACGGCGACGGAGTCCGGTTGCGCGTGCTGTTCGTGTCCGAGCCCGCGGACGAGGCGGAGGTCCGTACGCGGATCGAGAGCGCGCTCCACGGGGGGCGTCTCGACGGCCCCGACGGGGTCACCACACGATGGCGGCTCCTCGACACCCGCCCCAGCCCGGTCCGCGACGACGAGCGCGAGCACGCAGCGCGCCTCGTCGAGACGTGACGGACTCGGCTCCCCCTCCCGGCTCCGGAGCCGCTGAGGTGCCGCGGCCCGCCACCGGTCCCCCTGGGACCTCAGCGTTTGAACGGGCTGTCCGTCCACAGCATCGGGTCCGACGGGTCCACGGGAAGCGGAGGGTGGGGGTACGGGGTGTGACCGTCCGTGGGGGAACAGCCTGAGAACGGGCCTGTGTCGGCGTCCATGAGGGCGTTCAGGTGGGGATCGCAGTGGTACAGCCACCAGGTGGACATGCCGAGGTTCCGGTCGAGGCGCAGATGCTCCCACGCCCTCCACAGCGCGTCCAGGCGGGCGATGGCCTCCGCGTGTTTCCACCAGGCCGGGCACCACGTCAGCATGGTGCCGTTCACGCGTCGGCGGATCATCTGCGACAGATAGTCGGTGACGAACTCGTCCAGGGAGGCGAAGACCGGCTCCGGTTCGTCGTCCCACGCATCGTTCACGGACGCGCCCCCGGATCGTGCGTCGCCAGCGAAGCGCGGACGTCTTCGGCGTGGCCTGACTCCCACCAGGGAACCGTCTCGACCAGCACGGGCGGCGTACCCGACGCCAGCACCAGAGCCCGGCCCGGAGGCATCGCCCCCAGATCCGCCACGTCCAGCACCCGCTCACGGCGGGAGGTGTGGCTGGTGGAGCGATGGGAGAACAGCCCTCCGCCCTGCTGAGCGGGCTGATACGAGACCGAGACGGTCTCGGCCTCGAACTCCCCCGCCAGCTGAGACAGGTCGTTGAGGAACTTGGTGTCGGAGACGCCACCCCCGTACACCCGGATGTTCGCCGCCGACCAGAGCTTCTCCATCCCCTTCTCCCCCCAGACCTCAATGCCTTGCGCCCAGGACTGAAGGATCGTCATGAGGACAATGCCGCGCGATCCGTAGTGCGAGTACAGGTCGGGGAGATCGGCCCAGCGGCAGACGTTGGCCGCCTCGTCCAGAACTCCGAGCAGAGGAACCCGCAGTCGGCCGCCCGGCTGCATGGTCGCCGCCTCTTCCGCCGCCTCCACCACGGCCACCGTCAGCGCCGTGACGAGGGGCCCCGCCGAGTCCTTGCCCTCGCGGGAGAGCGAATAGAGCGTGCCCAGGTCGTCTCGGACGAAGTCGGCGGGGACGAACTCGGGTCGCTTGGCCATGCCGCCGCCCTGAGTGATCCATGGATGGACCGCGGGGTTCACCAGACAGGACGCCATCTGCATCGCCGTACCGAAGATGCCGCCTCGCTGCTTCTCCGGGGCGGTGATCACGCCTTCCACCGATTCCGCGGGCAGGACATGCCCGTGCTCCCGCAGGATCCGCACCGGAGTGTCGTCCTTCGGCCGCGTGAGCCACGTGTAGACCTGCGTGATGGGCTCGTTGGCCTCGGCGGCCGCGAGCAGGAGCCCGGCCAGCAGGTCCTGGCCGGCCGGCTCGAAGAAGGCGTCCGTTCTGGCACCGTGATCACGTGACCCGAGCGCGAAGTGCGCCGCCATCTTGCGGGCCCTGGACACATCGGTGACGTACGACAGTGGGTTCCACCACCAGGAGGGGGGCTCCCCCGCTCGGCCCTGCGGGTCGAACACCCATACGCGGCCTCTGGTCTCCCGGAGACCTCGTGTGGCGTCGACCACATCTCTCTTGTTCGAGGTGACCAGTACGGAACCGGGGGCGTCGCAGATGGCCGGGATGGCGCGCCGGGTCGTCTTGCCGGTACGCGGTCCCCAGATGTCGATGTGCATGTCCTCGAAACTGCCGTACAGCGGACGGCCTCCGAGGAGCGCACGGCCGATGAACACACCGGGCAGGTCCGCCTTGGTGCCCAGCCGGGCGGCTGTCGCGGCCGCGCCCGCGGCACTCAGCTTGTCGATCTCCCTGCCCCGGCCCAGGTAGCGGGCAGTGCGGTCGATCTTGGGCCGCGCGCCACGCTTGAGCAGCGCCCTGATCAGGACGAGACCGACGACCAGGACGAGCAGGCCCTCGGCCGCGGCCACGGCGGTGGCCGCCGCCCCGGGCCAGCGGGCGGTCCCCGCCATCAGGCCGAGCACGTACACGAACGGGTTGGCGGGCGGACCCTCACCACCCGCCAGCGCGGCTCCGGCCGCGGCCGCGGCCCAGCAGCTCACCACACCGAGCACCAGCGTGAGCACGGCGCCGAGGAACAGGAACGGGCCGAACTCCGAGGACGGTCCCCGCTTGCCCTCCGTGGCGGTCACGTCGCCCACCTGCGGTTGGTGTCGTTGATCGACAACTCGGCCTCGGTCAGCTCCACCTGCAGCGGAATACCGGGCCTGCCGCCCACCTTGATCAGGAACTTGCCCCTGCCCGGAGGCGGCGCCTCACGCCCCGCGGCCGAGTCCCAGGCGGGCGGGGTCGACCAGCCGGTGATCATCTCCTGCTCCACGTGCGACATCGCCACGACTTGGTTGAGGTCCGGCATCTCCGCGCCCGGCAGCCCCCCGCAGATCACCATCCCCGCGCGTTCCAC
Organism: Streptomyces sp. NPDC043726; assembly: GCF_056436565.1. NCBI lineage: Bacteria > Bacillati > Actinomycetota > Actinomycetes > Kitasatosporales > Streptomycetaceae > Streptomyces > Streptomyces sp. NPDC043726. Next base: position 306,973 of record NZ_JBWKCI010000004.1, read on the forward strand.
GAAGCCCTTCGCCTTCATCCGGTCCTCCTGGGCCGGCAGCGCGAGCAGGTCGGACATGGTGTGGGTGATCATCGCCATGCCCACACCGCGCTGGCGGTTGAGCCGGGTGAGCGCGTCGACCCGGTCGACCAGGCCCCGCCCGGCACGCAGGACACGCCACAACTCGTCGAGAATCACGAAGTAGTGCTTCTGTTGTTCGAGTCCGGCGTCCGCCAGAGCCTGAGCGGCCGCGACCGCGCTGAAGCCGTACGTCCAGCACGTCAACAGCGCCGCCGCCTGCAACAGGACCTCGGAGTCGTCGATCGCGGACACGTCGAAGCACACAGGCCGGTCCGTGACCATGGACACCGAGGTGGGGTGGGCGAACATGTCCCCGAGCCGCCCCTGGCCGAGAAGGCCGGTGAGAGACGACTCAAGAGGCTCGGTGATGTCGCGGTAGCGGCTGAGGCTGCCACGGTCGAGTGCGACGGAACGCACCAACTCCGGGGCGTCCTTGATGACCTGCAACAGATCGGCCATGACGGGGGTGCCGCGCCGCCGGTCGTCGAGAACCGTCAGGGCGGAGGCCAGGAGGGTCTCCTCCCGGTCCGTAGGTGGTTCACCGCGCAGGATGGTCAGCAGGGCGGAGACGGCGTTGAGGCGGCGGCCGTGGGCGTCCCCGATGATCGCGCGGCGTGCCTCGCCCGTCAGCCGCGCCGCCGCGGACATCGCGATCGAGGTGTCCAGCGGGTTGAGGTAGCCGCGCCCTCTGCCGAGGGTGATGACCTGGCCGCCCAGCGCGTCGATGAGGTCGACGTAATCGGGTTTGAGGTCGCCGAAGACCATGGGGTGAACCCCGTAGCCGGCCAGTCCCAGGGCCTGGCGGCGCACCACGGTGCTCTTGCCGAGGCCCGGTTTGCCCAGGACGAACGCCGAAGGGTTCAGCAGCAGGTTGGCCCGCTGGAACCAGCTGATCGGGTCACAGCACACGGCCGCGCCGGAAATCAGGTTACGGCCGAGGGGCACCCCGACCATCGGCGTGCCGGAACCGGCCGCGAACGGCCACAGTCCGCACACCTGAACCGTGGTGCCACGCCATTCGGGCGCGGCCTCGACATACGCCGCCGCACCGCCGCCGCGCCCGGCCCAGCCACGCCAGCCCGGCCGACGCGTCCCGGGTGCCCGCTTCTGATCCATCGAGTCCCCTCGTCACATGGCGTCGCGTACGGCCTGCGGCACGCGCAGATGATGCGGCAGCACGATGCCCAGGGGCAGTGCGGCGGCGAACGCCGAGGCCTGGGAGCCGTACACCCGGCGCAGTGCGACGCGGGCGGGAGCGGAGATGTTGCCGATCGCGGCCGACGCGCGCTCCAGTTCCTCTCGCTCGGTCACGGTCGCGGTGACCAGCATCCCGAAGCGGACGACGCCCGCCCCGGTGGCCTCCTCACGTGCCGCCTGATCGGCGGCGCGTACGGCCACGGAGTCCCTGGCCTGCTGCACCTTGGCCTGCTGTGCCTTGAACAGCGCGTCCTTGCGGTCGCGTTCGACGACGCGGGCGGCGGCGGCCGGGTCGTGCGGGCGGTACAGCAGGGTCACCCGCTTACGGCTGATGTCGGCGTGCGGCAGCAGCAGGGAGGCCAGCACGGAGGAGAACACCTCGCCCCTGGGCGCCTCGCTCATGGACCACGTGATCGAGAAGGCCCCGTCGTGCCGGTAGTGGTCCCAGGCTTCCTCGGTGGCGATGGGCCCCGCGTCCTCCCAGGTGATCCCCGAGCCACCCGCGGCTCGCGCCTCCTCCACCAGCACGGCGACGGAGGGGTCGTAGGCCACGCGCACGGCCTCCGCCAGATCCGAGGCGGTCATCGGGGTGGCCGGACCCGCGCCGGTCATGGACAGGTTGGCGCCGAGACCGGGCAGCCGCAGTCCGATCTCCGCGGCCATGCCCGCGGCGTCGCGGCGTTTCTGGCCGCCCGTGGCCGCGCCCGAGTACGTGAGAGCCACGCGCGTCGTGAGCGTGGCCGAGCCGGCGGGGTAGGTCTGCACGACCTCGCGCAGCACGGCCTGGGCGAGGGCGGGCGCCTGTGGGTCCAGGTTGCCGTTGACCTCGCGGCCCAGGCGGATGCCGGGGTCGGGTGCGGCTTCGATGGTCACCGAGCAGGCCACCAGGTTCGGCTCGTAGGCCAGGGAGGCGAGCCACTGACCCCAGTACGCCACCCAGGTGTCGACCTGGTCGCTGTCGACGAGGGACGCGCCGTCGGCGTCGCACTGGAGCACGGCCGTGTGGTGGTTGACGGAGGGGACCGTGAGCAGGGCGAACGGGCGCCCGTGGGCGTCGACGGCCTCGGTGAGACTGGACTGGGCGGCCAGACCCGGGAGTTGGCAGGTGCCGTAGCCGGTCCTGCCGAGCGGACCCGAACGGTAGACGTTCCGGCCGCTCGTGCGTCCGTTGCGGAAGGCGACCCGCGCGGTGAACCGCTGCAGCCCGTTACGGCCGTGCCGGTCCCGGAGCAACAGGGGCACCAGGGAAAGACCGACGACGACCGCGAAGGACAGCGCCAGCCACACGGAGACGAGCATGGAGATCACGACCAGCACCATGCCGCCCATCAGCACCATGGTCCCGGCCATGCCGAGCCCGTGGATGCCGGGTGAGGTGGGCTTGCGCCAGTTGCCGTAGGTACGCGGCCCGCTGATGTCACTTGCTGCCACTGGGTCCCCCGTCCATTCCACCGCTTTCCGCGGCACCTTGTGCCGCGCCCTTCACCTTGTCGTAGCCCTCCTTGGCGGCAGCCGCCGCGGCTCCCGCGGGGCCGGCGGCGGCGCCGGCTGCGGTGCTGGACGAGGCCGTTGTCGTAGCGGCGCCGGTCGACTGTGTCGCGGCGCCCGTTTGCGCCGAGGACCCGGTCGCGGCGCCCTGCGGCGCGCCGCCGCCACCCCCACTCTGAGCGGCGTCGGCAGAGCCGCCGCCGGACGCGCTCTGCCGGGAGGAGTCGTTCGCGGGGCTGCCCTTGGGCCCTCCGCCGGACCCGGGGTCGGCGGCGCCGGGGGTGCCTCCCCCGCCCTGGCCGTTTCCGCCGGACGACGCGTTGGGCGTGGAGCCGGCGCCGCTCGGCGAGGACTGGCCGCCGGAGGACGAATCCGAGCCGCCGGACTGCTGGTTGGCCAAGGAGGCGACCTTCTTGGCGCCCATCGCCAGGCTGGCCCCGCTCGCGGCCGCGCCGGTCCCCGAACCGCCGGATCCCACGGCCTGCACGAGGGGCGTGGCGAAACGCATGAGGGCCGGCAGGGCGAACACCGCGAGGACCATCAGCATGATGCCGCAGATCGAGGTGAGGAAGGTCTTGCTGTCCGCGTTGCCGTCACCCATCGCCGCCGTCATACGGAACGCCATCGCGTAGATGATCGCGGCGATCGGTTTGTAGAGGATGAACGCCAGGAGCCAGGCGATCGACTTGCGGAACCACGCCTGACCGGCGGCCGTCATGGACGACGCCGCGGCGAGGGGAAGCATCCCGCACAGGATGAACAGCATCACGGTGCGCACCATCATGAGCGCCACCTGGACGATGCACGCGAGCGTGGCCAGCAGGGTCAGGACAAGCGCGAGTACCGGCCCGATGCCTCCCACGAGCCGGCTGAGGGCGAGCCAGTCCATGATGGCGTCGCCGAACTCGACGTTGCTGTACGACTCTTCGATGATCCATTCGGAGAACGCGTCGGAGGCCTCGAGGAGTGCGCTGATCACACTCAGGCTCATCCCTGTGACCACGGTCAGCGTCAACATGCCCTTGGCGGCCTCGGCAGCCGCCTCGCCCCGTCTGGTGATGGCCATCTTGCCCGCCGCGATCAGCAGGCTCAGTACGGCCACCCAGGTGGTGATCCAGCCCGTGTGCTGCCAGATCCAGGCCACCGGTGACGTCTTCGGGTCGTCACCCCCGCCCGCCGCCAGGTCGGGCGTGGGGATCTGCACCCACCACGACATCACGGTACCGACGATCTTGCCCAAGCCCTCGATCGCGCCTTCGACGATGACGACGAAGATGTCGGCGCCGGTCTCGGCGGCGGCGTCGGTCGCGCAGTCGGTCCAGTTGAGCGGATTCCAGCAGGAGCCCACGATCGATCACCCCGCCGGGAAGGGGGAGTATCCGTCGGCGTTGAACCGCTTCACGACCGACTCGGACTGCCCTCCGTTGGGGGACATCTGCTGCATCCAGTCACCCTCGTGCCAGCGTGCCGTCAGCACCATCGTGAGGACGGTGCCGCCAGGGGTGTCGAACGCGAGGTCGATGACGGCGGTGTCGGGCGTGTAGGAGACCAGCTTGTAGCCGGCCAGTGTGGGCGTCGACGAAGGGAAGTCGGAGGTCTGGTCGGCGCGGCCGGCCGCGACGCCCTGCTCGAAGACGCCCTTGGCCTCGTCCGGGTACACCTGCTGGTCGACGACGTCACGCCAGTCGGGGCCGTTCGACGAGCGGATGGAGATGTTCGTCAGGGCCAGAAGGGCACCCCTCGGCGTGTGGGCGTAGCAGCGCGCCACTCCGCCGTCGACCACGGCGGGGCCCGCGTCCTTCGACAGCGGGAGATTGATCGGCCCGAACTTCTCCCAACTCAGGTCGATCGAAGCCAGATCGGCGATGCTCGCCGTATCGGTCGCCGTGTCCTTCAACCCGGGACAGGAGGACTCTGTCCCCTCCCCCTGCTCGGCGCTCGACGAGGCGGCGGGTGCCGCAGCCTGCTGGGAACCGCTCCGCGTGGCCGACGCCTCGCCGCCGGACGGCTCGTCGCCGCCCCCCGTGAGAATCAGAACGGGGATCAGGGCGATGATGAGCGCGATGATCCCGGCCGATGCCACGAACCCTGGTCTGGTGTACGGGTTCTGCGACTCCTGATCGGATGTCGTGGGCTGCTGGTCCACACTCAACTCGTCCCCCCGGTGATTCGCTGGCAGCCGGTCCTTGTCAGGCGACCAGTTGGGTCACGATGCCGGACGCCGCGCCGACGAGGACGCAGGCACCCAGGACGTAGGCGAGGGCTGTGGCGTGCTCGCCGCCCTGGCCTCGCTGGTGGGAGACCGCCATACGGCCGGCCACCACGAGGATGCCGACGACACAGAGGGCCAGGACGATCCAAGCGACCCACTGGAGGATGTCCTTGAGGTTCGCGACGCCGGGCGGCTCCTTGCCCTGCCCGGGGTCGTAGACATCGGCCAGGAAGGTTCCTCCGTGATGCGCGGACTCGCCCGCGGCAAGCATCAGGTCATACATCATCGGTAATTCGTCACCCCGTCCGGCGTCGTCCGCCGTGAACCCGATTCGTGGAGCGGCATGCCCCAACCGGAGACGATCATAAGGGTGTTCGAGTCGAGCAGTAGAGGGAATTCTGATGCGCATCTCAACTCGTGACGTTTTCGGGACAGTTGTGGCCTCCGCGCTACAAGTTGCCTCAGATGCGTGCGGCTCGCCACGGCACCAACTAATGTTCGAGATCTGATCACTTGGGCCACGGGGGCGAAGACTTCGGATGCAGGGGGCTGCGAAGTTCGGCATCGGGTGCGGAGGCGGCTGCCTCGGCGCCTTTTTCGGTGGACTCGTGCTGCTGGGCGCGATGCTCGGCGGTGGCGATTCGGCGCAGGCCGCCGGTGATCTCAACGAGGGTGAGGTGCCTGCGGCTTATCGCGAGTGGGTCATCAAGGCCGGGTCGATGTGCAAGGAGATCACCCCGCCTGTGATCGCGGCGCAGATCGAGGCGGAGTCCAACTGGGATCCCGAAGCCCAGTCCTACCAGTACATCAAGGACCCCGATACCGGAAAGACCGTCAAAGTGCCGCTCGCACAGGGGATATCCCAGTTCATTCCGGGGACCTGGCAGACCTGGGGCCGGGACGACGACAAGAACGGCCGGACCAGCCCCTTCGACCCGGGGGACGCGATCATGGCGCAAGGCCGGTACGACTGCGCGCTGGCGCGGGACGTGAAGGGCTACATCGACCGCGGTGTGGCCACCGGAGACGTACTGGACCTCACCCTGGCCGCCTACAACGCCGGCCCCGGCGCCGTGGAGGATGCGGGCGGCGTCCCGAACTACACCGAGACCCGCAACTACATCACCCGCATCAAGTCCCTGATAGCCAAATACACGCAGGCACTTGAGGAAGGCGGGAGCGGGACGATCCCCGCGGGCCAGAAGCTCGCCGCTCCGCTGAAGGGCGACCCGGTCGTATCCTCGCCGTTCGGCGTCAGCCGGCCCTCCAGCTACTACGGCTACCACACGGGCACCGACTTCGCGGTGCCCGTCGGCACACCCGTGTACGCCGCGGACGCCGGCACGGTCACCTTGTCCGGATGGAACGACGCCTACGGCAACCGCATCGTCATCAAGCACAAGGACCGGGACGGCAAGAGCGTGGAGACGACGTACAACCACCTGAGCTCACGCAGCGCGGACAAGGGCGACTCGGTCCAGGTGGGCCAGGTCATCGGGCACTCCGGGAACACCGGCAACTCCACCGGCCCCCACCTGCACTTCGAGGTCATGTGGGGCGGGGCGTTCGTCAACCCGGCTCCCTGGATAGGAGGTTAGCCGTGCCTCGCCTGTGGGCGCCGCCCCTCGCCGCCGTACTCGCCCTGACCCTCGCAGCCTGTGGTTCCGGCGGCTCGTCGGACTCGTCCAAGAGCAGCCCGAAGCCGTCCGCCACCACGTCGCTGCCGTCGTCCCGGCCCACCGACTCCGATGCGCGCCTGCCGAAGGCGCGGGCCGTCGACGAAGGGGACGCGAGCGCGGTCGTGCTGGAATGGTCCCGGCTCGCGTACAGCTACGACACGATGTACGACACCCATCCGCACACCGCGTTCCTGCGCGCCGACCGCTACCTCACCGCCCAGCGGCGCGCGGTGGAGCGCGCGTATCAGCCCGCCTCCGCCCCGGGTTCCCGATGGGGCACCTGGTCCTCGCACGCCGCCTGGATCACCGCCGCCGCCGAGCTCGCCACCCCGGACGAGGACACGCCCGCCGACACGACGGTCCTCGCCTACCGCGCGGTCGTGGTGCGGGGCGCGGCGCACGGCCGGGACGGGTGGAAGGGCACCGGGCCGCGGCTGCGGGCCTATTTGACGCTCGTCCGGGAGAAGGCCTCGGATCCATGGCGGATCTCGCAGATCACCACGGACGAGGCCACTGACTGAAGGAGGTCCCATGGCCGCATCCGGTGACCAGCAGATCCCGGGCTGGCCGCTGCTCACCATCCGCCTCACACCGGAGGGCGGGGCGAGCGTCGACGACGTGGCCCTCGCCGTCCCTCCCGGGAACGACCCGCGCGCGGCGGCTCTCTTGCGTGCGGCCGAGACCGCCGAACGCGTGGGGCGTCCCGTACGCGCCCGACTGACGGAGCCGGACGGGGCGGAGTGGCTGATCGCGGTGCACCCGGACGCCGACAGCACGGTGTTGCAGGCGCCTGCGGCCGCGGGCCGTAAGGGGCGCAGGGCACGCGGGAAGGCCAAGGCGCGCCAGGCTGCTGCCGCGCCACCACAAGTCCGGCCGGACCCCGCCGCCGTACCGGTGATGCCGCAACAGGCCGCACCGGAGATGCCGCAGCAGGCCGCACCACACCAGGCCGCACCACACCAGGCCGCACCGGAGATGCCGCTGCAGGCCCCACACCAGGCCGCACCGGTGATGCCGCAGCAGGCCCCACACCAGGCCGCACCGGAAATGCCGCAGCAGGCCGCACCGGAGATGCCGCGCCGGCGCGACTCGGCAGCGCGGTTCACGCCGCTTCAGGAGTTGCTGACCGTTGAGCCCTCCGGGCCCTCGGCGCAGGAGCGGATGGCCGAGGCGGCCGAACGGCGGGACTGGGCCGAGGCACTGGTGCTGTGTGAGCAGTGTCTGCGGGAGGCCCCGGAGCACGAGGTCGACCGATTGCGCGGTGTGCAGGCCGGCCTCACCGCGCGCTCGGGGGATACCGAGACGGCGTATGTGCTGTTCAGGACGCTGGCACGGGAGCGGGCCGAGCGGCACGGGCCGGACGACCCCGAGGCCGTGGCGGCAGCGGACGCGGCGCAGGAACAGTGGGCGGCGCTCCCCGGGGGAGAGGCCGCCGGCCTGCTGGAGTTGCGCACGCGTGTCCCGGGCCCCGGCGGCGAGGGCCTGACACGGGCGCGCAAGCTGGTGGTGCGCAGCAGACTGCGCTGACCCCGCGCCCCGGCCTCGTGCCGGGGCGCGGGTCTCAGGACAGTGCCGGGCGGCGGTCCAGGTCGTCGAGCAGCTCCGATGTCTCGGGCTGCAGGTCGGTGCCGAGCGACTGGACGACGAAGTCGACCTGGGCGACGTACTCCTCGACGGCCTCCCGGTCGCCCATGGCAGCCGCGGCCTTGATGGCCAGTCGGTGCAGCGACTCGTCCGCCGGATCGACCTTCAGACCTCGGTCGGCCACGGCGCGGGCCGCCGCCGCGTCGCCCTCCTCGAGAAGGCGTTCGGCGAGGCGGACGGAGGCGTCGACGACCGCGGTCGTCATGTCCTGACGCACCGGATCGGCCCAGGTGTAGCGGCGCGACGGCGTGCCGTCGAGCGGCCGGCCCTCGACCAGGTCGAGCGCGCCCGCCAGGTCACCGCGCCGGACGAGGAGTTGGAAACGGTGCCAGTCGGTGCCGATGTCCCCGGTGAGACGGTAGCCGTCCGACGTGCTGATCTCGGCGCCCAGCCAGCGGCGCAGGGCGGAGAGCTGTGCCGTCCGGTACGCGGCCGACACCCCGGTCGGCCACAGCGCCTCGGTGAGAGATTCGGCGGAGGACCCCGGGTGGAGGGCGATCCACGCGGCGACCTCGGTCAACCTCCCCGCGGCAGCGGCGGCGATGACCTGTGCGGTACCGGTGACCCGCGGGGTGCCCAGGAGCCGGATCAAGGTCTCCGGCTGTCTGGCGAGTTCCTCTTCCTCCTCCTGCGACAGGGGTCGCGGTTCCTCGGCCGGAGGGCGCGCCGCCTCGGCCGTGATGCCGAACAGGCCCAGCAGAGCTGCGTAGTCGGCGTCGCCGATGTGCTGGGGAACGAGGTGGATCTCCGTCCCGGCGAGGGTGACCGTGCCTCCGGAGAGCCCGGGAAGCCGCACGGCGCCGGGGGCGACCCCCTCGTCGGCGGCGACCACCAGCGCCGCGCAGGCGGGAGCGTCGAGGAGACCGCGTACGGCTTCCGTGAGGTCCGCGGGGACATCATGGGCGCACAGGGCGATACGGGGGGTCCAGGCGTCAGCGCCGTAAGGCCGTGTGCGGGCGGCGTGCAGGGAGTCGGCGCCCGCGTCGGCGAGCGCACCGCGCACCGTGCGCGCCCACCCCTCCACCTGGCCGATCGCCGCCCGGGAGTCTTCGGCGGGAGCGAGACGGCCGAAGCCCTCCTCGATGGCGGTGATCCCGGTGTCGAGGCCGGCGACCAGCACGCCGAGATCGTCGCTCCACGGCGCCGTGGCCAGTTCCGCGGCGAGCGCCCGGGCGACCGGCTGCACGTCGCCGCTGTCGGCGGGCAGCAGCAGCACACCCAGCGCCTCCAGGTCCGCGAGGACGAGGGCTCCTTCGGGGTCGCGGCCGAGCGTGGCGAGCGCGGGGTAGGGCGCGCAGACCTCACGGCAGGCGTCCGGGTCGAGGAGACCGGGGGCATCGGCCGGGAGGATCCAGCGCGTGGGCACTGCTGGGGCGGTGAACGGGGCCACCGGTTCGGCCGGGGCATCCAGCCACAGTTCGAGAACGGTGGGGGTGAGACGCAGGGCCACGAGTTCGGGCAACGGGCGGCCCTCGGAGGCCAGCCGGTGCGCCAGCGTACGCAGGGCACGGTCGATCAGCGCGACGCCCTCGGGGTTCTCCGTGGCCCGCAGACGGCGCTCCAGGTCCGCGAGGTCGGAGGGCGTGGCCTGCGAGGAGGTCACGCCTGCGCCGGCCGCTGTCCCGGGAGCCGGCTGAACTGCGGCCGAAGGGCCGGCCGAGAGGGCGGTCGCGAAGTCCGCGGGGCCGGACGACGTGGGGGCTGCCGGGTTGGACGAGTCGGCGGCCGTGAAGGCCACCGGGCCGGTCGGGGCCGTGGCGGCACGCGGCAGGGCGATGCTCTCGCCGGTCCTGCGGTTACGGCGCTGCAGGATCCGCTTGAGCGCGAGGACGGAGACCAGGCCCGTGGCGAGGAGACCGCCCCACGTCGCGATGGCGACCATGTCCACGGCACTGCTGTCGTCGGCCACCGGCGCGGTGCGGTCCGGCGCCGGGCCCGCGTCGGTCGGTGCGGAGGACTCCGCCGACGGTGTCGGCGCTGCCGTGGGCTGACGGGGCGTCGCCGCGGACGGTGCCCCACCCTCCCGGGTCGGCTCGGCTTCGGGCGGCGACGAGGACTCGGCGCTGGGCTGGGCGGACTGCGACGGCGTCGCCGAGGGCTCCGTCGTACGGGACGCCTCCGCTCCCGGTTCGCGCGCCGTCCGCGAGGGAGAAGGCGAAACGGACTCGGCGTCCGAGGCCCCGGGCTTCCCGGATCCAGGCTCCTGCGCCCCGGGCTTCTCAGATCCGGGCTCCCGCGCCCCCGGCTCCCGCGCCCCCGGCTGCCCGGGACGCTTCTCGTTCTCGCCCTCGCCCTCCCCCTCTCCCTCTCCCTGGGCGGGAACGAGGACCTTCCACCCGGGCAGCAGCAGCGCGGGGTCCGTCAGACGGTTCCCCTCCTCGTCCATCACCCGGCCTTCATTGGCCTCGACGAGTTCGGGGTAGCGGGTCGGGTCGCCCAAGGACGACTCGGCGATGTCCCAGAGGGAGTCCCCGGGGTGGACGGTGACGCTCTCCTCCTGTGCGGCCGCGCCGGGCAGGTACAGCACCCAGCCGGGCTGGATCGGCTGGGCTGCGTGGAAGACGCGGCCATCGGCCATGACCCGGCCGTCGTTGAGGTCCGCTATCTCCGTCCAGCGCTCCCCGTCGCCGAGTCGCTGCTCGGCGATGCTCCACAAGCTGTCCGCGGGACGCGTGTCGCGCACCGTGTAGGTCGGGTGCGAGGCATCGGAGCGCTGGGACGCGGCAGTGGTCGTCTTCGCCTCCTCCTGCCCACCCGGCGTGGCGGTGGCCGAGGCCACGGACGAAGGGGCGGCCGTGGGCGTCGGCTCGGCCGCCAGCGCGCCGCCCGCCGTGGGCAGCAGCACGAGCACGCCACCGACCAGGCCCGCCGCCATCCGCTGGTTCCAGCGCAGGCCGCGCAGGCGAGGAGCGCTGCGGCCCCGGAGCTGCGCGGGGATCTCCAGGAGCACCGAGAGCGCGAAGCTCGCCCAGCCCGCCCAGCCCACGGCGACCAGGACGAGCAGGGCGACGCCTCCGGTGTCTTGCTGGGTGAACAGATCGGTGACGGAGCCGATGCCTTCGAGCCCCAGCGGGAACACGGCCCGGCCCGCGACGTACAGCACCGCGGGCAGGACCCCGAGGAGGGCGACGAGGGCGACGAGGCTCAGCAGGCAGCGCAGGCTGTCGGCCAGAAGCGATCCACGACGGGCGGAAGGGGGGTTCATCAGTTCTCCGGGGCGTCTACGCCGTGCAGGAGGGTGGCGTCGCCGTGTCCGGTGACGGACATGCTGGTCACGCCGATGACGGGCAGGAATCGGGTGCTGTACTGACCGGTCACCGTGACGGTGAGGGTCTTGCCGTCGCCGGAGACGGCGACCGTCCCCTTGGCTCCGGCCTGCCGCAGGTAGTCGAGGGCGGCCGCGCGGGCGGCCACCGGGTCGACGGCGATCCGGTCCGCGGTGATGGCGTCGCCGGCGTCCAGTTGCTGCCCGCCGGCGCGTGCCGCCTCCTGGGCGAGGGCGTCGGCACGTTCGGTGGCCCGCATCTTGCCCCCGCCGTCGACGGCGATACCGATCATGACGAGCAGCCCGACGAGCACGATGGCCGCGTAGATGGCGACGCTGCCGCGATCGTCGCCCGCGCTCAGTCGTGCGGGAAGGTCCCTGTCCTGGCGGTGCATCAGCGCTCCACGTACTGGTCGACCGTGCTGGTGAAGCTGGACGTCATGGTGCGGGTGCCGGGCACGCCCGGCAGGGCCAGATCCGACAGCCGCACCCGGCAGGTGACGGTGGCGGTCACCGTGCCCGCCTCGCCGACGGCCGCCTGCAGGCCGTTCGTGTCCAGCGCGATGTCGACGGAGGCGCAGTGCAGCCCCTGCCCGGACATGGTGGCGCGGGCGGCGGCCAGTGCGCTGTCGTGCGCCTCACCGGGAGAACGGGTGATCGACGCCTGCCGTGCGGCGTCCTCCGCGGCAGCGTCCACCACTTGACCGGCCATCACGATGCGCCCGGCGGCGATGGCCAGGAGCAGGAACAGCAGCAGGCAGGGGGCGATGATGGCGGCCTCGATGGCAGCGGATCCCTCGTCCCGGCGAAATCGTCGGCCGGTCATGGGTTGGTCCATCGTTCACGCGCTCCCGAGGCGCTCTGGGAGATGGTGATGCCGTCCACGCCGGGCAGCAGGGAGGGCGCCCGCCCGGTGACCGTGACGGTGACGCGCTCGGCACTGCCGACGGTCGACACTCCCGGGGCCAACAGGGAGTCCCCCGCCACTCGGTCGAGCACACTGCGGGCACGAGCGCTGCCCGCGGCGTCCGAGGCCTCGTAGGCGGTCGCGGCCTGTACCCCTTCACGGGCGGCGGTGAGCGCGATCTGCTTGGCGTAGTACCAGACGCCCGCCTGCACGACCATGAAGCTGAACAGGACGACCACCGGGAGGACGATCGCCATCTCGATGGCGGCGTCTCCCCGGTCGTCGCCGAGCCGTGAACGACGCAGGCGGGCGGCGAGGCGCGCGACGGGCCCGCGTCTCACAGGCCGGTGAGCTGCTGGGAGTACTTGTTGTAGAGGGTCACGCCGATGATCGTCGCGATGCCGACGGCCACGCCGATGACGGCGACCCAGATGATGACGGTCGAGATGCTGACGTCACCGCGGTCGCCGTTCTGGCGCGCCTCCCGCAGTCGGACGTCGAGGGCCTCCAGCACCACCATCATGGGGGCGAGTTCACGCAGCTTGTTTCGCATGGGTCTTCCGTTTCTCCAGTCGGTTCTTGGGTCGAGGCATCAGCCGGTGAGTATGCGGATGACGGCCGGAAAGCCGATCAGCAGCATCATCAGGACGGCCAGGAGGGCGCCGGGAGCGGTCATCCGCTCGCTGTCGGCGTTGGCCTCCTCCGCGTCCTTGCTCATCAGTTCGGTACGCAGGGACTTGGCGCGCGCCCGGAGTGTCGTGTAGACGGCGGCACCGTCGTGCGCGGACAGCCGCATGATGTCGGCGACGTCGTCGAGGACGGGCAGCTCCAACTCCTCGGCGAGTTCCTTGAGCGTGTCCCAGGGGGCGACCTTGTCCACCCGGGCTCGGCGCAGGGCGTCCCGCAGACGTTGGAAGGCCCAGCCTCGGCCGATCGCGGCCGCACGCTCGAGGGCCTCCGTCGGGCCCGCGTCACCGGCACGTTCCAGGGCCACCAGGTCCAGATAGGCGGCGACCGCGTGCCGGAACTCGTCACGGGCCCTGCGCGCGGTGTCCCGCAGGGCGAGATCGGGGACGTACCACAGGAAGGTCGCGAGTCCCAGGCAGACCACGGTCGGGATGACGAAGGCGAGGGACAGTCCGAGGAACGACCAGACGGTGAAGAAGAACGCGGGCAACAGCAGCCCGGTCATCGCCAGGGCAGCCTTGGTCAGGATGAACTTCGCCGGAGACTGGCCGACCAGCGCCAGGTCGGTGCGGGGGATGCGCACCCCGGGCAGGCGGGAGAGCCGGGGGAGCAGCCAGTTGCCCCAGCGCTCGTCCTGCGACAGCACGATCTGCTCCGCGGGCAGCGGACCCGCCCGGTTGAGCCGCTCCAGAGTTCCTGCGAGGTCCGGCTGCGGGCGCACCACGGCACGGACGAAGAGAGCGAGCCCGCCTCCGACGGTGGCGCCGCTGAGGATGGCGACGGTGGGGATGCTCATGCGGACACCTCCGGCCGTACGGGCACCCGGCTGCGGCGGTCCGCCTCCAGGAAGCGTGGCGTGGGACGGTAGGAGGCCAGGGATCGCATCCAGCCCAGCGTTCCGGCGAAACCGACCAGGAGCAGGGTCAGGACCAGTTGGCCGAGAAAAGTGCCGTAGGGGGCGACGTATTCGGAGCTGAAGGCTCCGAAGCCCACCACACCCAGCGTCATGAAGGTCATCCACCGCACAGTGGTGCGCGGCTTGGCACGGTCGGCCTCGATCTGCCGGCGCTGCCGGACCTCCTCGCGCACGGAGTCGGCGAGATCGGTGAGGGCTGCCGCGAGGCCGGGCCCCCGGTCGGCGCTGCGCAGGATGAGCGCGGCGGCGACCTTGTCGGCGGTGGCGTCGCCGAGGGAGTCCGCGAACGCCCGCAGCGCGTCCTCCGGCCGCCAGCCGGACAGCAGCCGCGCCGACAGCTCGCCGACCTCGACGGACAGCACGGCGGGCGCGGTCTTGCGGCTGGTGATGATGGCCTGTTCCAGGCCGGTACCGAGCATGAGGACGTCGGAAAGCCTGCGGGTCCATTCGGCCAGGGCGTCGAGTTGCTCGATGCGGGCGTTCGTCGCCTTGGCCGGGGACACCAGCCAGGGAAGCCCTACGGTGAGGGCGACGATCAGCAGCCCGAGCACGAACCAACCGGTCACGATCCACACGACGAGCCCCACCGCCGCCGCGACAGCCGCCCGGGCACGAAGCTGCGCTCTGCGGCGCTCCTCCGCCTGGTTGCCGGCCATGGCGGCCCGCCACCGGGAGGCGGGCCCGGGGCTCGCGGGTTCGGTGGTGCCGACGACACCGACGACGAGCGCGACGATCCCGCCGGTCACGCAGAGGCCCGCGAAGAGACCGATGAGGAGCTGGGTCACGCGACTCTCACCTTCAGCTCCAGCGGCGCCTGCCAGGTCCCGCGCGGAAGGTCGAGCAGATGCGCCGGGAAACCCACACGCATCAGGTCGGGCAGGCAGGCCGGGTGCATCAGCGGTACCGCACGCGGCTCGTCGAGCTCCGGGTTGGGGCCGAAGACGGTGTTGGTGGCGGGCCGGCCCGACTCGCCGGTCCCGGTGACCTCCAGGACGTGCGACACGAAACGGTGTCGGGTGCCGCCGATCGCCGTCTCGTCGATCATCTTCACGAAGACGATGAAGTTGATGCCGTTGGCCGCCTGCTTGTAGGCGAGCGACTCGGTCATGTTGCCGCCGTATTCCATGTAGAGCTCGGCGATCCGGTCGAAGACCATGTGCGGCTCGCGGGCGTGCAGCGTGCACAGCGACCCGCCCTCGCCGTTGGTCATGACCCGCAGCATGGGCACGACCTCGGGGCCGCGCACCTCGCCGACGACCATGCGGGACAGGGTCATGCGCAGCGCCGGATAGATGAGGTCGCTCACGGTGATCTCACCGACGCTGTGTCCGTCGACGCGCTCGCCGTTGCCGATGCGGGATTCCATCGGGACGATCTGGCGGTGGTGGCCGTTCTCGTGCAGGAACAGCTCGTACTCCGTCTCCATGGTGCCGATCCGCTCGTCGGGCGGGATCTCGCGGGCCATGGCACGCAACAGGCTGGTCTTGCCGACACCCTGGGTGCCCACGATCATCACGTTCTTCTTGGCACGGATGAGCGCACCGAGGAACGCGGCGAGTGTGGTGTCGATGGATCCGAGTTCGACCAGGCCCGGCAGATCGATGTCGCGGACCCGGTGGCGCCGGACGGTGACGTAGGTCTTCGGGGTGACCTCGGTGATCGCCTGCAGACGTGACCCGTCCTCCAGGCGCAGTGCCAGGAAGGGGTTGGCGGTGGACAGGGTCCGCTCGCTCTGGCCGGTGCGCCGGGCGAGGTCCCGCAGCAGTTCCTTGAGGTCTTCGTCGGACTCCGCGACGGGAGGGACCCGGACCCGGCGTGCGTCGCCGTAGTCGATGCTCACATCGTCGTGGCCGTTGACGAGGATGTTCTCCACGCGCGGGTCGTCGAGGTACTTCTGCAGCCTGCCTGCCCGGAAGAGCAGGTCGTAGACGGCTTCGGCGAGTCGGCGGTCCTCGGCGGGCGTGGTGGAGCGGCCGTGTTCGATGGCGGCGGCGTCCGACCAGACCGCGACGGCCTCGTTGATGAGAGCCCGGCCTCGCTGCGCCTGGGCCTGCGGGCTCATGCCCGGGTTGTCCTTGAGGAGGTCGGCGAGCCGGTCGGCGACCACCTTCTTCAGCTGGGTGGCGATCGCGTAGTCGACGGTGTCCCGCGTCTCGAACGACGCCTCCCCGTGCTCGCGTTCCCGGCCGGCCTGCGTCACGGGCTCCTGCGCCCGCCAGGGCAGCGGGTCGACCCTGGGACGCCGTTGGGCGGGCTGCATGGTCGGGTCGGGACGGACCGTGGGGTCGGGGTGGAGCGGCCTACCGTGCATGAGCGTGCTCCCCGAGCATGAGGCGGGCGCGTCGGCCGCGGACGTGCTGAAGAATCTGATCGGCCCCGGAGCGGCTCGCGCGCAGCAGGTCGGAGCGCTTGAATCCGCGACCGGCCTCGTGCCCGTCGGACAGGACCGCGGCGGCCTGCGGCGAGTGCGGCAACCGCGCGATCACCGGGACGTCGAGCTGCTGGGACACCTCCGAGACGGAGTACATGCCCTGGTCCACGACCACCAGCCCCAGGGCGTCGGCTCCGGTGCCGGCCTCGTCCAGATCGGCGCGCAGCGCCCGGATCCGCGGCTGAGCGGCGTGAATGCCGCGCAAGGTGGGCCGTACGACCATCAGGACGGCGTCCGCCTTGCGGACGAGGGGTGCTGACGCACCGAAGGCTCCGGAGCGTCCGAGGTCGACGATGACGTCGTGCGAGGGATCGGTGCTCTCGATGCCCGTGAAGAGCGCGGCCAGCCTCTCCCAGGTATAGGCGAGGCTGGAGGCCTGGGCCGGGTCGGTGAGTCCGGGCAGCAGCAGCCGGTCGGTGCCCTCGTCGGACAGATCGATCAGCTGGCGCCAGAAGGCCTCGCCCAGTTGCCCCTGCCGGTCGGCGACGGCGAGGTTGCGCAGCCCGTAGGGGCCCGGGGTACGGCCGGCGAGTGCGCCGGCCAGGACGGATCCGCCGTCCGGGTCGCATTCGGCGAGGATGACCCGTCGGCCGGCCTGCAGGGGCCAGGCCAGCAGCAGGGCGAGTGCCGTGGTGGTGACGCCGGGGGCCCCGGGGCCTCCGGCGAGCGCGATGACCGCCATCAGTCGTCGGCCTTCCGGGGCTCCACGACGACGGCGATGTCACCGGAGGCCGCTCGGGCGGCGAGCGTGGGACCGTCGGTCGAGGCGACCGCGACGTCGAGGGTGAGGCTGCCGCTGCTGTCCGCGGTGCCGACGTTGACCACCGTGGCGGACAGTGTGGGCGGAAGTCCCGTGTCCTGCTCCTGCTTCGCTGGGTCCGCGGCCGCCGCGTCCTTGGCGGGGGTGGAGACGACGAGCACCTTCGTCCCGGGAGTCAGTCTGCTCGCCGGCAACTGGCCGGGCTTGAGCCTGAGACCCACCAGCTGCTCGTTGTCGGAGACGAGCGCCTTGTCGGTGACCGACCCTTCCGTCAGCAGCGCGCCGGCCTTGAGCTCGGTGGTGGCCCGCTGCCCGACCATGCTGTTCTTCTCGCTGGCCCTCACCGGCTTCAGGGCCGGGTCGAGACCCACCGAGACGACGACGAGGTCGTCCGCCTCAAGGGTCTGCCCGTAGGGGACGTCCTGGGACACGGCCAGGACCTGCGTCTTCTCACCGCTGGTGAGCACGGTGAAGGCGCCGGCGAGCCCGCCCGCCGCGATCAGGGCGACGGACAGCGCGATCAGGGCCGGTCTGCGGCGCCGGGTGGTCAGTGAGCGTGGCGGCGTGGCTGGCGTGACGGCCCGAGCCTCGGCGGGCCGTGCCTCAGTGGTGCTCACGTACAGGTGTTCCTTCCCCATGAGAACTGCTTGCCGGAGAACCGTCAGTCGACGACCTGGACCTCACCGATCCGGGCGGTGGTCTGCGACTCGCGGGTCACCGTGATGTCCCCCTGCTGGCCGCCACCGGTCCAGTGCACGTTCCATGTGGTGGTCGCGGTCACGGTGAACTTGTCACCGGTCTTCGTGTACACGTGGCCGCAGGTGGGCGACGCCTTCTTGCCGTACGACTTCTCGTAGGGGGTACCGGCGTTGGCGCACGTGACGCTGTTGCCGTCCCCCATGTTCCAGACGATCTTCTCGGCGTTCGCGGTCGCGGTGACCGTGAGAGCGCCCGCGGAAGCGCTGGCCGAGGTCGGTCCCCAGGTCTCGGGGGACTTCTCGTTCCACATCCATACCGGCATGCCGACCACGCCGGTCTTCCCCTGCCCTGGAGCCATGCCGATGTCCGGGCCGAGCAGGGTGAGCTTCTCCAGGGCCTGCTGCGCGAGTTGCTCGGGTGTCACCTGCGGCTCGTTCGGAGGGCCCTGCAACCAGATCCAGCCCTGCGAGACGAGCGCCTCACCATCGAGGCAGATCTGCATGTAGATGGCACCGCCCGGCGGACGGCCGTCGAAAGCGGGGTCGTCGGCCGGCGGCTGGGGGTCGAGCGCCTTGGCGTAGCAGCCGTCGCCCATGTACCAGCCGTAGGTCTCGATGTAGCACGGGACCTCCTCGCCGTCGTCCATGCACGTCTGCGAGCCGCCGGAGCCGCCGCCCCCGCCATTGCCGCCGCCTCCTCCGCCATCTCCGCCCGGGCTGCCGGGATCGGTGACGCTGATGTCGCAGTCCACGGCGCCGGGCGGGCAGGTGACCGGAGGGTCGTCAGCAGCGGTCGCCGGTCCGCCGGACAGGACCGCGGCGACCAGCGCGGCGGCCGGCAGCATGGCCTTGAACGGCCTCAGCACGACCGGCTCCGGTCTATTTCGTACTCGCTGATCAGCCATCGGTCCCCCACCGTGACGGCTTTGGCAGTGACGGGCTTGCGGCGCGACTCCTTGGCGTCCTTCTTGTTGGCCGACTTGCCCGACGACTTGTAGACGGTGTTCCAGTCGGTCGAGTCGAGGCAGTCCGACAGCACCGCGGTGTTCGGCTCGGCCTTCAGATTCACGGCGGTGACCTCAGGGGCGATCCCCGGCTCTCCGACGACCTTGAGCCCGTGCTCGTCGTACCAGGCCGTGGTGACCACCACGCCGGTGGCGGCCTTGTCGCGGGCGAACTTCTGCAACTCGGCCTGATCGACCTTGCCCGTCCGGTACGACTCGGCCATCACCGTGTTCAGCCCGCGATACGCGGTGAGCACCCGGTCCTCGGCAAGATCCTCCGGCGAAGCCGACGGTGACGCCTGACCGGACGCGCTCCGGGTCGGGGAGGGATCGGTTCCGGCCGACTCGTCCGAGGACGAACAGCCGGCCACGGCTGCGAGAAGCAGCGCGGCGACAGATGCGGCGGTGCCCCTTCGCCACCTGGATGCGTCAAGACATGACTGCACTCAATCCCCCGTCCCCGTATGCCAGTTGACAGCACAAGCGTAAGACTAGACAGATTCTGTCACTTCAGGCACATGAATTTGCCCAGTCGATCAACCCATATTGATCACTCGTCCTGCTCGGTGTACACGCGCGATCAACCGATACCGGTTCCCGCGGAATGGGCGCGGGGGCGCGCCGGGTGCGGTTGGGGCACGGCCGCGGCCCGTACCCGATTCCGTCGCGCCTGCACCGACCTCGACTGCCCAACCGCCGCTACCCGGACCGCACTTGCTCCTTCGGGATCACGTTCACCGGACTCCCGGCCTGTGCCCCTCGGGAGGTCGGGTTCCGCGGCTGCCACAGGGGAAGCGGAAGGGGCCGCCTCTGGCGTGCGGCCGCTCCGCGCGACAGCGAGGCTCACGGCGGCGGTCAGGTCGGGGTCGCGCCCCCAGCTTCGGTTGAACCCGTTCCTCAGGTCCCTGGGCGTGATCTCCACGTCCCACCTCTCCGCGTGCTCGGCGGCCCTGCCCTCCAGCTGTCCGGCCACCCCGTACGCGGAACTCGACCTCGCGTAGTGGACGTAGGCCTCACCGGTCAGGACGTGCGCACGGTTGCGCATGCCCTCGATCAAACGGCCGTCTGCGTCCGGCAGTTGTGACCGCTGGTCGGCCTCACGGGTGAGCCGGGCCGCTTCCGCGGCGGCGTCGAACCCTTTCCTGAAGTGCTCATCGGCGCTCGCCCGGGCGTCGGAGGCGCGATCGGCGTACGTCGCCGCGGGCAGGTCGCTCTCGGCGCCTCCCAGGAGTTCGGCCACGGTCTCCGAAGCGGTGTCCTTCTGTACGTCCATCCCGTGCCGACTGAACAGTTCGTCCTGCAGGAACTCGGTCATCCGCGTCTTCGCCGGGCTGTCCGGCCAGCGCCCCACCTGCTCCCACACACCGGCCACTTGGGAGGGGGTGGACTTCTCCCACCACTCGTCGGCCGACAGCCTGGAGGTCAGGGTCGCCGACTGGTAGACGAACCGGGGGTCCTCCCCCCGCATCTCGGCTTCCACCGCGGCGGCCTTGAGATTCAGCCTCTTGGACGCTTCGCGCAGGTCGTCGTACCCCTCGGATCCCTCCCCGAGCCGACGGGCCGCCTCCTCATTGCGGTCGAGTTCGGCGTACACCGCGTGGTGCACCTCGGCGAGGCTCCCCTTCTCCGCACCGGAGACGAGACGCCGGTGCCGGCGGACCTCGGCGTCCATGACCGTCTGCGCACGGGCACCGCTCACGTCCGCGACCGGAGTTCTTCCGGGAACGTCCTCGTTGGTGAAGGTCTCGATGCCGATGGTGCCGTCGAGGTCCCGGTCGTTTGCGGCCGCCCACTCCTTGAGCGCTCGGGCCGACGCCGCCTCGACGTTCTCGCCGGGAACCGTGCGAAGTTCGCCCCGGTGCAGGACCTGCTCCGGGTCGCCGGGGTCGCGGATGACGTACACGCTGGAGATCTCACCCCAGGCCGCCGCGTCCTCCCTGGCCTCGGCCGCCTCCGCGCGCAGGTCGGGGGAGCCGAGGGCGAGGGCACGGGACAGGTCGGCGACATCGAGCTGCACATCGTCCGGGACCAGGCCGTACCGGCTGTCGAGTTCGTCCCGCATGTGCTCAAGGACCGCGGCCGCCTCGGGATCGGACGGCGCCCACTCCATGGCGGCCTGCCACGCCTGGCCGATGTCCTGGGGGGTCGGGTCCGTCCAGAAGTCCTCGCTCAGGGCGGCGCGCAGCACGGGCTCGGCCCGCTGCCGCTCCTCCCAGATCTTCCGGGCATCCGCCTTGCGGGCCTGCTCGACCACTTGCTCGCGGCGCCTGGCGTATTCCTTGGCCGCGATCTCGGCGACGACCAGCGCGACCCGTACGGCTTCGAGCCACAGGTCACGGGCCGTGCCGATGATCTGGTCGCTGTTGGCGGCGAGCTCCTGCTGGTCGAATTCCCCCTGGCCGAACACGACACCCCCTTGGTGTTCCACGGCGGACCCTGCTGCGGCGATCGGCCCACAGCCGTACGTACCGCCGATCGTCGCACGAACGACTGACGATCTCTCGCCCTTACGTTCGCACGAACACCGTTGAGGAAGAGAAAACTTGACGCAAGATCAGTTCACTTGTGCGACGATCATCATTCGTGTGTGCAGATGTCTCTGGGGGCTGCGATGTCCGAACCGCCTGCTGATTTCCTGCCCGGCCCCGATTCGGTATGGCCGGATCCCGTGGACCGGCCGCTGGAGTTCTCGGCTCCGCACGGGTTCGTCTGGGCGGCGATGGCGCCGGGGGAACGTTATGTACGGATGCGCGAACTGGCCCGGTGGGTCAACTGGCTCGCTGCCGCCTTCGAGTTGCGGGGACAGATCTCCCCTTGCTGGTACCGGCACCCGTCGGTCCTGGAGCATCTGACCGCCCTCTACGCCTCCTGGGTGCGGATCTACTGCCGCACGTCGGACGGCCGTGACCTCGCGGAAGCCGAGTGGATCTCGACCCTGCACGCATTCAAGCCGTATCTGCGGGCACCGGCCTGCGCGGACGGCACCCATCGCGAGTCGCCCGCCCCTGCACCCACAGCCGCTGCGGACGAGGACCTCGAGGACTTCCTGGCCACGTCCGCCTTCGGCGCCGCCGAGGCCGAGCACCCGGCGGAGGCCGAAGCGGCACGCCGGGCTTCCGACCCCCTGCTGTAGCCGTCCGACCACGTGTGAGCCGTGCTCGCGTGATCCGCGTACCGCGCTGGGAGCGTGAATGGCGAACAAGCCCATAGCGTCCGAAGAGGACATCGACCGGGCCTTTCAACAGGCCCGCAATGCCTGGTCGCAGGTCCGTGCCCGAGGGCTCCGGATGAGCCTCGAAGGCCTGGACAGAGACCTGAGCCGGCTCCGGGACGCCTGGCGGCGGGCGGGCGAACTGCCCACCGTCTCCCGGCCCAGAACCACCCGGGAAGACCTGTACGCCGAATTGGCCACGGCCCTTCGGATCGTCGACGACCACGTCCCCGAATACGCGGGGCACCAGGCCTGGGACGAACTGCGGCACGTGCGGGCGACCACAAGGGCCGTCCACAACACCGCGGTGAGCCTGGCCGGCGACGGCTTCTGGGCGACCTTGCGCAACAGCCCCGATTGGCGGGCCTTCCGGCATCATGTCGAGGCCAACTCGGCCGCGGCTTACGCCCGGTGTGCCGCGTCCCTGGCCGACGACCTCGACGCAGCGCCTGGCACACCGCGCACGGCCTCGGCCGTAGCGGCGCTGAGGGATCTGCAGAGCGTCGCATCCGAGTACAGTGCCCGGCTGCGCGAGACCGCGCCGCGACGGGCGCTGGCCCCCGAGGCCGATGCCGAGCAGATCAAGGCCGACCTGACCCGGATGCATCACCCCTACGCCGGTTACGGCCCGCTTCAGGGCGCGGCCGAGTCGCGGGAGGATCTGCGCAGGATCGCCCGGGAAGTGACCCAGGCGTCCACGAAGATCGCGGACAGGTTCAACACATGGCTGCTGACCGACAGCGGCCGCAAAGCCCTCCACTCCCCCGCGGCGTCCACGAAGGCTCTGTCCGACGCCCGTAAGAACCTTCCGCCCCTCGGTCACACCGGCACCGGCGAGAACATGGTGAGCGATGCCGGTCAGTACCGCGAGGCCGCCCGGCGCTACCAGCGCTTCGCGCGCATGGCCGACGCCGAGGCGAGAAGACGCTCGGGCACGGATCCCCTCGGGGACGTGGCACTGCTGGGGGCGGTGGCCGAGGACGCTTACCAGCACGCACGCCGGCTGTCGCGCACACTGCCGCCGGGCAACGACCCGTCCGCCCGCGCCTATTCGCTGCAGAGCGAGGCGCTGGAATCCGGTGAGGACGTCGTCGCGGCCTTCCGCTCCTGGCGTACGACCGACATGGGGCAGAAACTCCTGCGGCACGGCACCGACCACCGGGTCCGCGCCTTCGGCGAGGCCTGGCGTGCCCTGTATCCCGCACGCAGTCACTCCGGCCCCTTCGATCCGCAGGCCGACGCCGTGTCGTTCGCGGCGGCGGCAACGGCCGCCCGGCACATCGCGAGGGCCGCGGAGAAGAGCGTGAGGTATCCCTACCGAGCATCCGATATAGAAGGGCTGCGCCAAGTCGCCGCCGCGGCGGACAAGCACGCGAGCCGACTCGCGGCGACCCGGACGCCCCGCTCGTCACCGGCACGGAGCCGCTCGGCAACGCTCGGCCCCTCGACGAGCGTAGGCTCTCCCCCTCCGATGCGCCCTGGCGTGGCCCACCCCCGTGCCGGGGGCGCCAGCCTGGGGTGAGCGGCACCCCCCGGTTCTACCCTGTACCGGTGGGAGGGGTGAGGATGGAGCGCGTCTGGCTCGACGTCCCGTTCGCGGAGAAGGACGAGGCGAAGGCTCACGGAGCCCGGTGGGACCCCACGGTGAAACGCTGGTACGCGCCCCGGCCGGGCGTGCCTGGGCTGAGACGGTGGGCGGCGCTGCCCGAGGTGCCGGACCTGCTTCCCGGCGAGAACCGGTCCTTCGGCTCCGGGCTCTTCGTGGACCTGGTTCCGCGGTCGTGCTGGTTCACCCATGTCCGCAGCTGTGTCAGTCCCCGCGACTGGGAGCGACTGCGCAGGATGATCACCGGCCGGGCGGATCAGCGCTGCGAGGCCTGCGGGCGGGGCGAGGACCGGGAGACAGGGCGCTGGCTTGAGGCCCACGAGCGGTGGGAGTACGACACCGCCGCGGGCGTGCAGCGGCTGCGCCGACTGGTGTGCCTGTGCACCGACTGCCACACCACGTCGCACTTCGGTCTCGCCGAGGTGCGAGGCCGTCGGGAGGAGGCGCTGGCGCACCTGCGCACGGTGACGCGGATGTCGCGACGGCAGGCGGAGGACCACGTCCGCGACGCCTTCGCCGTATGGCGCACGCGCTCGGCGCTGACCTGGACCCTGGACCTGGGCATCCTCACAGGCGCCGGAGTGGAGGTGGTCCGGCCGCAGCCGGCGGAGGAACGGCAACGCATCGCCCGGCGGACGGCCGAGCAGGAACGCCGTACGACGGCGGGCACGGGCGGCACGCCACCGGCTCCCTCACCCGCGGCGGCTCCACTCCCTGCCCCCGCGGAGGTCACCGACGCGGAACTGACCGAGGCCCTGCGACGCGTGCTCGGCCGGCCTGCGGCAGGAGGCGGGACGCAGTGGATCACCGTGCCTCGCCGACCCTGGTTCTGCCACCTGTGCGACAGCGACGTCCGGCCGCCGGAGATCGCGCTCGCCTCCGTACACGAACTGCCGGACGGCACAACCCAGATCGTGGCCGCGCCCTGCGAGTGGGCTCACATCGTGGCCGAAGCGGAGCTTCCCGCCCCCCAGCACCGGGCGGTGCTGGCCGCCGCGGCGGCCACCCTGTCCACCCCTGGCACCGCCGCCTCCTGGGACGAGGACCGCAGTGATCTGCGGGTGATCAGGGGGCACTTGACCGATCAGCGCCAGGAGCGCCGTCGGCCCCTGTGGTGAGCCTGTCCCCTATACAAGCCCCTCCCTTTGTACAAGCCCTCCCGCCGGCACATGAGCCCCCCATGCAAGGCCCCTTCCGGCTCCTCCCGTCACCGTCCCTGCCCCGGTCCCTCCCGGCGGGGAGCGGACGGACGCCTCGGCGCCACGCCCGGCTCGCCCCCCGGTACGTACCCGCGGGCCGCTTGCTGCCGTTCCTGCCGCTCCACGGCACGACGCTCGTCCGGCAGGACGGCCCGCACGCTCATCTCCCCGCGCAGAGCAGCGGCCTCGTCACGCAGTTCCCGCGAGCGGGCCCGCATGGACCGCGCATCGCGCTCGGCCGAGGCCGAGCCGCGCACGGCACTGTCGCGGGCTCCCGCCAGAGCTGCCGGGAGCGTTCCGCCGGCCCGCTCCCACTCGTCCAGGGTCCGCCGGTGACCGCCGGGGGCACCGGCCGTGACCGCCGCTTCGTCGCGCTGCCGCTCGGCCAGCGCGATCTCGGCCCGGAGCTGCGCCGCTCGCCGACCCAGCTGTTCCAACGCCCCTTCCAGCTCACGCCGTTCACCGCCCCTGACCACCGGCACTCCGAGCCGGGTGGCGGCGAGCCGAGTCTCGATATCCTCGCGCCGGGAGGCGTTGCCAGCCATCTCGCGCACGGCCTCCTCCGCTCGCTCCCGCGCCGCACGCAGCCGGTGAATCGCCGTCGCCTGATCCGCCAGTGCCCGCACCGACCGCTCGATACGACCGCCCGGAGCCACCGCGGAGTTCAGCTCGGCGGCCCGCTCCTCCAGCGCGGAGGCACTGGCGTCCGCGGCCCGCGCGGCGTCCAGCGCCCGCCGGTGCGCGTCGCGCAGCTGCCGGTCCGACAGCCGTCCGTGCGGCCGCAGATGCCACGCGGCGATCTCGGCCTCCTCCGGTGCCTCCGGCGTCTGAGGCGTCCCCTCCGCCGTACCCCGCAGAGCCCGGCGTGCCAGCTCGCGCCGGGCGTCGCCGCCACGCCGCTCCCGCTCCCGGTCGGCCAGCGCCTGAGGTGCCAGTGCCACCAGCACCTGGCGTGCCTCGTCGGCCGACCGTCCTTCCCGGAGGGCCTCCTGCTCAGCCTCCTCCGCCCGAACCACCAGCTGCCGCAACCGCTCGAGCCGCTCCGGCTCCTGGGCCACCGGGCGCAGCACCTCCACCCGGTTACGGGCGTCACGCGCCGCCTGCTCGGCCGTGTCGCGAGCCTGCTCGGCCCGGTGCAGTTCGGCCAGCGCCTCCGCGACCCGGCGCGCCCGGTCGGCGGCACTCCGGCCCGCGTGGTCGGCCCGGCCGAGTGCCTGCTCGTCCAGTACGGCCACCCGCTCCCGAGGGCCGGACCCCGCACGCCATGCCGCGATCGCCGTATGAGCGCGGTCGTAGTCGGCGGCCGAGACGTCATCCGCCGGACGCTCCCCGAGCGCGATGGTCTCGTGACCGAACTCCCACAGCTCCCGGTAGGTGGACACGGCGGCAGCAGCGTCGTCCCACAACGAACGCGTGGGGTCGTCGGCGGCCGGCCGCGCCCCGAGCACATCGAGCCACGCGGGACCCTCGGCGGCCAGTTCAGCGGCCCGCACGGCCGGGTCGGTCAGGTCCTGGGCGGCCCGCCACAATGCCCGCAGCCGCGTCCCGTCGCCGCTCGCCGCGGGCGCGGGTCCGGTCGGCTCCGCGCCGTCGTGGCCGGCGAGATCGCGGTAGAGCGCGGCCGCCGAGATCCGCCGACGCCAGACCGCCGCCGCAGCGGCCTCACCGGGCTCGGGACCGTAGAACGCAGCCCAGCCCTCACCGGCCTCGGCGTCCAGCACGGCCGACTCGGCCAGGTGCACGGCCCGGGACCGAGCCGCCGCGGCCAGCTCCCGCACGGCCGCCGACGTCTCACGGTCGTCGTGCGGCTCCGGCTCGGGAACGACCAGACCCAGCGCGGCCAGGACGTCGTCGCCCCGCACCTGGGGCACCGTGACGAGTTCGGGAGCGGTCGCCGGCCGGGGCGCCTCGTCCGCACGCCGGTACTCCTCGGGCCGGCCCTCGTCCTCGTCGACCGCACGGGCGTTACGGGCATGCACGACCGCCGCGATGTCGCGGACCGGAACACCGTCCTCGTCGAGGAAACCGCGCGCGTTCCACGTCGCCTCCAGCAACCGATCGGTGTCGAAACCGGCGTCGGCGAGACGGCCCAGCTGGATGCGCAGCGCGGGCCACGCGGGAGCACCCGTGAGCTGCTCGGCGGCGCGCTCTCCGAGAAGCGCGGCCACCGCGTGGCGCGCCCGGTCGTCCGCGACCTGGTCCAGGACGTAGGCGAGACGGCTGGTGTACGTCCGTACCGAACGGGCCTCCTCCCGCAGACGGCGGGCCACGACGGTGGCCGAGTGCTGACTGCCGTCACGGCGCAGCACCGACTGCCACACCTGACGGGCGGTGAGGTGTGCTCCCGGCTCCCCGGTCTCGACGTCGGCATCCTGCGCGGTGACGAGATAGGCGTGGTTGGTGTAGCGGCCGCGGGTCAGCGCCGGATAGGCGCCATTGCGGTCCAGCGAGGCATCGAACAGAGCATGCCCCGCGTCCACGGTGACGCCCTGGGCGCGGTCCTTCGTGATGGCGTAGCCGAGTTCGACGCCCGCGCCCACATAGTCGGCGGGGAGCGTGATCAGGCGCCCGGTCCGGTCGTGCCGAGCCGTGACGGCACCGTCACCCTCGACCGCCTCGACCGTCCAGGTGTCGCCGTTGCGCACCCACTGGCGACCGTCGTGCGTGCGCAGCCGCCGGTCGTTCGCCCGGGTCACCACACGGTCACCGGCCCCCGCCCGGTTGCCGTCCGACAGCGCGGCCTCGGCGACGGTGTCGACCTCGCCACGCGCGATCAGATCGTCCCGGGCACGGGCGTTCAGCTGAGCCACCAGCCCGTTGCTGGAAGCGATCATGATGGCGCTGAGCCCGTCATCACGGTCCTTGCGCCACGCCTCGTACAAGGCGTCGATCATGTGCGAGGCGCCGCCGTGCACAATGCGCCCGCGCTCCGCGTAAGCGTCGAAGGAGGCGTCCGCCTCCCCCCGGGACAGAGCGGCCGCGGCCTCCACCTCCCAGCTACGGATCGTCTTGTCCGCGTCACGGAAGCGCCGCACCTCGGTCAGATACTGAGCCCCGGCGTCGGCCTCGACCAGCTCCAGCACACCGCCCGCCCCGGGCGAACCCAGCTGCCGCGGGTCACCCACCAGCAGCAGCCTTCCCCCGACGCTCTCCACCTGCCGGGACAACGCCAACAGATCCGGCGTGGACGCCTGCCCGGCCTCGTCGACAATCACGATCTGCCCCGGCGCCGGCGACCACTGCGGACCACCCCGCCGCTCGCTCATGTACCGCCAGCGGGCGATGTTCTCCGCCCGGATACCGGCCTCCTCGGCGAGATTGTCGGCCTGGACCTGACCGCCCGCCAGACCCAGCACCGGCAGCCCATGCGCCTCCGCGGCCTCCCGTACCAGCCGCATGATCGTCGTCTTGCCGGTACCGGCCGGACCGATGACAGCACTGATCCGCACATCGGAACCCAGCACGTTCCGTACGACGCGACGCTGCTCCTCGCTGGGGACGAACCCGCGCTCGGCGTCGGCCGCGGCGAGCGCCACGTCGACCTCCTGCGCGCTCAGCACCCGCACGGGCACCGGGCGCGTGGCCCCCTCCACCAGCTCCTGCTCGGCGGCCAGCAGCGAGTGCGAGGTGAACAGCCGCCCGGTCACCACCGGCTCGAACAACGACGTACCGTCGGCCCGCTGGAACCGCTCCGGCAGCGCCACCGTGTCCGGCACGTCCAGGCGCACACACCGACGCGGATCGAGCACCACGTCGGTCACCCGCCGCACCGTGGAATCGAAGGACGCGTCATCCAGACGCACATGCCAGCCACTCACCACCAGCTGCCGGTAGACCTCGGCCGCGGCATTGGAACGCGTCCAATGGGCCCGCTGTCCCTCCAGCACCTCCAGCACCCGGTCCGCCACATCGCTCAACCGCACATCGGTGTCCGCCGCCTCGAGCACAGCCTGCCGCGACGCCTCACGCGCGTGCTGGATCCACTTGTCCGGACGCCGCTTGCCCTGCTGCCGGGCC
This sequence comes from Streptomyces sp. NPDC043726, assembly GCF_056436565.1. Taxonomy (NCBI): domain Bacteria; kingdom Bacillati; phylum Actinomycetota; class Actinomycetes; order Kitasatosporales; family Streptomycetaceae; genus Streptomyces; species Streptomyces sp. NPDC043726. The sequence goes on from NZ_JBWKCI010000004.1 coordinate 335,954, forward strand.
CGCCGACGCCACGCCCGCCGCTCCTGCTCCACCGTCGTCGCCCGCTTGTCCGGACGCGCGGTCAACGCCGCCGACTGAGCGAGCTTGTACGACTCCGCACGGGACGGCTCACGCCCCTCACGCGCCATGAAATCCCGCGTCAGCGAAGCCAGCGCACCCTCCGTGCTGCGGCGCCGCTCGGAGAAGTGACCCACCATCTCCCCGTCCACACCGAGGAACTCCCGCACCGGCCTCCGCGAGGGGCGCACGGTGTTCTGCCGGGCCTCGGCCAGGACACCGAACTCCGCGGCCATGCCCCGCTCCACCTCGGCCGTGTACTGCTCGGAGAACTCCACAAGGAGGGCGTGCAACGGCCGCGCGTCCAGCGCCAGCCACCGCCCGTCCTCCGTACGCACCTTGGCACTGACGGCGAGGTGCCGGTGAAAGTCCGGATCACCCGCGCGCGAGCTGCGGTGCGTGAAGGAAGCACCGATGAGACCCCTGCCGGACACCTGGACCTGGGCGGCCGCGGTGGGACCGACGCGCGTCCAGCACGCCTCCTTCTCGATGCGAGCGAAGACCTTCTCGAACGCCTCCCGCTCCACCTTCTCCAGCCGTCGGCGCTGCTCGTCATCGGCGGTTGCCCACAGGACCGAGAAGCTCTTCACCGGGGAGAACACCATCTCCCAACCAGCGCGCGCGGTCCTGTTCCCCTCACGATCGGCCTTCGCCCTGAGCTGCTGACGACGCGCCTCGCTCGCCTCCGGCTCGCTCTCCAGATACTGCGCGTACAGATCATCGGCAGGCGTGTACCGCGGCCAGGCCCGCCCCATCTTCTGCCCACTGATCGGGTCCACGGCGTCCTTGAACACGGCATCGGCGGCATCCTGCGTCACCCGCCCGACGAGCCCCATGGCCTCCGCCTGAGCCCCCAGCCACTCCCCCGGAGTGTCCCCGCCGTGCGCCCAGTGGGCCGCCAGATCCTTGACGCCGACCTTCACGTCATCACCGGAGACGGTGGACAGGAGATAGTCGATGCCGGATCCGGACGACAGCGGATGCAGCGTAATCATCGACAACACCTCGCACTCACCGACGACTTGATGTCGCGTGAGGTCAGATGGGTCACCGATGCTGCCATGACTACAGTTCACCCGAAGGATTTCCCAATAGCAAGAGGTGTGACCAACTTATGAGCCTCCGGCTCTCCTTTTTCCTTACGCGCGACGCCAGTTGCGGTGCGCACGACTCTGAGGCGCCACAACTCTGCGCATGAGAAACGAGATTGCGGTTGTGTCGCGCCGTCAAGGCCGACGATCATGGGCACATGACCTCACGACACAACGAGCGCCTCATGGCCCGTCGCGCCGCCCTGCGTGAACAGCACAAGCGGGAACTGGAGGAGGCCAAGCGCCGCCAGGCCGCCCAACTCGCCGTCATCACCGACTTCGACCAGCGCACCGCCCGCTTGGAGGCAGCCGAACTGGACGTCGCCAAGGCCGTGGCCATGGCGGTGGACGTCTTCGGCGGCAGAAAAGAGGCGGCCGACGCGCTGGGACTCACGGGCGCGCAGATACGCGACTACATGAGCCGCTGGGCGGACCACGACGCCGGCACTGACGAGACAGCCCGAAACGAAGCCCCGGACGAAGCCCTCGAGGCACCCTCGCAGCCGACGGAGAACGACCCCTCCTCGCTCCCCGCCGGCTACTGACGAACGTCTGGGCGGCCGCTCACCACCAGATGACAAGATCTCGCAGACAGTCGACCACGACTCGGAACCAGCCCCGGCTGCGACGACGCCTCACCTGCTCACCCCTCTCGGGCCGGACCACGGATCGCGGGGCACCCCGCGACGGAAGGCGGATGCCCCCGGGGAGCGGACCGCTCCCCGGGGGCATCACCGTCACTCCTGACCCTGCTTCCCGAACTGGGCCACCGCGCCCATGATGCTCGCGAGGAGCGATCCCTCCACGGTGGAGGCCGCCGTCTTGGCCTTGCGGATCCGGTTGGCCAAGAGGATCACGTCGCGGTCCGGGTAGTAGCCGCCTTCCGGGTTCTTGTCCCCGTTGGCCTTCCGGCCGCACAGGAACTCGACGAAGTCGCCCTCGCCCCATTCGCCGGCGACCATCTTGTCGACCAGCGGCCTCTCCCAGGTGACGAACGAGGCGTAGAAGCTCTGGCCGGTCTCCACGCTGACCCGGAGGGAGAGCGAGGCACCGCTGTTGCCCTTGAAGACCGTCATCCGCTGGATGTGGCCCTTGGCGTAGGAGATGTAGTTCGGCCTGGGCGTCATGCTCATGCCCTGCTCCTTCTGTCAGGCCGGGACAGTGACCGCCCTGCGGCGGTCCTGGGGCTCTGTGGTCCCCTTCCCGGTGATCGGCCGTAAGCGCCGCGTCGGGCCGGGGGGTCAACCGAGCGCGCTTTTGGCTCGGTTGACCCCCCGGTTCGGCGTGGTGCAGGCTCAGGCACCGGGAAGGGGGGCACAGAGCCCGCACCGCAACCCAGTGGTCACCCCACCGGCCTGCACAAGGAGCTCGCCGACAAGCCCCGGGTCAGCGGCCGCCACGCGGACGGAACGCACCCTCGGACGACCCCGAGCGATCAGAGCTCGCCCCCTCCCACGCAGGGACCACGGCACAGCCACCGCAACGTCATCACCCGGGCAGCCGGCGACTGACGCGCCCGGGTGCAGCGACCGCTCCAGGTTGGTGCCCGCGGTCACACCACGGACACCCGGCGCACGACCCTCCGGCGCCGATTCCTACGGCGCCGACAAGCCCCGGCGAACACCCGGCACGCCCCATGGCCCACGCCTCGCCGGCACCGCGCGAGCAGACACCCGGCGCACTCGCCGGAGACCGCACCCAGACCCGTCCGCACGAGGCCTCGGACCCTTCCCACCGAGCGGCAGCGCGCTCCGCCGGACGCGAACACCAAAGCAGGGCCACCGCGGACAGACGATCCGTCCGCAGCGGCCCCGCTCAGAACACCTCAGCCGACGCCCCAGCCGCGCTCCAGGGCCTCCAGCACGCCCACCGGGACCGACACCTCGTCCCCGGAGACGGGCACACACACGGTGCTGCTCAGCAGGTACGCCCCCAGCTCCTCGATCGGGCGCTCGGACCCGTCCGCGCAACGGAACACTTCCTCGCGCGGCACGACTTCGACGACAGGACTCCACTCATCGTCGGACGAAAGCAGGACAGGGTTCATGATCACGACGCTCCTCGCAGGATCGATGGAGCAGACCTCGGCGAACGGGCCCGCTCCAGCTGTGTGCTGGCGGCGGCGGACACGCAGGCGCATAGGGCGGGATGTCAACCGAGCACGCTTTTCGCTCGGTTGACATCCCGACCGCGCCTGCGAGGCTGACAGAGCCAGCACACAGCGGACCCGCACCCGCACAGGAACCGGACCGATGGCAGCAGCCCCTGGGGCCCACCCGAACCGGGCGGACCCCAGGGGCCGACCTCAGGTCACGATCCTGGACGGCCCCGCGAACTCCTCCGGGACCGCGTCCATGACCAGCTCGTCACAGGGGCCCCCGTTCCAGTAGCCCGCGCCGCGCAACCGGCCCGCGACCCGGAACCCGGCCTTCTCATAGGCCCGCACACCCGCCGCATTGGGCACCAGGACCTTCAGGTGCACCATGCGCAGACAGCAGACGTGGAACGCGTAGTCCAGCGTCAGCCGAGCGGCCTCCGCAGCCAGACCCTTCCCGCGCGCCTCCGGCGCCATCAGCATGATGAACTCGGCCGTCCCCACCTGATGGTCGACGAGAAGCGTCGTCATCCCCACCGGCCGGAGCTCCTCGCCCAGCGCGTGAACGGTGAAGCGGACGTTGCCGCCGCCACCCCGCATCTGGATGCCGAAGCCCTCGACCCGGGCCTGCCACGGCTCGGGCGCACGCCGACCGAACCCGCGGATCGTGGCCGGGTCGTTCTCCCACCGCCAGTACTGCGGCAACAGCGCCTCGTCGAGCGGGCCGAGAGCGACCTGATCCCCCCGCACCCAGATGACCGGTTCTCCCCCGCTCATGCCATGCCTCCGATCGCCTCGGTCCCCGAAGGGATCCGCCGGATGGTCGTGTACGGGACCAGCGGACTCAGCGCGTCCACCGGCCCCTCGCCGGACTCGACCCAGGCGTGCAGCTTGATCTGGTCCGTCCCGATGCCGTGGCACCACGTCGCCCGACGGCCCGACAGGGCCAACGTGACGACCGTGGCGATCGAGTCCTCCAGACACGCCACCCTGACCGGCACGAACCGGGCCACATGCTGCACGGCCCAGAACGCCTGCTGCACCGTCCCGTGCGACGCGGGCCTGCCCACCCTGCCCGCGATCCGGGCCACGGTCAGCAGCCGCGCGAAGCGCCGCCGGGGACGCCCCACGTACTCCACGCCCAGGGTCAGGACGAGCGCCGGAACGGCCATCAGACGCCACGACCAGTGCACCGCCGGCACCGGCTCCAGCCGCGCGATCATCTGCTCCGTCCCCCAGCTCGGCGCCGAGGGCGGAAGCACCAGCGGCTCGGGCCACGCACCCGATGCCGCCGACTTCCGCAGCACGCCCTGGCCGATCAGGTGATCCACCAGCACCAGGACATCGGACCTGTCGACGCCGGCCTCGACCCCCGCACGGGAGACGTCGCCTCCGGTGGCCACCAGAGCCAGCCACACGTCCCGGGCCGCGCCCAGGAACGCCTGGTACGAACCCGTGCGGGTGTCCAGCAGAACCAGCGCCGACCCCGTGTCCATCGCCTGCACCGTCGCAGACACCCTCACCTTGCTCATCACGCGACCTCCCTCTCCTCGTCGTTGGGCTCACGGCCCCACACCACCGGCTCCGCCGCCTTCAGCGACCGCAGCCACACCTCGCCCTCCACCGCGGGCTTCACGTTCGTCCCCGGCAGACCCGCCGCGGCCTGACGCATCGCCCCACGCAGTCGCTCCGGGTCCACCAGACCCCGCGCGGCGAGCTCCCCGTCCGCGAGATCGAGAACCGCGTGGAGATTGGCCCGCAGACCCCGGCAGTGGTCGACCTCGTTGACACCCTTCGTCGCCCGCCGGGCGACCTCCGCGGGCAGCACGCCGGCCAGCGCGGAGGCCAGCAGCGGCTTGTACTCCCACGGCGATCCGCGATCCTCGACCGGCGCCGACAGAACCGCGTCCAGAACCGCCCCGTCCGTGAACGGGTTGTGGATCGGAACGCCCCACGCCTCCATGAGCTGACCGTCGGACCGGGCCGTACGACCGACGCTGCGGACCTCCTCGACCACCTCGTCGTCCTGGTTCCGGATCTCCGGAAGGCTCCGTGCGGCCACCTCGGCGAGCTCCCGGGCCCCAGCCGTGATCCCACCCGACTCCGGCGCCGGCGAGATCGGCTGCCGATTCGGCTGGAACGCCCCCCTGAGGACCGGCCACGGAGACACCCGCAACAGCCGCGACCAGGCCACCGAATGACGCGCCAGCCGCAGCCACTGCCTCTGCCGGACGAGCTCTTCGAGGTGCAGCGGCTGCCAGAGCAGACTGTCGCCCCCGTCACCCGTGAGATGACAGTCGCTGCCCAGCGAGGCCAGCACCTCCGCCTCGGCCCTCAGCCGCGCACTGGTCACGGTCGAAGGAGCCGGCTCGTCGGAGACCGGCACCCGGTCCAGGGCGGAGTAGGGCACGTGACGCGCGTCGAGCGGGAGCAGCACGTGATGCGCCCTGGGGTCCCCCTGCAACGCACGCAACGCGTAACCCACATCCCCCTTGTCCAGCACGCCGTCGGGGTGGATCGTCACGGCGTTCATCGGGCTGTGCCGCATCGCCAGCGTCAGCAGCCCCGTGGAGTCCATGCCGCCGCTGCAGTCACCGCTGGGAGCCCGGGCCGGCCGCACTCGCGCGGCCACCCCCTCCTCCAGCGCCACACGCAGCTTCGCCACCGACGCGTCGACGGTGGACTGCTGCGGTCGCCACACCGGCACGGCCTCGAATCGACGCCCCGGGCGCAGACTCAGACGGCACCCGGCGTCGACCGGGGTCACCCCCGTGAACGCGGACTGCTTGGCGGCCAGGCTGCTCGGCAGAACCAGCGACTTGGCGAGCCAGGAGTCGTCCGGCTGACCGTCCACCAGCGAAGCCAGCGCCCGGGAACTGGACGCCCAGACCTCACCGTCCGCGTACTCGCTGACGTAGATCGGCCAGGCCCCGCCGAGATCGGTGTGGACCGCGACCCCGTCGCCGTCGGCGATCACGACCGTGTAGGCACCCGACCACAGCGGCAGCCGGGCACCCGAGGCGCTGTCCAGCAGCGCGGTCAGCTCCGCGTCACCGGCGGCACAGGTACCCAGCACCGCGATGTTCCGACGGCCGTCACTCACGACCCTTACCTCACTGTCCGCCCAGGAGCCGACGAGCCACAGGGGGAACCTCCCGCCCCACAACACACGCGCGGAGCCGGGCACCGGAAGGAACGGGCCCTCACAGCCCACTCGCCCTCCGAACCAACGCATGACAGAACCTCCGTAGTTGAGATGGGAAAGCAGAAGGGGGTGCCCCCCGGGGAAAACCCGGGAGACACCCCCATCACGCGGGGATCAGGCCG